>CAIMGI010000127.1 GCA_903840505.1 uncultured Bacteroidota bacterium
ACTCGATTTCTACAATTCTTTTCATCCACAATTGGGATATACTGCCGGTTTATCAATGAATTACAAGATAAAATAAGGATGAGCAAGTGGCAAATTATTACGGTATTAATTTGTTTTCAATTTGCCGTAAATGCCATTGCACAAGAAGATACACCGGATGTTTTAAAAGACAATGTCATAGAACAAAAAATCGAAAACATTGCCGAAACTGATGGAAACTATGACTATACCAGCTTACTCGACAAATTAGAATACTACAAAAAACACCCAATCAACCTTAATTACACAAACAAAGAAGAATTGAGTGAGTTAAATCTTTTAGACGATATCCAGATAAACAAATTAATGGAACACATTGACAAGAATGGAAATCTGCTGTTCTTGTATGAGCTGCAAACCATTGAAGGATTTGAAAAAGACGTTATTCAAAAAATACTGCCTTACGTTACGGTTTCGGAAAATTATAACAAACCAAATTTATCTTTTAATGAAATAATAAAGAACTCGAAACATGTTGTTATATATAGGGTTCAACAAGTAATTGAAAACGAAAAAGGCTATTCTTCTATTACAGATTCAGCTTTGCTTGCAAGTCCTAATTCACGCTATTTAGGCAGCAAACAAACAATGTTCGCTCGTTACCGATTTACATACAGCAATAATATAAGTGTTGGTTTAACTGCACAAAAGGATGCAGGAGAAGAATTCTTTAAAGGAACTCAAAATCAAGGTTTCGATTTTTATTCGGCACATTTTTATATCCGCAATATTGGTAAATTTAAATCATTAGCAATTGGCGATTACCAAGCCCAATTCGGACAAGGCTTAACAATGTGGAGTGGTTTGGCATTTGGAAAATCGGGCGATGCAATGGTTTTAAAACGCAATGCAAGAGGTATTTCTCCTTATACTTCGGTGGATGAAAATTTATTTTTGAGGGGTGCTGCTGTAACAATTCCAATGTGGAAATTTGACGTTACAGGATTTGGATCAATTAAAAAAATAGATGCAAATGTGTCATTATTAGATAGCGCAACCAATTCTATCGAAACGGTTAGTTCATTGCAAACAACAGGATACCACAATACAGCTGCCAGCATTGCCGACAAGGATGTGATTACCGAAAAAATTGGTGGTGGAAATATTTCATATAAACACAAAAATCTAAAGATTGGAACAACTTTAGTTGCAGTTCAATATAACACCCTATTAAAACGCAATCTTGATTATTACAACCAATTTGAATTCAGCGGAACACATAATTACAATGCCGGACTTGATTACAGTTATTTGTGGAATAACATTAACATATACGGTGAAGCAAGTAGAAGCGAGAATGGTGGAATGGCTTTTGTGAATGGTGCTATCATTAGTTTAGATCCACGCTTTTCTGTTTCACTTTTACAACGAAACTACCAACGAAATTTTCAGCCTATTTTCAATAATCCGGTTGCTGAATCAAGTAAAAGTGCAAATGAAAAGGGATTCTTAATGGGGGTTTCTACCAAGCCCTTTCCCTTTATAACTTTAACAGGGTACTACGATCGATTCGCCTTTGATTGGTTGCGATACCAAACAACAAGCCCTTCGTACGGAAATGATTTTATTGCCCAACTTAACTATACTCCCTCCAAAAAAACCGATGCTTATTTGAGAGTACGTCAGCGTAACAAAGAAAAAAACAGCTCACTTAACTTAAACCCATTGGACTATTTAATAAAAACGCAGCAAACAAATTATCGCTTTAATGTAAGTTACAGTGTTACCCCATCTATCAAATTAAGAAGCAGAGTAGAACTGATCGATTACTATGAGCAGGAATCAGCCGCACAACACGGATATATGATTTACCAGGATGTAATGTATAAAGCATTGGGTAAGCCACTTTCCATTACTTTCCGTTATGCCTTGTTTGATACCGATGGTTACGACAGTAGAATTTATGCTTATGAAAATGAAGTGTTATACTCCTACTCGCTTCCGGCATTGTCTGAAAAAGGCAGTAGAACTTATTTGTTATTGAATTATAATATCACTCGCAACATTGAAGTTTGGTTACGCTATGCTCAAACATTTTATAATAATAAAAGTATCATTAGTGAGGGTTCATTAAGTGAAATTCAAGGCAATACAAAATCGGAAATAAAAGCACAAATACGTTTTAGTTTTTAAGCTATGGAAAAAAAAGAAATTCGCTTATGGTATTCTGAATACCCAGCAATGACCGACCTTGTACCTGAACAGCAAGAAGTTGTAAGAGCAGCTGAAGAAGCTTCTAAAATGGCATACGCTCCTTATTCGGGATTTTATGTTGGAGCTGCTGTGAAGCTTGAAAATGGAACTATTATAAAAGGAAACAATCAGGAGAATGCTGCTTATCCATCGGGAATATGTGCCGAGAGAGTGGCTATGTGGTCGGCAATGGCAAATAATTCTGGCACTCGAATCAAGTGTATTGCCATAGTTTCTGTTGCAAAAAAAACTGGAGATATCATTCCTGTAACTCCTTGTGGTTCGTGCCGACAAGCTTTGTTGGAATACGAAATACTGCAAGAAAAACCCATTCAGGTAATTATGTATGCAAAAAAAAGAAGGGTGATTGTATTTGATAGTATTGCAAACTTGTTGCCTATGCAGTTTGATGGGGATGTATTGAAAGGAAGTTAAGCTACTCCACCTTATCATCCACAATCATTCCCAACTTCTCCCGCTTATTGTAATCGAGTATTAAAAAATAATACATCACTACCCCTATTCCATAAAGGAAAGCAGTAATAAAAAACACTTCAACATAGGGGACATCTCTTTCTCGAAGCACTTTAAAAATAATTGAACTCACAAACCAACTACCACTCCAGATGGCCGCTGTAAGTGCGCTTACCATCTCTCTGTTTTTATGTCCCACATAATTCATTACAATTTCGGATGTCATTGGTCCTGCCATATTCATTAGTGGTTGGCGTAACATAAAGCAACCTACAGCGATGTAAACGGCTATGTGCATATGACTGTAAAACTGAGTAGTAGCAAGTAAAACCAATGCCAATACCGCAAAAGATTGCGTAGCAGGAATGGCAATTTTATAGCCTATTTCCCTTTTTACTTTAGGCACCAAAATAGCCGCCATTGCTACCAATACTGCTGCTGCCGAACTAATAATAGAGAAATGATTGGTATCAAGATGGTGTACATTGTAAAAGAAAATACTGATAAATGGAATGGTAAGTCCCGCCCCAACTGCAATTATTAGTGTAGGAAAAAGTGATTTAAAAATAAGATTCCAATCGTACTCTTTCAAAGAATAACGATGCTTTGTTTTCTCTTCCTTCTGTACGTGATCAACCATTTTTGCTTTATACACAAAATAAGCGCTGCCAAAACCGCTGATGGCAATTATTTCAAGAATAAACTTTTCATCGAAAAAAATGGGATTAAGGGTATTGAGTGCGTAAATAAGCAACCCGCTAATAATTCCTGCGAAGCTGTAAGTTGAATAACTCAAAGCAATTGCCTCGGTTTGTGTTTCCTTTTTGGCATTGCGCAGCAAATAAGGCATAATGGGTATTTGCATAAAAGTAAATGATATGCCCCATAAAAATTGTGCAACATAGAGCAAAACATCCATATGATTCCAAGTAGCATAAATAATCATCAATGCCGTTAATGGAACCGTTAAACAAGACAAGTAAAAAAATGGTTTTATGCTTCTGCTTTTAATAAACAAACCCAGAGGCAATGCAAAGAGTAAAACACCTAAAAATCGGAATGATACAAAGCCCGCACTTTCGTGGTCGGAGTAACCACACTTTTGCATATAAATAAGCTGAATGGAAAGGAAAGAGGCATTGATGAGCTGAATAAAAAATTCGGCACATATTAAATTCAGTATCGACTTTTCGAGCTTTTTATAGTCTCTTATTATTCCTAACATCGTTTATTATTCTTGCATTGCATTCTTAACGCAGTCAATCGCAGCTTGCACATCAGTCGGTTCAAACCATTTAATTTCAGTATCTCTTCTAAACCAAGTCAATTGTCGCTTTGCATAATTCCTGCTGTGTTGTTTTATTTTTTCAATGGCTGTCGACAAGTCTGTTTTGTTTTCAAAACAATCGAACAATTCGCTATAACCAACCGTTTGAAGCGCATTTAAAACTCTGTTGGGATACAATGCTTTCGCCTCTTCTATCAAACCTTTTTCAATCATATCATCCACCCGGCTGTTTATTCTTTCATACAAAAGCTCCCTTTCCATATTCAAACCAATTTTTATGGTTGTGAAGTCTCTTTGTTTTTTATTTCCTAAATGCAATTCCGAATAAGGTTTCCCGGTTACTAAGCAAACCTCTAGGGTCCGGATTAATCGTTGTGGATTTTGATTATCCATTTTGTTGAATTGCACTTCATCCAAGTGCTTCAGCTTTTCTTGTAACCCTTCAATACCTTTCTCTTCAAAAAGCAAATTTAATTCTTCTCTAATCTTTTCATCCTTTTCCGGCAACTCATCCAAGCCATTGCACAATGCATCTACATACAAACCTGTTCCACCACAAAGGATGGCGATGTTATTTTTTTCATACAATTTATCTAAACAAAGCAATGCATCGTTTTCAAAATTTGCTGTAGTATAACTATCGGTAATGCTAGCAGAGTCTATAAAAAAGTGTTCTACACCTTTCTTTTCTTCCTTAGTGGGCTTGGCAGTACCAATGTTTAATTCTTTGTAGAGTTGCCTTGAATCGGCCGATAAAATGGCTGTATTAAAATGTTGAGCAAGTAAAATGGAAAAGGCTGTTTTACCAACACCTGTAGGACCAACAACAATTACAAGGTACTTATTCAAATGTTATCTTATTCGAATTCAGTGAACGATTCGCGGGATTCGCCACCCTCTTCATCCTCTTCGCCAAAACCATCCAATTCATCATCGTCTGCATCCAAACCATATTCGTGTTCATCATCAAACATAGCTTGTTTTTTCTTCGATTTTGGTTCATCATCATCGTCATCAGATGGTTGAGGAGCAAGGCCATTTTTATATTGCTTTGGGGCAACACCAACACTTTTACTACAAATTGGATATTTTACTTTTGCATTATCAGGTTGAATTTTCATCAATTCCACCATAAAATTCCACATCGCCATAAAATCAAAAACATAAATTATTTTTTGGTGTGGGTCTTCAATAAAGTCTGCAAGTTTGCAGCTTTTCATAATTGATTTTGGAGCCTCTTCATTTTCCTCGTTCATATCCATCAAGGTTATCTCCCTACCCTTTCTCCACATATCGTTACTCATATAAAAGGATGCCAATTGCTTGTTGTCGAATCCTATTGAATCCTGAATAGCCTTGTGCAAATCTTCAAATGTTTGAGA
>CAIMGI010000128.1 GCA_903840505.1 uncultured Bacteroidota bacterium
GATCAAGACTAGTGACTGGAGTTCAGACGTGTGCTCTTCCGATCTATACGTATTTATAATTATTCCTGCTCCAATTCGTAATCTTGTTTATAAATTTATATCCCGAAATAGGCACCGCTTTTTTGGTAAACAAGAAACCTGTATGGTACCAAGTGAGGAATTAAAAAGTAAATTTTTAGAATGAAATTTGATATTAATCCCTATCTCAACAGACTGGAAATGCTTCAGCAAACAGCCGAGCAACTCATAAAAGATTTTGGAATGTTTGGATTGGAAATAAAATTTTCGGGAAATAATTACAATGCATACGAAGAGTTGTTCAATCAGGTGGAGCCACATATCGACCAAATGTTGACAAATAATAGGCAAAAATTTATGGCCGTATTATATAGAATCGATTTAAGCGATACCCAAATTCAACAAGCAACAAAGGAAAACCCAACAGATCTATATTCTCATCTAATAACCGACCTTATTTTAAAACGTGAATTGCAAAAGGTTGTTATTCGAAATTATTATAAAAATCAATAAGTATAAAATGAACACGGCATACATCCTATTAGGAGGAAATATTGGCAATAGATTGGAGCAACTTAGAAATGCAAAAAATCAAATTGCAGAAGCAGGTTGTATTATTGATGCGCATTCTGCTATTTACGAAACTGCAGCCTGGGGATTTAAAGAACAGCCTTCGTTTTATAATTGTGTGTTAAAAATACAAACAAAGCTGTCGGCAAATGAATTGCTAATTACGTTGTTGGGTATTGAAAAATTATTGGGAAGAAACAGAAATAAAAATGAACGATGGCAACAACGCATTATTGACATTGATATTTTATTGTTTAATAACGATATCATAGAAACAGAAAACCTTGTTATTCCTCATCCTCAGTTGCATAATAGAAAATTTACATTGTTGCCATTAAGTGCTTTGGCTGCAAATTATGTTCATCCAGTTTTAAAAAAAACAATTGCCGAATTGCTTCTTAATTGCTCCGATGAATTGGAGGTAAAACCCATAAAAGATGCTTTATAACTATGTTTGTATAGAGGGTTTAATTGGCGTTGGAAAAACAACAACCGTTAAATATTTAGCCGAAGAGCTTGGTTCGCAATGTTTACTTGAAAAATTTGAAGAGAATACAGTCTTGCCGAATTTTTATAAAGACAAAGAGAAATATGCATTACAAGTAGAGTCGTTTTTTTTAGAACAGCGATTTAAACAAATTCAAGACAGCGATTTCTCAAAAAAGACGATTGCAGATTATTGCTTCGATAAATGTTTGATTTTCGGAAAGGCAACACTTTTTTCCGAACAAAAAGACATATACACAAAACTGTTTGACGAAAAAAGGAAACAGCTAATAATGCCCGACATTGTTATATATCTTTTAACCAAAGTTGAAAGTGCATTAAAAAATATTTCTACTAGAGGTCGAGAATATGAAAAGAACATTGAATCAACTTACCTGAATTCATTACAAGCGGAATATCTTTTGCATTTTCAAAAAATCAAGGAGTTTCCTGTAATCATAGTCGACATAAGAAGTCTTGATTTATCAGATTACAACACCTTGTATTCTAAATTAAAGGAAACGCTTAGTTTAAAACACCCTTTAGGGATTAGCCATATTGTGTTGTAAATCAAAGCACTAAAAATAAACGGAAAGAGGTTTTAAACAACAAAAACTTTGTTCTTAACAAAAAAAAACTACCTTTGCCCTCTGAACAAGAGTACTAACCACTTTTAAGTTTAATATAAACTATTACAAAAAATGAAAAATCAATACCTGAAAGGATTTTCTATGATGGTTGCTGGTGCAATTGCATTGGTGGCTTGTAAGCCAACCGATTGGTCAAAAGTTACCTATGAAGTAACTCCAAATCCTTTAGAAATGCACGGTGATACCGTAGTTGTAACTGCAAAAGGGGTTATTCCTCCTAAAACTTTTGCAAAGGGAAATTCAGCTACATTCACTCCAATGATTAAATGGGCAGGTGGCGAAAAGGCATTGAAAACAATTTCTTTTGATGGAGAAAAAATTAAAGGTGGCAAAGGAACTTTGGTTAAAAAAGCTACAGGAACTAGCTTCAACTATTCTGATAAAGTTGCGTATGAGCCAGGAATGAAAGTTTCCGAATTAGTTGGAAAAGCAACAATCACAAACAAAAAAGGAAAAGTTAAAAAAGAATATACTACACCAAAATTTGCCGATGCAACAGTTGTTACTCCTTTGTGGATAATGAGTGATGAAAAAGCTTTATTGGGTAAAGACCAAATGCCAAAGGTGATACCAATGGGATTTGATGCTGAAATTAACTTCTTAATGAGTCAGGCAGACGTAAGAGGTGCTGAAACAAACAAGCAAGCGGTAAAAGAGATGATTGCTTTTATCAAAAACAGCCAAACTGATATATTAGAAGGAAAAAAAGTAGTCGGTAAAAAAGAGAATTATACAATAAAAGGTGTTTCAATTTCTTCTTACGCTTCTCCAGATGGTGAACAAGACAAGAATGCAAACTTGGCAACTGATAGAGGAAAGTCTTCCGCTAAATACTTGGTTGGAGAGTTCAAAAAAATGAAAATGGAAGCCGGAACACAAGAGAATTTTTACAGCCAAACTTCAACGGCGGAAGATTGGGATGGTTTCAAAACATTGATGGAAGCATCAACTGTTCCTGATAAAGAAATGATTGTACGTATACTTACTACTTATTCTGATTTGGATAAGAGAGAATCAGAAATTAAAAATATTTCAAAAGCATATACTGAAATATCAGATCAAATTTTACCAAAATTGAGAAGATCAAAAGTTCACGTAACAGCAGAAAAACTTTGCAAAACGGATGACGTATTACGTACAATGTCTGCTGCAACTCCAGATTCTTTAACAGTAGAAGAGTTATTGTATTCATCTACATTAACAAATGATATGAATACACAAATGACCATTTTTAACAATGTTGCTCGTGTATATCCAAATGATTGGAGAGGACCGAACAATGCAGGTGTGCTTTATTTAAACCAAAATAAAATCGCAGATGCGCAAGCTCAGTTTGAGAAAGCAGATAAACTTTCTGCAAACAATGCAATCGTTAAAAACAACTTAGGTATTATTGCAATTAAGAAAGGTGATCGTGCTGCTGCATTAGCGTTATACGGATCAGCAACTAGTGCAGGTCCTGAAGTTGCTTACAATACAGCTAACATTCAAGTAATGCAAGGAAAATACAGTGAAGCAGTATCTAACTATGGCAGCTATAATACATTTAATTCAGCTTTAGGAAAAGTATTAAATAAAGTTAATGATGCAGCTTCTGCTTCTATCGAGGCATCACAAGATAAAGACAGCGGAATGGGCTTTTACTTAAAAGCAATCATATCTGCACGTAAAGGAGATGCTGCTGGTGTGTTGAGTAATTTAAAAAGCGCAACTGCTAAAGATGCATCTTTAGGTAAAAAGGCGAAAGAAGATATGGAGTTTGTAAAGTGGTTTGAAAATGCAGACTTTAAAGCACTATAGTTATTAAATAAAATTCAAAGAATAACGCTCTCGTAATGGAGGGCGTTATTCTTTTTTACTAACAAACAATAATTTGCTTACCCGAAACTAACCATCTTATTTTTCGTATACCAAGTCTATGAAAAGATTGCTTACTGTTCTGTTTTTTGTAACATCACTAAGTAATGCTATTGCACAACAAAACGATAGTCTTTTGCTAGGCGTAAAGAATTATGTTGAGATGAAGGGCAATATTAAATTGTTAAAGGATAAAGACAAAGAAAAAGGGGTTCTTGACAGTGCACTTGTTAGTATATTGAATGAAAAAAAGGAACTTGTTACTGCTTTTTATTCTAATAGGAAAGGGAAAGTAGATTTTAAACTTCCATTACAAAGAAAGTTTAGTATAGAGATAAGTAAAAAAAGGTGCGTTTCAAAAATAATTGAAATAAATACAAAGATGCCCCAAAACAAAGTGAAGAATTATGAATTTTCATTCGATATAGGGATTTTTGAAGAGGTAAAAGGCTTGAATGTTTCGGTGCTTAAAAAGCCAATAGCCAAAATAAATTATAATACGTTTATGAGTGTTTTTGATTACGATTATAATTATACAGGAAAAATAAATACGGAGATTGAAAAGATGTATAGCGACTATTATGATCTTCAACAATCAATGATTGAAGAAGAGGAGTACAGGAAAAAAGTGAAGAAAAAGAGAAACTAACTTTTGATTTTCATTTTATAATAAACATCCCACAATACAACACCTACACTTACTGAAATATTTAAGGAGTGCTTCATTCCTGCTTGCGGTATTTCAATTACTCCTGTGCATTGATTAATTACTTCTTGCTCAACCCCATTTACTTCATTTCCAAAAATAAGTGCCAGTTTCTGATTTTTTTCAGGGCTAAAATGATGTAACATAATAGCCGATTGTGCCTGTTCAACAGCATAAACTAAAAACCCTTGTTGTTTCAGTTCAGCAATTGCTTCTGTGGTTGTGACAAATGGTTTCCAATGAACACTTTCAGTAGCACCTAAAGCTGTTTTTTGAATTTCCTTATTGGGTGGATTGCCCGTTATGCCGCACAAATAAACAGCTTCTACTAAAAATGCGTCTGCCGTGCGAAAAACAGAGCCTACGTTGTTTAAGCTACGAACATTGTCAAGTACAATAACCACAGGCGTTTTAATAGATTCTTTAAACTCGTCTACCGATAATCTACCAAGCTCTTCGTTTAAGGTTTTTCGTCTTTCCATAGCACAAATTTACTGTTAAAAACTTTAACCAATAGATGTAAATAGGTTTTGTATTTTTACCGTAATGGCAAAAAGCAAAGGAGCGGCAAAAAGCACAAGTGCTGAAACGGAAACCCCGTTAATGAAACAATACAATACCATTAAGGCAAAATATCCCGATGCCTTGTTATTGTTTCGTGTAGGCGATTTTTATGAAACGTTTGGCAGCGATGCAGTAAAAGCGGCAGGTATTTTAGGTATTGTATTAACAAAACGAGCAAACGGATACGCTTCCTTTATTGAGCTTGCCGGATTTCCTCACCACTCATTAGACACATATCTTCCAAAGCTTGTGCGTGCTGGGCAACGCGTTGCAATTTGTGACCAATTGGAAGATCCTAAAATGACAAAAACAATTGTCAAGCGAGGCGTAACTGAATTGGTTACACCTGGTGTGTCTTACAGCGATAAAATATTAGACTATAAAACAAATAATTTTTTAGCGAGTGTTTTTATCAACGATAAAATTTCGGGAGTTAGTTTCTTGGATATTTCAACCGGGGAATTTTATGTGGCACAGGGCTCCTTAGAATATATCGATAAACTCTTGCAGAGTTTTCGTCCAAGTGAAATACTATTTCAAAAAAATAAAAAGAAGTTATTTGTTGAAACTTTTGGAGATAAATTTTATACCTATGGTTTAGACGATTGGGCATTTACATATGAATTTGGGAACGACTCTCTCCTAAAGCATTTTGGGACAAAGTCCTTAAAAGGATTTGGTATAGAAAATCTGGAACAAGGCATTGTTGCTGCCGGTGCTGCGTTGCACTATTTAGCTGACACGCAGCACGACAAAGTAAAACACATTTCTACACTTTCGCGTATTGAAGAGGAAAAATACGTGTGGCTCGACCGTTTCACCATTCGTAATTTAGAGTTGTTTGGCTCCTATAACGACAATGCAAAAACCTTAATTGACATAATAGACCAAACCGTTTCTCCAATGGGTTCTCGAATGTTAAAACGTTGGTTGGCTTTACCATTAAAAGATAAATCGCCCATTGATGAAAGGCTTGAAGTAGTCGATTATTTTTTATCAAACACAGAAACGAGTTCTGCCATACTGGAGCAAATAGAATTGATTGGCGATTTAGAACGAATAGTCTCAAAGGTAGCAACAGCAAGAATTTCACCAAAGGAAACAGTTCAATTAAAAAGAGCATTAAGTGCGATTGAACCCATAAAAATTGCCTGTAAAAACTCCAATAATAAATCACTCCAAAAAATAGCAGAACAGCTTAATCCTTGTAAAATGGTGATAGAGAGGATAGAAAAGGAAATTACTGCTGATCCTCCATATCTTGTTAACAAGGGAAATGTGATTGCAAACGGAGTAAATGCCGAGTTGGACGATTTACGTAAAATAGCATTTTCGGGCAAAGATTATTTGCTACAAATACAACAGCGCGAAAGTGAACGAACAGGAATTCCTTCCTTAAAAGTATCTTTCAATAATGTGTTTGGTTATTATTTAGAGGTTACCAATTCACACAAAAACAAAGTACCAAGTGAATGGATAAGAAAGCAAACGCTTACCAATGCTGAACGTTACATTACACCTGAGCTAAAGGAATACGAAGAAAAAATATTAGGAGCCGAGGAAAAAATTTTAGCATTGGAAACAAAATTATTTACAGATTTGATACTTAGTTTAGGTGATTACATTTCTGTTATTCAATTAAACGCATCCTTAGTTGGTCGCTTGGATTGTCTGCTTTCCTTTGCTACCATTGCCACAAAAAACAATTATGTTCGGCCACATATACTCGAAAACAATACGCTCGATATAAAAGATGGTCGTCATCCTGTAATTGAAAAGCAATTGCCTATAGGTGAAGAATACATTGCCAACGATGTGTATTTAGACAATGATAAACAACAAATAATTATTATTACAGGTCCGAATATGAGTGGTAAATCGGCCTTGTTACGGCAAACGGCACTCATTGTATTAATGGCACAAATGGGAAGTTTTGTTCCTGCAAAACACGCAAACATTGGTTTAGTAGATAAAATTTTTACCCGTGTTGGAGCCTCCGATAATATTTCTTCAGGCGAATCAACCTTTATGGTGGAGATGAACGAAACAGCAAGCATTTTAAATAATTTGTCTAATCGCAGCCTAATTCTATTAGATGAAATTGGTCGTGGCACCAGTACTTACGATGGTATTTCTATTGCTTGGGCAATTGCAGAATATTTGCACGAACACCCAACGGCAAAAGCAAAAACATTGTTTGCAACGCACTACCACGAGTTAAATGAAATGACAAACAGTATGCACCGCATTAAAAATTTTAATGTATCAGTTAAGGAAGTTGGGAACAAGGTGTTGTTTATGAGAAAATTGATGCCTGGTGGCAGCGAACATAGCTTTGGAATACATGTTGCGAAGATGGCCGGAATGCCCAAAAAAGTGTTAGATAGGGCAAATCAAATTTTGGAGCAATTAGAAAAAACTAAAGATTCAGGTGGGCGACAAGAGATTGGGGAAAAGGGGAATCAAGAGCCAAGAGTCAAGAGTCAAGAAACAAGACATAAGAATCAAGAAGGTTGGAAACCGACTACTAGTAGTGCTGAGCTAGTTGAAGGGCAATTGAGTTTTTTCCAATTAAACGACCCCGTGTTAGAAAACATAAAAGAAGAACTACAAAAAACAGATATTAATACATTAACACCTGTTGAAGCATTAATGAAATTGAATGAAATAAAAAAGATGATTGGTGGATAGCATAATTATTTTATTTTTGTGACTGTGATTAGATTAACTTATATTGTAGTTGCATTAGTATTCCTTTCTCAATCTTTGAGCAAGTTTTTTATTGTTTTGAACTATCAAATAAACAAGGAATACATCACTGCAAATTTATGTATCAATAAAAAGAGTACAATTATTTGCTGCAAGGGGAAATGTTACCTTAAAAAGCAACTTGCTGAAAACGACAAGAAGTCTAATATTCCTGCTAACCCAATAAAAGAAAAGCAAGATTTTTTGTTGTTTGCGGAAACCGTATCACCGGTTTTTGTAACTAATAGACCAAGATCAGAATATTCAATTTCTTTAGAAAAGGATAAATTATCTTCTAAAAATACCGGCAGAATTTTTCAACCTCCTCGTTGTTAAATAAAATTTGATAAGACGTTATTATTACGTCAAAAAGTTTCATTTAACAAACAAGTATATGCGTATTATACAATTTCTAATGCCAATACTGTTGCTTAAAAGTTACACTGCTCAGTCGCAAAGTTGTAGTTGTTGCAACGGAAATAGCGGAAATGTATCATTTAATTATGCAAGCAATGGTGTTGGTGAACTAAAAAAAGGTCAGTTACAAGCAGAGCTTTTAACAGAACAACGCGTTTTCAAATCGCTGACTGCGGATGAAACAGAATCTGCTTTAAATAGCTATGGATTGGTTACAAATACGAAAAATCTTGTTGCTGCTATAGGCAAGTTTTCCATTGGGTTAAGCAATAGATTTTCACTATCATTAATAGCCCCATACGTTTTTATGCACGGTAAAATGTATAATAGTACAGCAGAAAAAACGGAGGAATTGAACACAAAAAGTTTCGCGGACATTAGCATATTGAGCTCATTTTCACTTTATACAAATTGCACCTCTCAATTAACTTGTATTTTAATAGGGGGAGTGGAATTACCAACTGCGAGAAAGGGAATCAATACAAATGGACTCATAGTCGGTTCGGGCTCATTCGACCCAATTATAGGTGCAAGTATTAAAAAAGTATTTTACAAAACAACTTTTAAAGCGAATGTTGGATATAAATATACAACAACCGGTTATGAAGGAATTGATTTTGGTAATAGTTTTAATTACAGCATTTCTGCCTTATATTCGTTAACCAAAAGGTCAATTGATAGTGTAGCAATGTTGAAAAGAAAGCCGATGTTGAATACAATTTTTACTTTTTCGGGCGAGTCAATTGCCGAGCAGTATAAGGAAAATATTTTGCTTCACAATACCGGGAGCTATAGGGTATATGTGGGAGCAGGATTGTCATTGCTCACCAACAAACGATGTTCTTTTTACTCAATGGTTGACCTACCTGTTTTGCAAAAGCAAAATGGAATACAAAATTTTACTGCTTTTAAAATAAAAGCAGGAGTTTCTTATTTATTAAACTAATTTTAAAAAAAAATCAGATGAAAACAACACGAATAATTTTAGCAACAATGGCTGTTATTGCCTTATTTTCAGCTTGTAAAAAAGCAGGTACTGGAGGAAAAGTCACTGTGGCTGCAATACCCCAACACCATGGGAAATCTATTTACGGAGCAACCGTTTATGTAAAATTTAATACAAAGGATTCTCCTGGAACAGATGCTGCAAATTACGATATGACTTTAGTTGGAGATGCAACTGAAGAGCATATTCACATAGATGGATTGAAAAAAGGTGATTATTATTTTTATGCTGTAGGTTACGATAGCGCTATCAGTATGCCTGTTTATGGCGGAGTGCCACTTACCATAAAAGAAAAATCAGGAGAAATTGATTTGGAAATCCCGGTAGTAGAGTAATAAAAATAAGGAGTATTGTTATGTAGCAATACTCCTTTTGTTTTTAATTTCTATCCATCGCGACATATATTTTGTGCTTGCAGCAGTATGATGCATTAGCATAGCCCCCATAAAATTAGCCGTTCGGTGTTTTAGCAGATTGTTCTGTGTGTCTAATAGCCGCTCTATAAATTTGGGTGAAAGGTTCTTTTTCGAATAAATAGTATTAATAATTTCAATACCCTTTTTTTGTGCTTGTTCCCAGGTAGCTTCATTCGTATACAATTCAACTGCTGCCGCTACTATTTCTTCGGCACCATTTGCAATAATTCCACTCCATTCCAATTTTCCGTGCATTGCTTCTGCGCCAATATCTGTTGTTACACTCGGGGTGCCACATTGCATTGCTTCAACTAATTTCCCTTTTAATCCTGCACCAAATTGCAAAGGTGCTAAGCATAGCCTTGCTTGCCGAACAACATTTTTTGCGTCTTCAGCTCTACCCATTATACAAAAACCAGTTTTAGGTTGGTGCATTTCAGTAACCTTTTGAGAAGCGTATGCCCCATATATATGCAGTTCTGCCTGGGGTAATTTTTTTCGGATAAGCGGCCAAATACTTTCTTTTAAATAACATACTGCATTCCAGTTGGGTTCGTGTAAAAAATTGCCAATACTTATAAAATTACTTCGCTCTTCGAAACTTGACCAAGATTCTGTTGCTTCGGAATCAATAGCATTAAACATAAAAGGCAGGTAGTATAATAGGGAATTGGGGATTTTAAAAAAGTTAACCAAAATATCCATTTCTATTTCCGAAATCAGTAATGACACATCGCAGCGAAAAATACTGGCGACTTCTCTTTTAGCAACACTACTTAATAATAAGTCTTCATTTGAAAACTTTCGATTTTCATAAAAGGCCGTTTGGCGTCCTACACGCAGGCAATGCAAATCTATGGTGTCTAATATTCTCAACGCATTGGGGCACTTTTCGGCTACACGCCAGCCAAACTGCTCCTCGGTCATAAATCTGTCAAAAACAACCATTGATGGCTGTAATTGCTCAACAAAAGAATCGAAACTGCTATTGTTAAGTTCTATATTAGTTTTCGTTATCCCCAAACTCTTCCAGTCAAACATAAAGTCGCTCTCAGAGGCCGCGCTGCAAAAAGTAATCTGCCATTTTTGCTGTTGAAAAGCTTCAATCAACTGCATCATTCTGCTTCCGGCAGCCGAGGAGTTGGGTTCCGGCCAAACAGAACCAATAATCAAAATTTGTTGCGTTTTTTGCATCATTTAAGCATCATTTCCTATAAAAATACAAATATAATGCATATTAAGTCGCAGTTTTTCTTTTTTAAAGAAAGCATAGCGTATAAAGCAAACTATTTATTTGCTTGGTATACATTAATGTGTTAATTTTATTCCTCAAACCCATTTAAAATAATAGCGATGAAAAGAACAATTACATTATTAACCGCAATGATATTTGCAGCCCTAAGTGGTTATGCGCAATATTATTACATCCCAAATTTAGCCCCGGGAATGAACCCTGGAGGTTTAAACAACGACATTGAACAGCCGGGAGCAGCTGGCTGGACGGTAATCAAAACAGGAGGAAATGCTTCCCCTGCTTGGTCATCAAACGCAACTGTGCCATTTACATTTAATTTTAATGGAGCACCTGTTACCAGTTTCAAAGTATCAACTTCAGGCGTTTTAACCTTTGATGTTGCAGCAGTAACGCCACCGGCAACAAATAATGCAGCCTTACCGGATGCGTCTATTCCCGACAACTCTATTTGTGTTTGGGGATTAGAAGGTAGTGGTGCAAATGATGAAATTCGTACAAGGCTTTTTGGTGCTGCGCCAAATCGTCAACAATGGATACAGTTTAATTCTTACACATCTCCAGGTTATGCATTATATACTTATTGGGCGATTGTGTTGGAAGAGACTACCAATAAGATTTATATTGTAGATCAAAGAACACCAACAGCAGCACCCGTTACTCTTTCATTAGGTATACAAATTAACAACGCAACCGCATATTCTGTAGCAGGCTCTCCAAATTTGGGAGCACAAACTCCTCAGGAATTGGATACGCCACTTGATAACGTATATTATGAATTTGGTTATGGAGTGCAGAACACTTATGACTTAAGAGCTTTATCTTTTACTCTTGCTCCTTATACCTATTTGTCTTTGGCAAACGCGCCTTATTCTGTTACAGGTACATTAATAAACAGAGGTACTGCAACTATCACAACAATGGATTTAAATTATACTGTTAATGGTGGCGCAACTGTTACGGCAAACGTTCCAGTAAACATTGCTCCTTTAGCAACATATTCTTTTACTCATCCAGCCACTTGGAATCCGGGTGCTACAGGAACTTACTCTGTAAAAGTTTGGGCTTCTAACCTTAACGGTAATGTTGACCAATATCCTGCAGATGATGACAAAACAAAATCTGTAATTATTGCTCCAACATTGGCTCAACGAACTGTTCTTTTCGAACAATTTACAAGTTCAACTTGTGGTCCTTGTGCAGCAAATAATCCAACATTTAATGCTTTGCTTGATAACAATAACGCAAAATCTTGTGCTATTAAATATCAAATGAATTATCCGGCCGTAGGAGACCCTTGCTATACACAAGAATGTACCGATCGTCACGATTACTATGGTGTAAGTGGGATACCACACGTAAATATGACAGGTACTCGATTCGATGGGCATCCTTTTTATGTTAACCAAGCACTTTTAGATGAAGATTATAACAACAATCCTGGTTTGTTCGCAATGAATGTTTCTTACAAAATTGTAGGTACTACCCTTACTGCATATGTAAAATCTACAGCACAGTATGGTATTGCATCGAATAATCTTAAATTACATTGTGCTGTTGTTGAGGATCACGTAAGCCACTCTCCACAATCAAATGGAGAAACTGATTTTTATGATGTAATGCGAAAAATGTTGCCAAACGCAAGTGGTACAACAATGACAGCACAAACATCCGGTCAGGTTGTTAATACTACACTTAATTATACAATTCCTGCAGGTGGTGGTGCGCCAATTGTAAATGGCGAGCTTCGTGTGGTTGCGTTTATTCAAGATAACCTTACTAAGGAAGTGTTTCAAGCAGCATACGCGGCAGCTCCTAGTAACATAAAAGAATTAACCACAGGAAAAAACTTTATTGCAGTTTACCCTAATCCATTTACAAACAATGCTGAGGTTTCTTTTACCTTAGAACAAAGTGAATTTGTTAAAATGGAAGTGTACAATGTAACAGGTGAAGTTGTTGCATCTTCAAATCAAGGTAAATTAAATGCAGGTAGAAACTACATCCAATTGGATGGTTCAAATTTATCTTCAGGAATTTATTTTGTTAGCATAACTGCAGGTGAGAATACCTACAAGCAAAAAGTTACGATTTCAAAATAATTGAAATTTGTTTATATAAAAAAGCCTACACAAAATTGTGTGGGCTTTTTTATTTTTAAATAAGCGCCACACATTTGTAAAAAAACAATAAATGAAAACAAAATCCATTAAACAAAATATAACATTTGATGCTGCTCCCGAAGAGGTTTGCCAATTGATAATGAACCCAAAAGCGCATTCGGCTTTTACCGGTTCGGAAGTAACTATGAGCACAAAAATAAACGGAAAGTTTCGGGTTTTTGACGGCTACTGTAGCGGATACAATATTGAATTAGTAGAAGGAAAAAAAATTGTCCAAGCTTGGCATTTTGAAGAAGAGGGCTGGCCCGAAGACCACTTCTCTGTTTGTACTTTTGTATTTGAAAAGTTGGGTAAAAAGACAAAACTTTCCTTTACTCAAACAGGTGTTCCCGAGCACAAAGTAGATGCTCTTAAGGATGGCTGGAAAAATTACTATTGGGAACCTATGAAAGCTTTTTTAATGCTGTAAAAAAGGAATTAACATGGAAAACTTTGACAAACAAAAACACTGGAACAGTATTTATCAAACGAAAGAACTTAAAGATGTGAGTTGGTATCAGCCTACACCCAAAACTTCATTGGATTTTTTAACCCAATTTAATGTTCCAAAAACTGCAAAAATTATTGACGTGGGTGGTGGCGATAGCTTGTTGGTCGACACCTTGCTGGATCTTGGCTATACAGATATTACCGTGCTTGATATTTCAGCCACTTCGCTCGAAAGAGTAAAAAATAGGCTGGGCGAAAGGGCTTTAAGAGTAAAATGGATAGTGGCAGATGCCGCAACATTTAAACCAACTGAACAATATGACTTTTGGCACGATCGCGCAGCATTCCACTTTTTAACACAAGAGCAAGAAATAGAAAATTACATTGATATCATTCAACAAAGGATAAAGCCAAAAGGCATTTTAGTTATAGGAACATTTTCGGAACAAGGACCTAAAAAATGTAGTGGAATAGAAATCAAACAATATTCGGAAACGACTATGACTGAAAGGCTGCAAAAGTTTTTTGAAAAAGTAAAATGTATAACAGTTGATCATACAACACCTTTCAACACAATACAGAATTTTATATTTTGCAGTTTTAAAAAATTGCAACAAGCATAATACTTATTTCCAATGCAGAATAGTATTAATAAAAAGAGGCATACATTATTAAGTACGCCTCTTTTTATTTAAAATAATGAATCTCTTTTTAAAAGAATTACCCATTCAAGGCCTCAGCACCACCCACAATTTCAAGAATCTCGTTGGTAATGGCTGCTTGACGTGCTTTGTTATAAGATAACTTAAGGTCTTTTATCAAGGCTCCTGCATTGTCGGTTGCTTTATGCATCGCAGTCATACGCGCACCGTGTTCCGCTGCGTGCGAATCTAATAATGCTTTATACAACTGTATTTTCAGTGATTTAGGAATCAAGTCTTTTACAATAAATTCCTTACTGGGTTCAAAAATATAATCGATGCTTAGTTTTTTACCACTATTGCTTGCAGCAGGTTTTTGCACAGGCAACATTTGTTCGGTTGATAATATTTGTACCGCAGCATTTTTAAATTGGTTATATACCAATACTACTTTATCAAACTGCCCTTTTGCAAATGCCTCCATAACTTTTTCCGCAACTGGAGCAACGTTATTAAAAGTAAGTTGGTCAAATAGCTCATTTAATTTTTTCGGCATATCCGAACCCATAATGCCGTAATCGGTTTTTTTGAAAGCGTCATCAGCCTTTTTTCCAATACTAAGTACACTTACTTTACAATTTTTATATTCTGTTTTTGCCAAGTATGTGGCTCTTTTTACCACATTGGCATTAAACGCACCACACAACCCCCTGTTAGATGTTATAGCAACAATCAATACGTTTTTAACTTCCCTTACAGCCGAAAAATTCCCGCCCTCTGAACTTTCTAAGGTAGAGCTTACATTTTCCAAGATCTCTTTCAACTTGGTGGCGTAAGGACGCATTTGTGTAACAGCATCTTGTGCTCTTCTCAACTTAGCTGCACTTACCATTTTCATTGCTTTGGTAATTTGCTGGGTCGATGAAACCGATACTATTCTGTTACGTACTTCTTTAAGGTTAGCCATTCTTTATATCCTTGAATTTTTCTACTATGATTTTTTGTATTTCGCAGATAAATCTTTTGCTACTTTTTCCAATGTGCCAGTAACCTCATCGGTTAATAAGCCTTTCTTTAAATCAACCAATACATTTTTATGTTTAGCATCCAAGAATTCTAAAAATTCATTTTCAAATGTTCTAATATCTTCCAATGGAATACTGCTTAATAAACCTTTACTACCACAATAAATAATGGCAACTTGTTTCTCAACTGACACCGGTGAAAATTGTCCTTGTTTTAATATTTCAACGTTACGAGCACCTTTTTCAAGTACCGATTTTGTAGCAGCATCGAGATCAGAACCAAATTTAGAGAATGCCTCTAATTCACGGTATTGTGCTTGGTCTAGCTTTAATGTACCCGCCACTTTTTTCATGGATTTAATTTGAGCATTACCACCCACACGCGATACAGATATACCTACGTTGATAGCAGGTCGCACACCTGCGTTAAACAAATTCGACTCAAGGAATATTTGTCCATCAGTAATTGAAATTACGTTGGTTGGAATGTATGCCGATACGTCACCCGCTTGCGTTTCAATTATAGGCAATGCTGTAAGTGAACCCCCACCTTTAACAATTGGTTTCAATGAATCGGGAAGGTCGTTCATGTTTTTAGCAATCTCATCGGATGCATTTATTTTCGCAGCTCTTTCAAGCAGACGGCTGTGTAGGTAAAACACATCCCCAGGATATGCCTCACGTCCCGGAGGGCGTCTTAGCAACAAAGAAACCTCACGGTAAGCAACAGCTTGTTTTGATAAATCATCGTAAACAATTAATGCAGGTCGACCGGTATCACGGAAAAATTCACCGATAGCAGCACCAGCAAATGGAGCATAAAATTGCATTGGTGCAGGGTCGGAAGCATTTGCCGCAACAATAACAGTATATGGCATAGCGCCATTGTCGGTTAATACTTTAACAATGTTCGCAACTGTTGAACCTTTTTGTCCAATAGCAACATATATACAGTAAACAGGATTTCCTGCTTCGTAAAATTCTTTTTGATTGATAATAGCATCAATACATACCGCTGTTTTACCTGTTTGGCGGTCACCAATAACCAACTCACGTTGTCCGCGACCAATAGGAATCATCGCATCAATTGCTTTAATACCTGTTTGCAATGGTTCGTTTACCGGTTGACGATAAATTACACCAGGAGCTTTTCTTTCTAAAGGGAGTTCGTACAAGGTTCCGGTAATCGGACCTTTACCATCTATAGCATGACCAAGTGTATCCACAACACGCCCCAACATTCCTTCACCCACTTTAATAGACGCAATTTGTCGTGTTCTTTTAACTGTATCGCCTTCTTTAATATCATTTGACGACCCTAAAGTTACAGCACCAACGTTGTCTTCTTCAAGATTCAATACAATTCCTTTTAAGCCGCTTGCAAATTCGATCAACTCACC
>CAIMGI010000129.1 GCA_903840505.1 uncultured Bacteroidota bacterium
ATACTTGTTCCTTCACCCATACCACTGTATCGGCAGTTATGAGTAATTCTCCTTCATTTAATTCAGCAACAAAAGCATCCGACTTTAACTCGCACAAATACAAGGGAATTTCTTGGGCTTTTAGGTGTGAAGGAAAATCTTCTTCTATATCTTTTAAACGCAATTCAAAATCATAACCAATTTCTTTCAGCAACATTTGTCTGCGTGGCGACTGTGATGCCAAAATAATTTTATAGTTATTCGCCAACATACGCTTAGTGAAGTAACAAATAAGAGAATAAAAAAGAATAGCTTATTCCCAACATCATCGTGATTTTAAGAAGGGTACTAATAAAGGCATAATCCTTTTCTTGTTGCGATTTAATCAATTTATAAAGTATATATCCAAAAGGAATTTGCAATAAAAACAACAAATAATAAAAAGAAGCTTTGTCGTTAGCCCCATATTGCTTTTGTTGAAAATAGCCTATACCAAGCATTAAGCCAAGTATTAAAACAGCAACTATCCATTTTGTGGTGGTAACACCCAAAGAAACAGGCAATGTATTTCTGCCAAATTCTTTGTCGCCAATGCAATCCTCAATGTCTTTTACAATTTCTCTTATCAATGATATTCCAAAAGCAAAAGCTGAATAAGTCAATAAAAAGTAGGCAATGAAATTAAAGTTAGCTCCTGCTTCTTCTAATATTTTGCTGTATTTCACATACAACAAAGGCATTTCATATAAACCCGGAATAAGAGGGACGAATGCAGGAAGAATAGAAACAATAATATTACCGACAAGGAATTGCTTTTTAAAATCGCTGGAATAATACCATAGTAAACCTGCTGAAATTAAATGAATAAAACCCAGCTTGGTCAATCCCGACCGATAACCAATATAATAGCCTAATGCAATTCCTAAAAAATTAAAGGCCAAATGAAACTTCATTGCAGTGTCCTTGGAAATACTATTCCCAATTATCACTTTATCGGTCTTATTAACAGTATCAATGCCTGTATCAAAATAATCGTTGATAATGTATCCTGCAGCAGCAATAAACAAGACAGACAGACACAATAAAAAAAAGTAAAATCCATTCAATTGAAGTTCAAATTCACTGATGTGCAACATTGAATACATTACACAATTGTGCATCACATACATTGTAAATGCTATGATTACCAAATTTTTCCAACGAATTAAACGCAACAAATTCATCATCGATTTACCACTTAAAAGCATCTCCATCAAACCACTTTCCTTGAACGCGCATTACTTGCTCCAATACATCACGCACACAGCCTTTTCCACCGGGCTGTTGTGATATATATGTACAAATCGCTTTTATTTCAGGGGCTGCATCCGAAGGACAAGTTGCAGCGGCAACCTTTTGCATACATTCATAATCGGGAATATCATCCCCCATATACAATATCTCTTCGTATTTTATATCGTATATGCCCATAAAATCAGCCAATGAATCAATCTTATTGTGTGCACCTAAATATATATCAGATACACCTAAACCTTCCATACGGGCTTTAATAGCTTCCGACTTTCCACCTGTAATGATGGCAACATAATAGCCCTTTTTAATTGCCAATTGAAGTGCATATCCATCCTTTATATTCATCGTACGAATTTGCTCCCCATCGGGCATAAGCACCACCGAACCATCTGTTAATACACCATCCACATCAAAAACAAAAGCTTTGATGGAGGGCAATATTTGCTTGAAATTTTTTTCCATTTTCTAATTTTTAAAAAGTTCGTCTGAATAATATGCAACTACCCTATCTCTTAAATTATAGCCCGAAGCCATCACTTCACCATAAGCACCCGTAGTTCGAAGTGCTATTAAATCACCCCGTTCAGTTAAGGGCATATCAACAGCTTTACCAAAACAATCACTTGATTCACAAATAGGTCCTACTACATCGTATTTCACTGTCAATTCCTCTGTCTTGGATATATTTTCAATTTTATGATATGACTGATATAAAGCAGGACGAATAAGCTCTGTCATACCGGCATCCAAGATAGCAAAATTCGTATTGATGCCATTTTTTATATACAATACCCTGGATATTAAACTACCACATTGAGCAACAATGGCTCTGCCCAATTCAAAATGTACTTGTTGGTTGGGCTGTAATTCTAAGAAATGATGAAACAAGTCAAAATAATCTTTAAAATTAGCAATGCTATTTGTATCGGGATGATGGTAATCAACCCCTAGGCCACCACCAACATTGATGGTTGGAAGGTTAATTTTATGTCTTAAAAAATACTGCTGCAACTCATTCACCTTCATACATAAACTTTTAAAGGACGACAAATCTGTTATCTGAGAACCTATGTGAAAATGCAAACCAATAATTTTTAAATTTTTTAAGCCCTTGTATTTTTCAAGCAATTCATCCAATTGCCAGGTATTAATACCAAACTTATTTTCCTCCAAACCTGTAGTAATGTACTTATGCGTATTTGCATTCACATTGGGATTAATGCGCAAAGCAATAGAAGCAATTTTATTCTTATTTATTGCCAACTGATTAATTACTTCCATTTCCTGTATGGACTCACAATTGAAACAACTGATATTATGATCCAAAGCATAATTAATTTCATCATCACTTTTACCAACACCTGCAAAAACAATATGGTCGGAAGCAAAACCTATTTCAACAGCTTTTTTTACTTCGTTACCACTTACGCAATCGGCACCCAATCCTGCATTTTTTATTACAGTAAGTATTTTATCGTTTGCATTTGCCTTTAAAGCATAATGAACAGTATAGTTATAAGGCGATGAATATTTTTTTATTTCATCAATGGTTTGTTGTAATAAATTGAGATCGTAATAATAAAAAGGTGTTTTGTATTTATTGAAAATAGCTGCCGCACGGTATAATGTCATATTGCTTTAATTTTATGTAAAAATAAAAAAATCAACAAGATGTTAGGCTAATTTAAATCTTAATCTACTCTTTTCTTCTTATATATTGAATTTAATAGCTTTTTGTATCTTTACTCGTAAGACTCAACAATGAAATATAATTTCACTTTATTTTTACTTCTAAGTATTCAACTGACTTACGCACAAGTAAAAAAGCGTAATATGCCGAGAGACAAAGTGGTATTAAATAGTGGTGAGGTGCTAACCGGAAAAGTAATACAATCGGATCCTGTAAAAATTGTATTGAGAAAATACGATTATTCCGAATCAGAATTATTATGGAAATCCATTGATACGATTACAGGATTATCCTATAAAACACTTTTTGTTTCACCCTTTATAGGCTTGGGTAATATAAATTATTGGTCAACTTTCAGATATGATAAAGTGCATTCAAGCGGACTGGGCTTTGGTGTAAAAATTGGCAAAATGAGACGCAAACACCGTTCATCCTTTTTACAACTTACCTTAATGCCCTACAAACCTTACAGCATTTTTAAAATGGGACTCGGGTTCAACTATTATTTACCCAACGATTATACTAAAAATGTTACTTCTTATATCGGTGGCAGATTTGATATGAATTCGGTAACACTCAATACCAATCCCTTTTTTAGCTTTGGTTTACAAGCAGGTATTGAATACAATACTAAAAGAAACAATCGATTTTTTATGGAATTGTCGAATCAAAGAACAGTGTTTAATATCCATAAGGGAAATGGGCTGCAATTTAATATGGGCATACGATTCAGCAAAGAATACAAGCAGTTTTACAAACGGCTAAACACCCGAAAAAGTTTGTAATGAAAAAATTAAGTTACTTTATACTTACTTGTTTTATTAGTACAAACCTCTTTGCTCAATCTGGCAAAAGTTTACTGAACGATAGTATTCTGCACGAAATAAGAGTAGAAATAAATATTCCTGATTGGTTTGAAACATTAGAATCGGATTTTAAAGGAAATTTAAACAAACCCGAAAGTTACCCTGAAATTTACAGGATGTGCAATGTTACCATTGATGGCGAAAAGCTCGACTCGGTTGGTTTCAGAGAAAAAGGAAATTACTCAAACAGTATCAACAATGCTTCAAAGAAAAAACCATTTAAATTATCCTTCGATGAATTTAAAGATCAAAAATACAATGGTCTCAAAAAAATAAATTTAAACAACGGCACAGACGACCCCAGCTTTGTGCGAGAAGCACTTGTGTTTAAGCTAATGCGTGATGAAGGATTACCTGCCTGTAGAACCTCCTATGCAAAACTTTACATTAATGATGAATATTGGGGACTTTATATATTAATTGAAAATGTTGACAAAACTTTTTTAAAAGACCAATACGGAAAAGCCAACAACAATGGCAATTTATATAAAACCGACAGAGGAGCAGGTGTATCGCTCAATTGGTTTGGGAACGACACTACACCCTATATTAATGAAGGTCTTCTTTTAAAAACAAATGAAGACAGTAGCGATTGGTCTACCTTTTTTCATTTTGTGGATATTGTAAACAATACCCCTCCGGCTGAAATGAAAGAAAAGTTAGGTGCTGTATTTGACGTGGAAGGATATTTAAAATACCTTGCAGTAGAAAAACTTGTGTTTAGTTGGGACAGTTATTGGGGAGGTGGAAACAATTTTTATTTGTACGAACATCCCGATGGAAAAATTCGCTGGCTACCTTGGGATTTCAACGAAACGATGCAGGACCACAAGTTGCTTCTTAAGTTAATTATCAGCGATTACAAGTACTTGATTCCTACGAATTCATTTGACAAAAGGCCTTTGTTAAAAGCCATATTCAGTGTTCCTGAATGGAAAGAAATGTATTTAAACACAGTATGCCAAATGCTTTCAGGTAAATTTCAAACCGAACAAATAGCTCCCACCATAATACGTTGGCAAGACCTTATCAGAAATGCCCTTATTGAAGACGAAAAAAAAATAAACAGCATTGAAAATTTCAGTATTTCATTAACGCAAAAATCTAGAGAACAAATTGAATTTCCCAGAACAGGTTTGGCATTCAATATCGACTATCCCGGAATATTTCCTTTCATTGCAAAAAGAAGGGTGTGGGCAGGAGAAGAATTACAATTACACAATTTCAACTGCAACTTTCCAAACAATAAAATAGATTCTTATACAATAGGAATATACCCTAATCCAGCTTCAAATAACATTACTATTCATTGGGAGACCTTACAATTAAATGTTTCAAAAATTATTGTAATGAACTTACTCGGTGAATCAGTTATAGAAAGTAAATGGATTAATTATACATCAAATGCAATACAAATGGACATTAGTTCGCTTAATCCCGGTTTTTATTTGGTTAAAAAACTAGATGCAGATGGTCAGCATGGAATTTGCAAATTGATAAAAGAGTAAAACATTCACCCATAAAAAAAGAGCTCCCGATTTTCGAGAGCTCTTTTCAATTCAATTATATGAACTTAGTTCTTCACTACC
>CAIMGI010000130.1 GCA_903840505.1 uncultured Bacteroidota bacterium
AATTTGATTTTAATGGCGATATAGCTAAAACAGGCAACATAAATGAGGGATTACTCAATAAGCTCAATGGTTTAAAGTATTATACTTTATCTTTTCCAAAATCTTTGGGCAAGGAATGGGTAGAAGCAGAGATAGGGCCATTGCTTCAAGATCTATCTATTTCTCTACAAGACACATTGCGAACATTTTATGAGCACATTGCCATTCAACTAAAAAATAGTACAAGGCATCTTCAAAACAAAACTATTTTTGTAACGGGTGGTGGTGCACACAATTCCTTTTTGATTGAACGTATTAAGCAGAACACAAATCACAGGATAATCAGACCTGATGAAAAAATTATTGATTTTAAGGAAGCCCTTGTCTTTGCTTTTTTAGGAGTGTTAAGATACAGGGAACAAACAAATTGCCTTTCGTCCGTTACCGGTGCAAGTAAAAACAGCATTGCCGGAGCCATTTATTTATAAGAAAGCGCCTTTGTATACTTTGTACAAATGACAATTATTTTGTTGACCAGTTCGTTTTTTTTTTACTTCTTTGTTTACTAAAAAAATGTAAAGGCATAACCAATGAAGGATTTACTAAAAAAATACGAAGAAAAACAACCCGAAATAGTTTTTGAGTGGAAGGATTCTGAAACAGAAGCGGAAGGATGGATAGTGATTAACTCCTTGCGTGGCGGAGCAGCCGGAGGTGGAACTCGTATGAGAAAGGGTTTAGATAAAAGAGAAGTTGAATCGCTCGCCAAAACAATGGAGGTGAAATTTACGGTTTCGGGACCATCAATTGGTGGTGCTAAATCGGGAATTAATTTTGACCCTAACGATCCTAGAAAAGGTGAAGTGCTTGATAGATGGTATAAAGCAGTTGTTCCACTATTGAAAAATTATTACGGTACTGGAGGCGATTTGAATGTAGATGAAATTCACGAAGTGATACCGATTACCGAAAAATATGGTTTACAACATCCGCAAGAAGGAGTAGTAAACGGACATTTTAAATCTGATAAAATTGAAAGAGAGAGAAAGATTCATCAATTGCGTACAGGTGTTTCTAAGGTTATTGAGAATGGACTGTATTCACCTGAGGTTAAAAATAAGTATGTAGTTGCTGATATGATTACAGGTTATGGTGTTTCGGAATCGGTAAGGCATTTTTATTCTGTTTATGGTGGAGAGATAAAAGGCAAAAGAGCCATCATTCAGGGATGGGGAAATGTTGCTGCGGCCGCAGCATTTTATTTGGCACAAAGTGGAGTTAAGATTGTTGGTATTATTGATAGAGTAGGTGGCTTAATACATACTGAAGGTTACACTTTTGAGGAAGTAAGACAATTGTTTTTAGACAGAAAAAATAACACATTGGTTTCTACAAATTTAATTCCGTTTGAAGAGGCAAATAAAAAAATATGGGATATTGAAGCCGAAATATTTATTCCGGCAGCTTCATCACGATTGGTAACCAAAGAGCAAGTAGAGTCACTCATAAATAAAAAATTAGAAGTAATTGCTTGCGGTGCAAATGTCCCTTTTGCCGACAAAGAAATATTTTTCGGACCCATTACGGAGTACGTTGATGGTAAAATTAGTTTGATTCCTGATTTTGTAGCGAATTGCGGTATGGCCAGGGTGTTTGCGTATTTGATGCAAAGCAAAGTTGAGCTAACAGATGAGGCAATATTTTCGGATACTTCCAATACTATATTACAAGCTGTTAAAAATGCTCACGGATATTCTTCTGAGAAAACGCATATTGCGAAAACAGCGTTTGAAATTGCCTTGAAGCAACTAATGTAATTATAGAAGACGCATTGATTTTAATAGCGTTTTTAGAATTTACGGCTATAAGGTTATTCCAAATTCAATACCATAAACGTGGTCTCTTTCGGGATTGTTTATGTTAAACTCTCGTTGGTATAAATAATATGCACCGCAACTATATCGGTCGCTTATTTTATAATTAAATCCAGCATAATACCTTCCTCTGTTAAATTCGTTATTTGCTTCCTTTAAACGCATATTTGGAAACTGATACCTGAATTCGGCACCTATATAAGGTGTAATAGGTTTGTTGATATCGAACTTAAAATCAAATTTATTTCTCCAGTAGCTTTCAGGAATACGTCCGTCTATACTTGAATAGTAATCTCTAACTTGTGTTTGGAGTCTTGCTCTGTAGGCAAACGTAACAAATTTAATTTTTGTTTTGTAGGATGCGTCAACGTAAAAACGATGTCTGTGACTATAGCTGCCATCCATATTATTTTTTTCAATCCAGCGGTATACAACTCCTACTTTAAAATGCTTATCAATAGCAAAATAACTACCGAAATTCATATAGTTCAAATTCACTTGGCTTATATTATTAAGAAGCCTTAACTCTTCATCAATATTGATAGATAAGCGTTGTGTTATTTTTTTTTCAAGACTTATAGTGGACCAAAACATAGCATCCCTATTCACTATCTGAGCAGATGCAAAATCTTTCATTGTGAATACAAAGCACAATGTTAAGACAATACAAAGAGTGATTTGTTTATTTTTGAAGATCCTCATAATAGTATATTTTGATAATCGCAGTATCTCTTAAAAAATCAACCTTTCCGATTGTAATTTTATGAATACTTAATCCTGTTCTTTTCTTTAAATCTTCTAATAATTCTGCGTGGTGTTCGGGTTTTATCATATCAATGTTTTCGTATTGAATATTTTTGATGATTTCTTTTCTAAGGAATAAGTTACTATCCAATGCATATACTGCAGCAATAATAATACATTCAACCAATGCCATTTCAAAATAGGTCCCTTTCATTACTGAGCCTATAAGTCCCATTGCTATCACCGTAAAAAGGTAGGTCATATCTTTTGGAGTAATGTCTTCAGTTCTATAACGGAGCAATGAAAATACAGCAAACAAACCAAAGGCAGCTCCTGTCGACATATCCACTTTGTTCAACACATACGTTAACAAGTATATGATGATGTTAAACATAAAAAAGGTAAAGAAGAATTCTTTGTTCTTATAAAGAGGGTAATATATTAAGCGAATAAGGCAGAAAACGGCCACTAAATCAATTAATAAACGAACAAAGAATTTTTCATTCAATTTGTCAAAAAACATAGAAGTAACTGCGGGGTCAACAGCCTCGTTTGCAGCATCAAGCAGAATGTGGTAAAGCATATAGTATTTTATTAAGTGTTAAAATTTTCGGTTTAAAATTATTCTTTTTTACTTCAGGAATCAACTGTGATACCCCTAAGCAATATTTGCTAATTGAATTTTGTTTGATGCGGTATTCATTCATTGCTCGTAAAAATAAAGAACGGGAACGTGCTCTGTCCTGTTTTAATTCAGCAATAACAAGCGTTTCGTATTTTACTTCTTTGCCTTCTCTTTTAAAAGTAAGGTTTAAATCAATGGTTACTCTTTCTTCCAAGTTGTTGTTTACAAAAGTAATGCGGGAATAGTTTACCCAAATAGCCGGAACGAGTTGGTTTGAAAAAAGGCGGGTATTTTCCTCCAACAACATTTTCGCCTTATCTTTTATATCGTTTTCAATCGACTTTTGTTTAACCCTCGTTTTAATAGTACGACCTTTGTTGTTTTTATACTTTACTTCAAAAAAATGCAAATCAGAGTTCACATATTTTCTTGCTCTAATTTTATACCTGTTTAATTTTTTATTGTGGTGCCTCGTGTAAAGCTCCCAATCAGGTGTGTCGTAATAGAGCGTTTCGTAGTCGGTTATTCGGCTGTTTTCTACTTCTAGCACCCTATAATGTTCTTTAATAAAATCGAGAACTTGTGGCAACTTGCTGATGGGAAAAATAAATTTTGTATCCGTTCTATCCAATAGCTTGACACTATCCATCTCCGCCAAGGTGATTGGCCTGAAATCTGAAATAATGTTTCGTATTGTATCTACCATTTATTTGTACTCGTATGTGTATTTTTTATCCGACAATAATTTATCCTTTCCGTCTACGGTTTTCTTTTCCAGTTTCAATCCCTTCTTATCGTAAGTATAAATTGCTTTTTTTATCAATGTGCCTTTGTCGTCCAAGGTTACTTCCGAAGTTCTTTGTCCTTGCGCATTGTAGGTATACACTTCTCTTTCAACTAATTTATTAGAAGCTCCTTCGTAACGTAATTCTTCAATCTTATCAAATAATGCACTGTACTTCATCGTGGTAGATTTTTTAATTTCGCCTTGGGTTCCGTACACTACATGTTCTAAAACATCTCCGTTCTTATTGAACTTATAGGTTTCCTTTTTTTTGAAAGTGCCATCCGGATTGTACTCTATATCTACTATGGTATTGCCATCTGAATCGTACTCTTCATAAGTGTCTTTGAATGTTTGCTGAGCACCTTTAACATCTTCAGTTGTAGTAACAGAAGTTGATTTTACTTTATTTTTTTTTGATATTCTTTTTGCTTTGAGCAACAGAATAAAATGAAAATAAGCATAATAGTGAAATGCTCGATAATAAAAGCCGAATTCTCATACTATTTTCTTATGATAAATGTCCCTAAATCTTTCACCTGAGCTTTGTCGGTAATCTCAAATGTCATTTTTACAGCGGTTTTATGGTCGGGATTTGGCAAGGTATCTCTTGAATAAACATATACAGAGTACTTGCCTTTTCGCATATAATTAAATATAAATGAACCGTCCGGAGAGGTTTTTACTTTAGTACCATAATTTACATTGTCACCAAAATTAATGTACACATCCTCATCAGGATGGTAATCAGAACCTGTAACTACCTGAAATTTGCTGTCGTGGTAATGTGCATAAACCCTTCCTTTAATAGATGCAGAGCCACCATCGTCAGCATCTTTGTTAATTGAAAAATCAGTTACTTCATAAGTGCCTTTGCTATCGGTAATTTCAATCGTTTTTTCAACCGGAGTTAAAACGGGGTTGTTCGCTATATTAGTAGATGGGTTTGCAAGTGCAGGATCTAATGAATAAGCAAATATTTTATAGGTGCCTTTTCTGAGGTATGGAATTTCAAATGAACCATCTGTACCGGTTTTAACAGATTTGTCCGCTATCATTCTATCGGCACCGTAGCTGATAAAAATAGTGGTGTTTGCTTCAGGCTCTGAGCCCGAACTAACAGAGTGCACATTACTTGCGGTTAATACTCCTTTTATAATTGCTCCGCCACCTTCACCCTCACCTTTTTTACATGCATTAAAGCCAACAGTAATTACTGCAAGTGCAACGATATATTTAAACTGCATTTTCATATAAATTTATTTTTTGGTTGTGTTAAGTAAACATTAAGATTTAACAATAGACAAAAGTAACAGTATTATCTTTATTTCAAAATAATGGCAGCTATTTATTGACAGCGATTGTTGTTTTTAGGAATGCTTGTAATTCTTTATTACTTCAACAAAATGAATCACTTTTTCTTTTTCTATATCAGGATAAAGTCCGTGTCCCAAATTAGCGATATACCTAATTGGACCAAATTCTGCCAGCATTTTTTCGGTTTCTCTTTTTATGGTGGCATTGTCTGAATACAGTAAACACGGGTCCATATTACCCTGCAATGTTTTATTGCTTCCTACATCAATACGGCTTTGTTTTATAGGCATATTCCAATCAAGTCCTATTGTATTACAATTTAAAGCAGACATCTGCTTTAAAGCAAAAAAGGCTCCTTTTGCAAATACTGTAATGGGTGTATTGGGGTGTGATTTTTTCAGCGCATCACAAATTTTACCAATATATGATAAAGCAAATTCAGTGTATTGAGCAGGACTTAATATCCCTGCCCAACTATCAAATAATTGAACCAAATCGGCACCGGCATTTATTTGTGAACGCAAATAGTTAATAGTACTATCAGTAATTTTTTGTAACAAACGGTGTGATAATTCAGGTTGTGTGTACAAGAATTTTTTTGCTTGCGAGAAAGTTTTTGAGCCGCTCCCTTCTATCATATAAGCAAAAATAGTCCAGGGTGCCCCAGCAAAACCAATCAAAGGCACTCGGTTGTTCAGCTCTTTTTTAGTAAGCTTTATTGCATCTATTACATAAGAGTAGTTTTCTTCAGAAGCTATATTTAACGTTTCAATATCGCTTAAATTACCAATTGTCTTTTCAAACCAAGGGCCTTTACTTTCAACCATTTTATAAGGTAAGCCCATTGCTTCGGGAATAACCAAAATATCCGAAAATATGATTGCCGCATCTACACCTAAAATATCCACCGGTTGAATGCTCACTTCGCAAGCAAATTCGGGCGATTTTACCAGTTCTATAAATCCACCCATTTTTGATCTTACAGCTCTGTATTCAGGAAGTATTCTGCCTGCCTGACGCATCAACCAAACGGGGTTGCGTTCAACATTTTCGCCAAGGGCTGCTCGTATTATTAAATCGTTTTTTAAAGTCATTCAGCAAAAGTAAAAACAAATTGTTGTTAGCTGTCATAATTGTGTCATTCGTCTAAAAACAACAATTTACTCTTGTTACAATACCTTTTTTTAGGTATTTTTGTACTGTATTTAGATTTGGTCTAAATAAACACAGTAAAATAAATGCTATGATAACAGTATCAAATAATGCCAAGGAACACGTGCTACAATTGATGAAGGATGATAATAAGCCGGAAGGTTCCTTTATTAGAGTTGGAGTTGAGGGTGGAGGTTGCTCAGGCCTTTCCTATAAATTGGAGTTCGACACGATTCCCAAAGATGGGGACCAAAAATTTGAGGACAAAGGAATAACAGTAGTGGTAGATAAAAAGAGCTTTTTATATTTGATAGGAACCGAACTTGATTATTCAGGTGGTTTGAACGGTAAGGGGTTTGTGTTTAATAATCCGAATGCAAGCAGGACTTGTGGTTGCGGAGAAAGTTTTAGCGTATAAAAATCTCACCACTGAGAACACTTAGGACATTAAGCCTAACGTGGACTTGGTGCCCAAGGGGAAAAATAAAATGAGCAACGAAATTTTAGAAGAGCAAATTAACAGTGATTATAAATACGGTTTTGTTACCGATATTGAAGCTGATAATGCGCCAAAGGGTTTGAATGAAGATATTATTCGCTTTATTTCAAAAAAGAAGAACGAGCCTGAGTGGATGTTGGAATACCGATTAAAAGCATTTAAGTATTGGTTAACATTGGAAGAGCCTCATTGGGCTCACGTATCATACCCCAAGCCAAATTTTCAGGACATTATTTATTATTCTGCACCCAAACCAAAGGTGCAATTGAATAGTTTGGATGAAGTAGATCCTGAATTATTAAAAACATTTGAAAAGCTGGGGATTTCTATTGAAGAGCAAAAACGCTTAAGCGGTGTGGAAAGTAGAATTGCTGTAGATATCGTAATGGATAGTGTTTCGGTAAAAACCACTTTCAAGGAAACACTTTCTGAAAAGGGAATTATATTTTGCTCCTTTGGAGAGGCTGTTCAGGAACACCCTGAATTGGTAAAAAAATATATGGGTTCGGTGGTTCCTTACACCGATAACTTTTATGCAGCATTGAATTCCGCTGTTTTCACAGATGGTTCATTCTGTTACATTCCCAAAGGGGTTCGTTGTCCGATGGAACTTTCTACTTATTTCCGAATAAATGCTTCCGGTACAGGTCAGTTTGAACGCACTTTAATTATTGCGGCCGAAGATGCGTATGTAAGCTACCTTGAAGGATGTACTGCTCCAATGCGTGATGAGAATCAATTACACGCTGCAGTAGTAGAAATTGTAACGCATAAAAATGCTGAGGTAAAATACAGTACAGTGCAAAATTGGTACCCGGGAGATAAGAATGGTAAAGGAGGAATTTTCAATTTTGTAACCAAGCGCGGAATTTGTTTGGAAGATAATTCTAAAATTTCCTGGACACAAGTAGAAACAGGTTCTGCCGTTACATGGAAATATCCGTCTGTAATTTTAAAAGGGGATAATTCAGTAGGTGAATTTTATTCAGTAGCGGTTACAAATAATTACCAGCAAGCAGATACTGGTACAAAAATGATGCACCTTGGAAAAAATACCAGAAGCACAATAATTTCAAAAGGAATTTCAGCAGGTTTTAGTAATAATAGTTACAGAGGGTTGGTGCGGATTTCAAAAGGCGCTACCAATGCACGTAATTTTTCGCAATGTGATAGTTTGTTGATGGGTGATAAATGCGGAGCACATACCTTTCCATATATTGAAATAAAAGATAAATCGGCTGTAGTAGAACATGAAGCTACGACAAGTAAAATTGGAGAAGACCAGTTGTTTTATTGTAAATCGCGCGGAATCGACAATGAAAAAGCAATTGGCTTAATTGTAAATGGATATTGCAAAGAAGTATTAAATAAATTACCAATGGAATTTGCAGTTGAAGCGCAGAAGTTGTTGGCTGTTTCTTTGGAAGGTAGTGTTGGGTAAAAAATTAAACACAGAGTAATAGAGGAAAAAGAGATACACAGAGACTCTGTGAAACTCAAATAACTCCGCGGTCTCTGTGTTAAAATAAAAATTATGTTAAGTATAAAAAATCTACACGCGTCAATTGACGGAAAAGAAATTCTGAAAGGAATAAATTTAGAAGTAAAGGCAGGAGAAATTCATGCCATTATGGGTCCGAATGGTTCGGGCAAAAGTACATTATCGGCTGTGCTTGCTGGAAGAGAAGATTATGAAGTTACTGAAGGTTCCGTTACATTCAATGGAAAGGACTTGTTAGAACTTTCTCCAGAAGATAGAGCCAGAGAAGGTGTGTTTCTTGCTTTTCAATATCCGGTTGAAATTCCCGGAGTAAGCAATATTAATTTTTTGAAAACAGCCATCAATGAGATTCGTGCATACAAAGGATTAGAGCCAATGGAAGCAAAAGACTTTTTAGCATTGGTGAAGGAGAAACAAAAGTTAGTTGAGTTAGATGGTAAATTGGCAAGCCGATCTGTGAATGAAGGATTTAGCGGAGGTGAAAAAAAGCGTAACGAAATTTTTCAAATGGCGATTTTAGAACCCAAATTGGCAATACTGGACGAAACAGATAGTGGATTGGACATTGATGCTTTGAGAATTGTTGCAGGAGGGGTAAATAAATTGAAATCAAAGGACAACGCTACAATCGTCATTACGCATTACCAACGTTTGCTCGATTATATTGTTCCGGATGTGGTTCATATTCTTTACAATGGCAAAATTGTAAAATCTGGACCAAAGGAATTAGCATTGGAGTTGGAAGAAAAGGGATATGATTTTATTAAAGAAGAAGTAGGGGCATAATGGAAGCGGGTTTAAAAACAATGACAATAAAGGATAGTTTGATTGCTGAATTTGAGTCTTCAAAGAATTCATTGTTTGGTGATTTGAAATTGCGAGAACAAGCCTTAGAAGCTTTTTCAAAACAAGGCATTCCTGGTCGCAAGAGTGAAGAGTATAAGTATGTGAATATGGAGTTGGCATTGAAAGGCGATTTTAAATTTTCTAGCTCTAAAAAACTTTCTACCCAGCAAATTGAAAGTACTCAGTTTTTAAAAGAGGCAATTATTGTTGTTATTGAAAACGGAATATTTAGTTCGGAACATTCGAAAATAAATTCATTGCCTAAAGGTTTGCAAATAATCAATATTATTGATGCCACCTCCAACGTAATTTTTCAGAAGCATTATTCAAAATACGCAGACATAAACTCGGATGCATTCATTGCATTAAATACAGCATTCTATTCAGGTGGTGTTTTTATTAGGGTTGAAAAAAATGCAGTAATTGAAAAACCAATTCACATTATTCACATTGCTTCTGCTTCTGAAAACACCATTTTAAATTCTCGTAATTTAATTGTGGTGGAAGAAAATGCTCAAGTAAAAATTGTTGAATCCTATGAAACTTTAGACTTATCAGCGAAATCGTTTAATAATGTATTGACCGAAATAGTAGTCGAGCCGAATGCAATTGTGGATCATTTCAAAATTCAAAATGAATGCGAATTAGGGAACTTAATGAGTACAACTCAAGCAGTTCAAAAAGGGAAAAGTGTTTTTTCTACCCACACTTTTACTTTAAGCGGTTCGCTTGTCAGAAATAATTTGAATATTGTATTGGATGGCGAGCATATTGAATCGCATTTGAACGGGTTGTATTTAACCAATGGAAACCAAGTGGTGGATAACCACACTTTGGTAGATCACCGTGAGCCAAATTGCAATAGCAATGAACTTTATAAAGGAATAATCGAAGATAAATCATCGGCAACTTTCAACGGTAAAATTTATGTAAGAAAGGATGCACAAAAAACAAATGCATTTCAGTCGAACAAAAATATTTTATTGAGCGATGATGGTACTATTAATACAAAACCTCAATTGGAAATATATGCTGATGACGTGAAGTGTTCGCACGGAACATCTACGGGAAAGCTAGATGCCGACAAAATATTTTATTTGAGGGCACGTGGATTGAGTGAGGCGAGTGCTAAAAAATTATTGATGCACGCCTTTGCTTCCGAAGTGCTTGATGGTATTAAAGGAATGGAAGAGTTGCATAATTATTTAGAAGAAAGAATATCAAAACGATTTGAGTAAAATGAATTCGACCATAAAAGATAGGGTGTTTGATGTTGTTTCGGTAAGAGAAAGCTTCCCTATACTTTCAAAAAAGGTAAATGGCAAAACCTTAGTTTATTTGGATAGTGGCGCTACTGCACAAAAACCTCAAACGGTGATTGACGCTGTTGATAATTACTACAGAAATCAAAATGCCAACATTCATCGTGGTGTGCATACCTTGAGTCAGGATGTAACTGTTGCTTACGAGAATGCACGTGCAACCATTCAAAATTACTTGAACGCCAAGTACCCTCATGAAATTATTTTTACAAGTGGAACAACTGAAAGTATAAACCTTGTTGCTTCCTCATTGGGTAAAAAATTTGTACAAGCTGGAGATGAAATTATTATTTCTGCCATGGAGCATCACAGTAATATTTTACCTTGGCAAGTAGTATGTGAAGAAAAAGGTGCTGTGCTGAAAGTTATTCCCATCAGTGAAAAAGGAGAAATACTGTTGGAAGAATATAAAAAATTGTTGAGCAGCAAAACAAAAATGGTTGCCATTACACATATTTCAAATACCCTTGGTACAATAAATCCGGTGAAGCAAATTGTTGAATTGGCGCACGAAAAGGGTATTCCTGTTTTAATTGATGGGGCGCAAGCTGTTCCACATCAAAAGGTGGATGTGCAAGGATTAGATGCTGATTTTTATTGTTTCAGCGGACATAAATTATTTGGTCCCACAGGAGTAGGCATATTGTACGGCAAAGAAAAATGGTTGAACGAATTGCCTCCTTATAAAGTTGGTGGCGGAACCATTAAAACGGTTACTTTCGAAAAAACAGTGTATGCTGATTTACCCTTGAAGTTTGAGGCGGGTACTCCCCATATTGCAGGAGGAATTGGACTTGCTGCTGCAATTGATTATGTTAATTCAATAGGCTTAGAAAATATTAAAGAGTACGAAAAGGAATTGTTGCATTATGCTACAGAAAAATTAAGTGCTATAAGTGGATTGAAAATAATTGGCAATGCAAAAGAAAAGGCAAGCGTAATTTCATTTGTTATTGAGGGCTTACATCCATTGGATATAGGTACAATATTAGATAAGTTGGGTATTGCAGTTCGAACAGGACACCATTGTACGCAACCACTAATGGAGTTTTATTGTATCCCTGGAACAGTGCGTGCTTCCTTTGCATTTTACAATACAAAAGAAGAGATTGATTTGCTGATTGCCGGAATTGAAAAAGCAGTAAAAATGTTGAAATGACAATAGAAGAAACGGAAAAAGAAATTACCGAAGAGTTTGAGTTGTTTGGTGACGAATGGGAAGGGAAATACGAACATTTGATTGATTTAGGTAGATCATTGCCCATGATTGATGTGACGTATAAAACAGACGATAAATTAATAAAAGGCTGTCAGAGTAAAGTATGGTTGCATTCTGAAATGAAAGATGGAAAGGTTATTTTTACGGCTGACAGTGATGCCATTATTACCAAAGGAATTGTAGCATTAATGATTCGAGTATTATCAAATCATACACCCGATGAAATTATTAATGCTCAATTGGGTTTTATTGATAAGGTTGGATTGAAAGAGCACTTGTCGCCAACCCGTGCAAATGGTTTGGTGAGTATGATAAAGCAAATGAAAATGGATTCATTAGCTTATAAAACAAAGAACATATAGTATGTCTGCGATAATCATTACTAAAAATACGGAGTTGACGCAGAAAGTCATAGATATGATAAAAACATGTTATGACCCTGAAATACCTGTGGATATTTGGGAGCTAGGACTTATTTATGAAATTAATTTGGATGAGGAGAATAACCTAAATGTTAAAATGACACTCACATCGCCTTCTTGTCCGGTTGCCGAAACATTGCCTCCTGAAGTAGAACAAAAATTGCGTGAAATTGAAGGAATTAAATCTGCTAAAATAGACCTAACATTTGAACCGCCCTGGGAAAAGGAAATGATGAGTGAGGTGGCGCAATTGGAGTTGGGTTTTATGTAAGGGAGTATAGAGTATTGAGTATGGAGATAGTAAATAAAGTAGCACAAAGCGGATTGGTAGAGTTTAACCTCGAAGACCTTTATATAAAAGGAGATAGGGTAGTATTTGACATAAAGGAACAATTGTTTCAGGGATTAATATTGCGTGAAAAGGATTTCAGGGAATTTGTTAAAAATGAAAATTGGAGTTCGTATCAAGATAAAATGGTAGCATTGGTTTGTACTGCCGATGCCATTGTTCCAACCTGGGCGTATATGTTATTAGCAACAGCATTGGAGCCTTATGCAAAAAGAATAGTGTTTGGAAATTTGGAGGTATTGGAAACCGTTTTATTTAATGAATCCTTATCAAAAATTGAGATTGAAAAATTTCGCGATCAACGCATTGTTATAAAAGGCTGCAGTAATTTACCTGTTCCCGAAAGTGCTTATGTTGAAATTACTCGTCTGCTGCGACCTGTGGCAAAAAGTATAATGTATGGCGAACCTTGCTCTACGGTTCCTATTTACAAGCAAAAATCAACTAACTAATTGGTACAATACCGGCTTACTCGGACTAGCATCATTCTCGAAACTTGCCATTTGCAAATTCAATAAATAGGAGCCATCATAAACAGTATTTGGAACGTATATTAGTTCGGTGATGGTTCTATCAGCTTGTGTATTTGCAGGATATTCCCAAAAAGCAAGGTGTGCAAGTAATTTCCCATCGTCTTTTTCTTTGTCTACTGAGGGTAAATCAATAAGCAAATGTTTTATTCCCAATGATACAATATAGGCAGCAGCTTCGTGGTGTAAGTAAGGTGGATTGGTATTTGAATACTGCATACTCAATTTTGCAGTGCTGTTGTTTAATGTTCTTATTACAATGGCTTCCGGACGCTTTTCACCCAATACATTTTCAAAGTGTTTTTTTGTAATTATTCTATCTCCATTTTCCAATTCATCGGGTAGTATGGTAACAAGTTCAGCAATAAACATAAATGTTTTGAGGCATTGATTGATGCTGTAATCCTCTTTTGATATATGTCCCACACATTCGGTATGTGTTCCGTTTCCGTGCGGATTAAAAAAAATATTCCTAAAATTTACGGAGCCTCCTTGGTTTACATCACCTACCCAATCACCCATTCTCACCGGTTCAATGGTAGGTGATGGCACATACCAGGCATTTACATTATCGGGCTTCGCACGCAATGGAATGGATATATCAATCGGTTTACCTAAATCGGTTTTGTACGTTTTCCCTTTGTGGTTAATGCTTGTAAACATATTGACGTATTAAATGATAAATAAATCGGACGCAATTTTATCGGCAATCAATTTTCCTTTGTCTGTTAAAAGTAATTTATTTTCCTCTTCCATCAAATCTAAATTGCTGAAATAGATTTGCGCTTCCTTTAAACAATGTTGTACATAATTTTCGCCAAATACTTGTTTTATGTGATTCAAGGAGGTTCCCCATATTGTACGCAACGAAGTTAAAATGTATTCATTGTAGCGTTGTTTTTCACTCAATTCTTCACGCTCAAATTGGATTTTGTTGTTTGCAAGAGAATTAATATAAAGTGCATTGTTGGAAATATTCCATTGTCGGTTTTTACCATCAAAAGAGTGAGCCGATGGACCTAATCCCAAGTAGGATTCGCCTTTCCAGTAATTGCTGTTGTGTTTTGAATACTGTTCGTTTTTGCAAAAATTGGAAATTTCATATTGTGCAAAATCCTGTTGCTTCATTTCGTCCACTAGAATAGTAAAATGCTCAATGCTTTGTTGTTCATTTATATTCAGTACTTTTTTCTTTTTTATCATATAAGCCAAGGCTGTTCGTGGTTCAACAGTTAAACAATATGCTGAAATGTGTGGAACAGAAAGCTCAAAGGCTTTTTGTAAATTGTTTTTCCATTTGGTATTGTCAAGTGTTGGGATACCATAAATTAGGTCGATGGTAATGTTTTCAATCCCTTTATCTTGAGCTCCTTTTACAGATGAAATTGCTTGCTCGGAAGTATGTGCTCTGTTCATCCATTTTAAATCATCTTCATAAAAACTTTGTATACCAATGCTTAGTCTATTTATTGGACTCCCAGCAAGTTCTTTTACCTTAGCCGAATTTAAATCATCTGGATTCGCTTCCAATGTTATTTCTGCAGTTGAACTAATAGTGAAACATTTATTTAACGTTTCAAAAATAACAGCTAATTCATCATAGCTTAATAGGGAAGGGGTTCCTCCTCCAAAATAGATGGTATTGATTATGCCAGATGATTCTTTTTCAAAGAAATTTTTTTGGAGTAATATTTCTTTCTCCAAAGCACTTAAAAAGGGCTTTTTATTTTGCAGTGAAGTTGAAAAGTGAAAATCACAATAATGGCAAGCCTGCTTACAAAAAGGAATATGAATGTATATGCCAGGCATTATTTATTTAGCACAATTCTAAATGTTGTTCCCTTATCAATTTCAGAATTCTTAACAAATATTTTGCCCGAATGGTAGTTTTCAATGATTCGTTTTGTGAGGGATAAACCCAAGCCCCAACCTCTTTTTTTAGTTGTAAAGCCTGGTTCAAAAATGGTTTTAAACCTCGATTTGCTTATGCCTTTTCCCGTATCGTTTATATCAATATAAACAAATTGCGTTTGATCGCTTACGTCAATGGTGATGGCTCCTACGCCTGTCATAGCATCCACGGCATTGCGCACTAAATTTTCAATGGCCCATTCAAATAGGGGTACGTTTAACGGCACCATAATATCGTTTTTAGAGTTAATTGTGAACTCTACTTTGCTCGAGGTGCGTGAACGCATATAATTCACACTATCCAATAAAACATCATTGATACTTTCCTTTATTAAAATGGGTTGAGAGCCAATTTTTGAAAAACGCTCGGTAATCGTTTCCAGTCTCTTTATATCCTTTTCAATTTCTGTAATTTCATTTCCTTTGCCTCTTTCTTTATACAATTCAAGCCAAGCTAAAAGTGACGAAAGTGGTGTGCCCAGTTGATGTGCAGTTTCCTTCGCCATACCCACCCATACCTGGTTTTGTTCAGCTTTTCGCGCAGTACTAAATAGAATATAAGCTATCAGTAAAAATATTCCAATAATGCCAAACTGTATGAAAGGGTAATACGTTAATTGTGTTAGCAAATAGGAGTCTTTGTAAAAAATAAAATGCTTGTCGCCTTTCCCAAGTTCAACGGCTATCGGTGTGTTTTGGCTACTCATTTCACTAATCAATAATGAAGCACTTTCGCGCGTTTTTAGTAAGTTGGTGTCAATGCTTCCCGATGCAAGTATGCTATCCTTTTTACTGTTTGTATATATAACAGGTGCAGCTGCCGAATTAATTACCACTTCCGAAATGAAGGAGCGGATTAAATCATCCAATACATTTTTAATTTGACTGAATAATTTTGAATCGGTGTAGTATAAATAATTTTTCTTGGTTGCCAATACATCTATCTCTATTACGTTTTGATCGGATTGCATATTTGCTAACTGTTGTTGCAAATATTTCTTTTCGTATTCGGTAAGAGAGTCTTTTCTACTCGTTTTTACCGAATCGAAATTAAGCCAACTTGTAATTTCCCCTCTGTCATCAACCAATATAACGGGTATGGTATTGTTGCTTTTTACTACATCCAAATAAAAATTAAGGTCGGCATTTGTTTCCGTTACGGATAACATTTTGGTGGCATTTGCCCATATCTCAATCCGTTTTCTTTCTTCTGCTTTTATTTTGTTAAACAACTCATTCGTATAGGTTACAAGATTTGCCTTTTTTTGTATGGCATCTGCCCAAAGTTTTACTTTGTTTCTTTCTTCGCGGGCAATTTTTTTGACCAATAAGTTGGTATACCATAGGGATATCCCTACTATGAATATAGCAGCAATAAAAAGCACTATTTTCCAACTCTGTTTTTTAGCGTATATGCTCACCTGTTCCCGTTCAATTAAAATCGTCACTTGTTTCTTCTTTCTCTTTCTTCTTCTCTTTTCCTTTTTTTAATAGCTGAATCTTTTTAGTGTCATCCGGCTCTTTTTCCTTTGCTTTTACTTTCGGTAATTCTTTTTCTTTCGGCTTCTCTTCTTTGTTCTGTTTTGGACTGTCATTTTCCAATTCTATCTCAAATTTACCATTTTCTTTCTTCTTTTTACGCACAAGTGTCGTATCCTTTTTAAACCAGCCGAATTCATCGCGTAAAATCGATTTAATATTTTGTTTTTCTTCGCTTACGTTTTCTTTGATATTTTGCTTTAAACCTGTCTTGTCATAACTGATAGTAGGGTCTTCCAGCGGACCCTTCATTGTTATAAAAAGGCTGGTACGACCAAGTCCATCGTCTTCAATTACGCCAAACTCATCATTTTCTTTTTTCGACCGTTTGGCCTTTTTAGCCAGTAAATCGTTTAGAGCCAGTTTAAAATGATAATCCACAATATTGTCGAATGTATGGGTACCAAAGCAGTAAACATCAAGGGCACTCGATTTAATTTCCATTTTAGGAATGGTAATGATCTTGTTTTTTATTTCAATTTGATTTTTAAGGGTCGAAAATTTGATGTTTTTCAGTTCTTCAACAGCTATATAGCGTGATAGGTTTAGCATTGGCTCAAAATCGTTTAGTTCTCCATTATCAATACTAATATCGGCTTTTGCCTTTATTTTACTTTCATCAACCTGTAAAGTACTTTTCCATTGTGAAGAAAATTGTATGGAAGATGTTAAATATCCTTTTACATTTTGATCAGTCAGGGTTTGTTGTCCGAAATTTTCAAATTGATAAAATAATTGGGTGATATTTATATGCCTTAAGGTAGCATCGCAAATAACATCAAATGTTTTTTCTTTTGTTGCATCAATTATCCCTTTTGCATCCACATCTCCACTCATAGTTGTAAAGTGAACAGGATTGAAAGCTAATTTTTTATTTTGCAAAATCATTATTCCCGTAATATTTGTTGCTACAAATTTTTGAAATTCGAGCTCTTCAATATTTGTATTGAGATTAAAATCCACCTTTTCTGAAAGTTTAAATACAAAAGATGTGTCATCCGATTTGCTGTTGCTTGCAAGCAATTGTGTAAGGTTTATTTTTTTAGATTTTAATGTAGCATCAATCGACAGTCGTTCTCCTTCAACCAATAAGTAGGAGAGGACATTCCTTAAAAAACCATTGAGTACAAAGTCGCTATCAATTATTTTGCCTTGTAGATTATTGATTGCAATGTCGTTATTGTTGATGAGTAAATTGCCATTAACATTTTTAAATTCGTGGGGAGAGTTTTTAAATACAAAATTTACATCGTGCAAAATGATTGTCCCGCTAGTTTGCGCTTTTCTATAATCTTCGCTTGTAAAACCAATATTTGCATCAAAATTCCCTTTAAAATTAATTGTAGCTTC
>CAIMGI010000131.1 GCA_903840505.1 uncultured Bacteroidota bacterium
CTTTGTGAAATATTTTGATTTGCCGACAATATAGCTAAACCCGGAACAGTATCGGGAATAATACCAGGAAAAGGATTAAAAGCCAAAGCCTTTGTTTCCATTTTTATCGCAAATGAGTCTAAATATGCAACTGTACTTTTGGTTGTTGAGTTAGCTGAAACAATGTTCGCTGTAACCCAACTAATTGGTTCCCCAGCACCCCAAAGTTCAAAACTTCCATTTGGAACAGCCTGGCCATTTACGGTTGCAATTGCAGCTAAGCTAAAAAAGAATGAATAGAGTGTTTTCATTTTTAAAATCTTGTAAGTAACAAATATATGAAAATATATCCTAAAAGGGCAATTATAGGAAGGATAATTTCCCTAAATTTATTTATACCTTTGCGCAGTATGGAAAGCACTCGTCAGAAAAAAGTAGCCAGGTTATTACAAAAAGAATTAGGAGATATCTTTCTTAAGGAAAGCACGGCTTTATTTTCGAAAGCGTTTATTTCAGTAACGGTTGTTCGTGTAAGTGCTGATTTATCATTCGCGAAAGTGTATGTGAATATTTTTGGCAAAGACAACAAGGAAGAAATATTTGCAAAAATAAAATCTGTTTCAAAAGAAATCAGAAAAAAAGTGGGCGATAATATAAAACAACAAGTTCGAATTATTCCAGAATTTGCTTATTATATTGATGATTCAATAGACTATGCGCATAAAATTGATGAACTACTAAAAAAATAAAATGCATTACGATCCTATTAAACGTACGCTGGGAGGTGTTTTTAGCAACTCCTTTTTAAGAAAATTATTTTACAACCTGTTAGATTTGTTATTGCTTAGAACTTGGCATATTCACCGTGAACTAAGGGCTTGGATGAAAAACAATTCAGGAAAAACAAAAATCCTGGATGCAGGAATGGGCTTTGGACAATATTCCTTTTATATGTCGAAAAAACTACCCGACTCCTCCATATTAGCGGTTGATGTTAAGCAAGAGCAAGTAGATGATTGCACCCGATTTTTTAAAAGTATTGGTAAAACAAATGTAGAATTTGCGGTTGCAGATTTAGTAAAATACAACAAGCCGGATACCTATAACTTAATTCTTTCGGTTGATGTTATGGAACATATTTTAGAAGATGTAGAAGTATTCCGAAATTTTCATTCATCGCTTAAAAAAGACGGAATGCTACTTATTTCAACTCCTTCCGACCAAGGGGGCTCTGATGTTCACAGTGATGGAGAAACCTCATTTATTGAAGAACACGTTCGAGACGGTTATAATGTAAAGGATATTGAGGATAAATTGAGATCGGTTGGTTTTTCAAAAGTAGAAGTATTGTATTCATACGGCACACCAGGTAAAATTTCTTGGAAACTTTCTATGAAGTATCCTATTTTAATGTTGGGTGCAACAAAATTGTTTTTTGTGATTTTGCCATTCTATTATTTGGTGGTTTATCCGATTGCATTTGTACTAAATTATTTTGATACCTACTCCGTTCATAAAACAGGAACAGGATTAATTGTGAAAGCTGTTAAATAGTTTTTGTACATTTAATGCACTAATTTTTTTACGTGTTTAAATCCGACTTTACTTTATTCATTGCCAAACGCTATCTTTTTTCTAAGAAGTCGCACAACGCTATTAACATTATTTCCATTATTTCTGCCGTTGGTGTTTGTGTAGGAACTATGGCACTTATTGTGGTGCTTTCTGTTTTCAATGGCTTTGAACACCTTGCAGGCTCTCTACTTAATTCATTTGATTCCGACTTAAAAATAACTGCTCTAAGGGGCAAAACATTTGATGCCTCAAAAACTTCTTTTAATGATATAAAAAAAATGCCGGGCATCCGTTATTATTCAGAAATAGTTGAGGAAAACGCTTTACTTAAATACAACGAGAAACAATTCATTGGTATAATAAAAGGAACAGATCAACAATTCATCAACAATAGCGGAATAGATACAATGCTCACCGAAGGAGATGCGATACTTGTAAAAGACAGCATTCCTTATGCTATTGTTGGACAAGGAATAGCAAACAATTTAGGTGTCAATACAAATGACTTCTTTAGTCCGCTAATGGTATACATCCCTAAACGCGGTATAACATTAAATACTGTTAATATGGACGATGCATTTCGTGTTAAATCACTTTTCCCATCATCCGTTTTTGCAATACAACAAGATTTTGATGCCAAGTATGTGCTGATGCCTTTATCCTTTGTTCGCGATTTATTGAATTATACCACACAAGCAAGTTCAATTGAAATTGGATTAAATAATTCGGAAGATGTGGAGCAAACAAAAAAGCAAATTGAGCAGCTATTGGGTTCTGATTTCAAAGTTCAAAACAGATACCAACAACACGAAACCATTTATAAAATAATGCGCACCGAAAAATGGGCTGTGTTTTTTATTCTGGCTTTTATATTGGTTATTGCAACCTTCAACGTAATAGGCTCACTTACTATGCTTATTATTGAAAAACAAAAAGACATATCTATATTGCGAAGTATGGGGGCAAATAGGTCGAGCATTCACAAACTTTTTTTAACGGAAGGATTGCTCATTTCCTTTATTGGTGCTTTAATAGGACTAGTATTGGGTTATTTTATTTGTTATTTACAAGAAAAATTTGGAATTATTAAATTGCAGGGAAGTGGTTCTTTCGTAGTAGACCACTATCCGATAAAATTAAAAATAATCGATTTTATAACTGTTATTTCTGCTGTTACAGTAATTGGTTTTTTATCATCTTGGTACGCTGTAACCAAACTTATAAAAAGGGAGTTTTCAATACGTTTAACAACTTAATGAAATGAAAACTGGACTCTTTTTTGGCTCATTCAATCCTATTCATAACGGACATATGTTGTTGGCAAATTATATGCTTTCGTTCACCGATTTAGAGCGTCTTTGGTTTGTTGTTTCTCCTCATAATCCGCTAAAAGAGAAGTCATCATTGCTGGCAAATAATCACCGATTAGAACTCGTAAAATTAGCCATCGGGATAAACAATAAAATGAAAGCCAGTAACATTGAATTTAAACTAACACAGCCTTCATATACAGTTAACACATTGGCACACTTACAGGAAAAATTTCCGCAAAATACATTTGTGCTTATTATGGGTTCCGATAACTTACAATCTTTTCATAAATGGAAAAATTACGAACATATTTTGGAGCATTATGAACTGTATGTTTACCCTCGCCCGGGCTTTGATGGTGGGGAATTGCGCAATCATAAAAATGTAAAATTCATAGATGCCCCTCTTGTAGAAATATCTTCCACCTTTATTCGCAATGCCATAAAAAATAAAAAAGACGTGCGTTACTTTATGCCTGAGTCGGTATTTACTTACTTGGATGAAATGAATTTTTATAAGAAATAATAAGCCTTTATTTTGCCCTTACCTCTGCTTGCTTTTTACTCAAGCCAATAATAACCTCCTTATAAATTTCATTTATTTCAGCGAGGTTCTTTGAATAATATTTTAGACTTTCATTGAATTTTGCTCTCGTTACTTTATGTTGTTTGAACACTTGTGCGTAGAGTTTTTTCTTGTCAAAATCTTCGGCACTCATATCAAAACTATTTAATGAAATTGCTGCATCAACAATGTGTAAATCCATTATAACAAGCGCCATTGTATCTTTGCTAATAATATTGTTTTGCTTTTCTCCTTGCTTTTTAGAACAAGAATAAAACACCGACAAGCATATTAAAAAAAGATATATTTTACTTTTCATTCAATAATTTTTGACACAATTCGGGTAATCCATTTCCCGCATTCTTTTTTATGTAAGTAAAGCCCTCCTCCATTAAAAGGTTCACCTCATTCGGGTCAATAATATATTTAGCCGAATCTCTTGGTGCATACTCTACCAATCCTGCAGCTGGATGAACATTCAACGATGTTCCCGTAACAATCAATATGTCGGCCTTTTCAACCAACAAATACGCCAATTCCATATTTGGCACCAACTCTCCAAACCAAACAATGTGTGGTCGTAATTGGGAACCTTTTTTACATTTATCACCCAGCAACAAGTTCGAACTTTTCAGCGTGTGAACAATTGAGGGGTCTGCAGTACTGCGCGCCTTCATTATTTCACCGTGTAGGTGCAATACTTTTTTTGAGCCTGCCCTTTCGTGCAAATCATCTACATTTTGGGTTATTATCTGAACATTGAATTTCTTTTCCAATTCAACCAATGCTTTATGGGCTGTATTCGGCTGAGCCTCCATTACTTGCTTTCTTCTTGCATTATAAAAATCAAGTACCAAAATCGGATTTCTCTCCCAGGCTTCGGGAGTTGCTACATCCTTTATATCGTACTCATCCCATAGCCCACCTGTATCTCGAAAGGTTTTTATACCACTTTCGGCACTTATTCCTGCACCCGTAAAAACAACTATATTTTTCACCCTTATTCGCTATTTTTTGATAAAAGTAATCGTCCTAAATTTAAATATGCAATATTTTTCATATTTTATTAACTTCGCAAGTTCAAGTTATTTAAAAACAAATTATTAGATGGCTACAAAAATAAAAAAACAGGATGCACTTGATTATCATTCACAAGGCAGACCGGGGAAAATTGAAGTAATACCAACCAAACCATATAACTCTCAACGAGACCTGTCATTGGCTTATTCACCGGGGGTTGCAGAACCTTGTCTTGAGATAGAAAAAAATCCGGAGGATGTATATAAATACACAGCAAAAGGAAATTTAGTGGCCGTAATTTCAAACGGAACGGCAGTGCTTGGCTTAGGAAATATTGGTCCTTTGGCTTCCAAACCCGTTATGGAAGGAAAAGGTTTGCTATTTAAAATATTTGCCGATATAGATGTGTTTGATATTGAAGTAGATGCATTGGATGTGGACTCTTTTGTGAATACCGTTAAAGCCATTGCCCCCACTTTTGGAGGGATTAATTTAGAAGACATTAAGGCACCTGAATGCTTTGAGATTGAACGCAGGTTAAAAGAGGAGTTAGACATTCCATTGATGCACGATGATCAGCACGGAACAGCCATTATATCGGCTGCCGGTTTATTGAATGCCTTGGAATTGGTGAACAAAAAAATAAGCGAGGTTAAAATTGTTGTAAACGGGGCAGGGGCTTCCGCCATATCGTGTACAAAGCTTTATTTGGCCTTAGGGGCAAAAAAAGAAAACATCCTGATGCTCGATTCAAAAGGAGTGATTACTGAAAACAGAAAAGACTTAGACGAACAAAAGAAGTTTTTTGCCACAAAGATTAAAAACGTTGAAACCCTGGAAGAGGCTTTTAAAGGAGCAGATGTTTTTCTGGGTTTATCGAAAGGAAATGTGGTAAACAAGGCAATGATTCAATCAATGGCAGCAGACCCCATTGTTTTTGCACTTGCAAATCCTGACCCTGAAATACCTTATCACGAAGCTATTGCAGCACGAAAAGATATCATCTTAGCTACTGGACGTTCTGACTTTCCAAACCAAGTAAACAATGTATTGGGCTTTCCATTTATATTCAGAGGAGCCTTGGATGTGCGTGCAAGCGGAATTAACGAGGCAATGAAATTAGCAGCCGTAAAAGCCATTGCCGAACTTGCAAAAGAACCAGTACCAGAAGCAGTAACATTGGCATATAACGCAAAAAGTATGGCATTTGGAAGAGATTATATTATTCCAAAACCAATTGACCCTCGGTTAATTTATACGGTGGCACCTGCAGTTGCAAAAGCAGCTATGGACTCAGGTATTGCACGAATAAAAATTACAGATTGGGAAGGATACAAAACCGAATTGATGAATCGTTTAGGGCTTGACAGCAAATTAATGCGCTATATTACCATTCGTGCGAAACAAAAATTAATGAAAGTAGTTTTTGCGGAGGCGGATAATCCTAAAATCCTAAAAGCAGCTCAACAAGTGCGCGATGAAGGAATTGCAATACCTGTATTGTTGGGTAACAAGGAAAAAATAAATGCCTTAATGCTTCAAAACAATATCGACTTAGGTGATACTGAAATTATTGATCCACGAAACAAAGAGCAAGACGCGAAGCGAAATGAGTTTGGTGATTTGTTTTTCAAAAAACGTAAACGTAAAGGATGTACTTTACCTGAAGCACGTAAAGCAATGCGGGAGCGTAACTACTTTGGTGCAATGATGGTTGAAACTGGTGAAGCAGATGCTTTGATATCCGGAGTAACCCGAAAATACCCTGATACCATTCGCCCTGCTTTACAAATAATTGGGACACAAAAGGGTGTTAACCGCGTTGCCGGAATGTACATAATGGTTAATAAAAAAGGACCTTTCTTTATTGCCGATACTACCGTAACCATTAACCCCACAGCACAAGATTTAGTTGATATAACGATGTTAACTGCAACTGCTGTGCAACAACTGAACATTGTTCCCAGAATAGCATTACTCTCCTACTCTAACTTTGGCTCGGTAAACAGCGAGGAATCAAATAAAGTACGTGAGGCAGTAAGCATATTGCACGAAGAACACCCCGACTTAATTGTTGATGGTGAAATACAAGCAAATTTTGCACTCAACAGCGAAATGACAAAGGAACAATTCCCGTTCAGTGAATTAGCAAAAGCACCAGCAAATACACTTATTTTCCCGAATCTTTCATCGGGTAACATTGCTTATAAAATGTTACAAGAAATGGGAAGCACCGAAGCCATTGGTCCTGTTTTATTGGGATTAAGAAAATCGGTACACATTGTACAACTGGGAAGTTCGGTTAGAGAAATTGTAAATATGGTAACCATTGCCGTTGTAGATGCACAAGTTAAACAAGCTGCCGGAGAAGATATTTAATTATGATAACACACATTGAAGGTCGCTTGGCTGAAAAAACGCCAACCTATGCAGTTATAGACTGCTCGGGCGTTGGCTATATGCTAAACATTTCATTGAATACATTTTCTAAACTGGGTACCCCCGGTGAAAAGTGTAAATTATACAGCCATACCTTGGTAAACACAATGGATTATACACAAACAATGTATGGTTTTTCGGAAGAAAGTGAGCGTACCTTTTTCCGACATTTAATCTCTGTTTCAGGGGTAGGTGGAAACACAGCACGTATGTTCCTCTCTTCTTTTGCCCCATCGGAATTACAACAAACTATTTTAGCAGGAAATGTTGCAGCCTTGCGCTCTGTAAAAGGCATTGGCGACAAAACAGCACAGCGAATTATTGTTGATTTAAGAGATAAAGTAGGAAAAGAGGACACCGCAAATACAATTTCGATGATGCCACACAATACAATCCGAGAAGAAGCGTTATCTGCTTTGGTTATGCTAGGATTTGCAAAAAATTTGGCAGAAAAATCATTGGATAAGGTAATTCGCGCATCAACTTCCGAATTATCTGTTGAGCAAGCTATAAAACAAACATTAAAAAATTTGTAGTCCGATTATACAGTGAAGATACGCAGCAGCAACATTCCCTTTTATTTTTTTGTTGGCACTCTGTCACTGATTATATGGAATTCGAGTGCAATGGTGAATCGTTACCACCACTTCGTTGGTAGTCCAATAAAAACACTTCCTGCCGATACCGGAAAAAACAAAGACACAAAACTCCCATACCCCTTCAAAGATAATTCGTGGGACCCTTCCGATAAAGGTCACGTAGGCGGCTTATACGGAAACAACCCCTCCAACATTAAAGACGAATTAGAGTACGACCCAAAAACAGGTCAGTACAATTTCAAACAAAAAATGGGCGATATGAATTATCGTAATCCTTCCTATATGACAATGGAAGAATACCTGGATTACGATATGAAAAAAGCATTGAAGGACAATTGGAAAAAACGCCAAGATGCTGAAAATGTAAACAACCCTAAAAACAATCTTATACCACCCATACACGTTGCAGGGGATGCATTCGACAGAATATTTGGCGGTAATACCGTTGACATTCGTCCACAAGGTTCGGCTGAATTGATTTTTGGTGTAAACACATCGCGCAATGCAAATCCCGCATTAACCGAAAAACAACGTAAAGTGAGCACTTTCAATTTCGACCAAAAAATCCAAATCAATATGATTGGAAAAATTGGCGACAAGTTAAAACTTACGCTCAACTATAATACAGAGGCTGCTTTTGATTGGGAGAACCAGACTAAATTAGAATACACAGGATACGAGGATGAAATCATTAAAAAAATTGAAGCAGGAAATGTTAGCTTACCGCTGAATGGAAGTTTAATTACCGGTAGTCAAAGTTTATTCGGTATTAAAACCAAATTGCAATTTGGACGATTAACGGCAACAACCATTTTCTCACAACAAAAAGGAAAAAAGAGTGAAATAGAAGTAAGTGGTGGAGCTCAAGTAACTAAGTTTGAAGTTTTGGGCGACAATTATGAATCGAACCGACACTTTTTTCTTTCACAGTACTTCAGAGATAATTACGAAAGAGCCCTTTCAACTGCTCCTATTTTAAGTTCCAAAATAAACATTGCACGTGTTGAAGTTTGGGTAACGAATGAAAATGGTGTAACCGACAATACACGAAACATTGTTGCCTTTGCCGATTTAGGTGAATCAAAACGCACCAACTCTCCTTCCAATTATCCAAACCAATCGTGGTTTGCACAAGGTTTTATTGGCGACCCTGCTGCTGCAAACGATTCGAAAGGATATCCCGATAATAAAGGTTCGAACGATTTGTATACGCATATGAATACCTTACTTCCCGATCGTGGTTTTTTTAATGCTATCAATACCCTATCCATTTATAATGCTCCAGGTGTAAATTTTGCACCCGTGCAAGATTATGAAGTTATTGAAAACGCACGAAAATTATCGGAATCAGAATATACTTTTCATCCGCGTTTAGGTTTTATTTCACTCAATTCAACCTTAAGCAGCAGTGCTGTACTTTCCGTTGCCTATCAATATACTGTGGATGGAAAGACCTATCAAGTTGGAGAATTTTCAAACGATGGTGTTGCTGCACCAAAGGCACTTTTCCTTAAAATGCTAAAAGCAACTAGTGTGCGTATCAAGCTTCCTATATGGGATTTGATGATGAAGAACGTGTATAGCGTTGGAGGTTATAACATCAATGAAAAAGATTTAAATTTGAATATTTTACACGCAAACATTGAGCGAGGTGTTGATGTGAATTATATTTCTGAAGGTGCCATCAACGGAAAAATTTTACTCCAAGTTTTTAAATTAGATAGACTAAACAGACAAGGGAATCAAGGTGCTGATGGGGTGTTGGACGTAATTCAAAACGACATCATTCCCATCAATTTAAAGAATGGTAAAATATATTTTCCTGTTTTAGAACCTTTCGGTAGTCACTTACGAAGTCAGTTTTCTGCAGGTGAACAACAGCTTGCAAACAAATATGTTTTTCAGGAATTATACGATTCAACCAAAACGGCAGCGCAGCAAATTCCCGCTAAAAATCGTTTTAAAATGCGTGGTAGTTATAGCTCTTCATCGGGTTCTGAAATACCGTTAAATTCTCCAAACGTTCCACAAGGTTCGGTTAAAGTAACTGCCGGTGGTGCACCACTTACCGAAAATGTCGACTACACAGTTGACTACGCTCTGGGTCGTGTAAAAATTATCAATCAAGGTATTTTAGAATCAGGAAAACCCATAAAAATATCGCTGGAGAGTAATGCATTGTTTGCCTTCCAGACAAAATCACTCATTGGAACACATTTGGATTATCAATTCTCGAAAGACTTTACATTGGGCGGTACAGTAATGAATTTAACAGAAAGACCACTCACACAAAAAGTAAACATTGGCGATGAACCCATCTCGAATACCATTGTTGGTTTGGATGGAACCTACAGAACAGAAGCACCATTTCTTACCAAGTTGGTGGATAGAATTCCTTTGATTAACACCAAAGAGATGTCGACCTTAACCGTTGCCGGTGAGGTTGCCCGATTATTTCCGGGACACGCACGCGCTATTGGAAAAGAAGGTATTTCGTACATCGATGATTTTGAAGGCAGCCAGTCGGCTATCGATTTAAAACAACAGCAATCGTGGACACTCGCAAGTGTGCCGCAAGGACAGGCCGATTTATTCCCCGAAGGAAATTTAACCAATAACTTAGCCTACGGATACAATCGTTCAAAATTGGCTTGGTACATTATTGACCCATTGTTTTTCAGAAACAACAACCTAACACCCGATCACATAAAAAGCGATAAGGTTGCGCAATCAAATCATTTTGTAAGAGAGGTACTTGAAAAAGAAATTTTCCCGAACAGACAAAATCCAAATGCTATCGTTACCAATTTACCAATACTCGATTTTGCGTATTATCCCGATGAAAGAGGTCCTTACAATTATACTGTAGCAGGCTTGGCTGCAGATGGTAAATTAAAGAATCCTACTTCTACTTGGGGAGGTGTTATACGAAGATTAGAGACTACCGATTTTGAAGCATCTAACGTGGACTATATTCAATTTTGGATGATGGACCCGTTTAACGATGATAATCTTGCAGCACCCAACACAAAGGGCGACTTATATTTTAACATCGGTGACATATCGGAAGATGTATTGAAAGATTCAAGAAAATCTTTTGAAAATGGATTGCCTTTTGCTAACACTTATGATACAAACTTGGTTACAAATACTAATTGGGGACTTGTACCCACAGGTCAATCATTGGTAAATGCATTTGACAATAGTTCGGAAAATAGAAAAAAACAAGATGTGGGATTGGATGGATATAGCAATGCCGATGAAGCAACATTTTTTGCAAACTATATCAGTTCAGTTGAAGCTGCTTTCGGAGCAAATTCAGTTGCCACAACAAATGCAAAAGCCGATCCATCGGCCGATGATTACAAATATTTTAGAAGCTCTGCTTGGGACAACGCAAGTGCTCCCGTTTTAACACGTTACCGTGAATACAATGGACTGGAAGGAAACTCCACCACCGAGCAACCCGATGGTTATCCAACAAGTTCAAACACCACACCGAATACCGAAGATATAAACCGAGACAACAACCTTACACAATCTGAAAATTATTTTCAATACCATATTAACCTTGCACCAGGAAGTATGGTATTAGGACAAAACTACATTACCGATGTGGTAGAAGCACAAGCAGTAACACCCAACGGAACAAGAAATATAAAATGGTATCAATTTAAAATCCCTATTCGTTCGCCCGAAAGAGTTGTGGGTGATGTTGATTTACGCTCGATGCGATTTATGCGTATGTTCTTTAAAGGATTCGACCAACCGATAGTGTGTCGTTTTGCACGCTTAGAACTTATTCGTGGTGACTGGAGAAAATACAATTACTCCTTGTTGTACCCGGGCGAATATATTCAAGACGACAATGCTTATCAAACAACTTTTAATATCGCTGCAGTAAACGTAGAAGAAAACAGTTCGAAAAAACCATTTAACTACCTACTTCCTCCGGGCATTGACAGACAAAGAAATTTACAAACTACTTCGCAAGCATTGTTAAATGAGCAATCATTGTCATTGAGTGTTTGTAATTTACAAGACGGTGATGCAAGGGCTACCTACAAAAATGTTTCGGTAGATATGCGTAACTACAAACACTTAAAAATGTTTGCACACGCTGAAGGAGCAGGTACAGAGACACTTAAAACTGGCGACATAAAAATGTTTGTTCGATTGGGAACAGACTTTGATCAGAATTATTATGAGTATGAATATACTTTGTCCGTTACTCCTGACGGTTCAACATCACGTGAAGATATTTGGCAAAGTCCTGTAAATGATATGGACATTACCTTCTCCGATTTACAAAATGCAAAACTCCAGCGTAATCAAGATATTATCAATAAAATACAAGGCATCAATTTAATAACACCTTATACTACTACATTCGACAATGGTGCACACCTTATCACCGTTGTGGGTAATCCTAATTTAAGTGCCGTAAAAACAATTATGATTGGTATTCGAAATCCTAAACGTGCTGCCGTAACCGACCAAAAAGATGACGGTGCTGTAAAATGTGCACAAATATGGGTAAATGAATTAAGCCTGGAAGGATTTGAAGAAAAAGGCGGATGGGCTGCCCTTGGACGTGTACAAGCCAAACTTGCCGACTTTGCAGACGTTACTCTGGCATCAGGAATTAAAACACAAGGCTTCGGAAGTATTGAGCAAAAATTGAACGAGCGCGCCTTGGACAACACTTACAATTATGACCTATCATCGAATGTACGCTTGGGTAAATTTATTCCCGAAAAAGTAGGATTAAACATTCCAATGTATGTTGGTTATTCCGAAGGTTGGATTGCTCCAAAATACAATCCGTTGGATCCCGATATTACCACCAAGGCAACCTTGGATAATTATCCTGACTATAAACAAGACGATAGAGATTCATTAGCAAAAATCATTAAAGATTACACACGCAGAAAAGGTATCAATTTTACAAACGTAAAAAAGGAGAAAAAAGGTAGCGGTAAATCACATTTCTACGATATAGAAAACTTATCGGTTTCCTATGCCTTTAATGAAGTATATAAGCGAAACATAAATACAGAATACAACCGATTAAAAAATTACAAAGGTGCATTGGCCTATAACTTTAATGCCAATCCAAAAAATATAAAGCCTTTTGCAAAATCAAAAAAACTTAGTTCTCCTTATTTACAATTGATTCGTGATATCAATTACAACACCGGCCCTTCCCGCCTATCCTTCCGAACAGATGTTGACAGAAATTACAACGAAGTAAAAACGCGTAACACTACAGATGGTGCCGAAATACTTATTTTACCTACTTACAACAAAACATTTGTAAATAATAGGGTGTACGATTTTAAATACGATTTAACAAAAGCCTTGTCGGTTGACTTTACTGCGACCAATAATGCTTCCTTGGATGAATTGGATGGCAAAGCTTTCCGCAGCTACGACAAATCAATAGACAATGAGCGTGACTCTATCAACAAAATAAAATCGGTATTGATAGACAATGCAAAAAAGTTTGGAAGAACTACTGCTTACAACCATCGTACAAATGCTACGTGGAATGTGCCTATTAATAAATTCCCGCTCTTAAATTGGGTAACGCTTACAGCAAAATATTCGGCAGGTTATGATTGGACAGCAGCACCTTTGGGTTCTGAAATTATGGGTAATAATATTTCCAACTCCAATCAAAAACAATTGAATCCACAGTTAAATATGGTTACGCTTTACAACAAGATACCTTACTTTAAAAAAGTAAACTCACCTAAACCAAAAGCACCACCACAAAAATCGGTTGTAAAAAAGGATGAGAAGAAGGATGAGAAAGACCCTAAAAAGTTGATGAACGAAAAAGATAAAAAACAAAAAGAGCCAAAAGATACTACCAAAACAAAACTGGCTGACAGTAAATTTTTAGCAGGCATTGCGAAATTTATTATGACCGTTAAAACCATTTCGGGAACCTACTCCGTCACCAACGGAACCATATTGCCGGGCTATTTGCCAAAAACAACAGTGTTTGGAATGTCGGATGGAAGGAACGTTTATAACAATTCGGATTTCCTTTATGCTCCGGGTTATGAGTTTGTATTCGGAAAACAAAGTGCAGGTTTTGCCGAACAGGCAGGTAAAAACGGATGGCTCTCCAAATCGGAATACGTGAATACACCATTCACACGAACGTTTAATGAAAACATCAATGCAAAAGCAAGTTTAGAGCCTTTTAAAGATATAAAAATTGAACTCACAGGAACCAGAACAAAAACACGTAACAACCAGGAAATATATAAATATGATCCGTTAACAGATAGTTACTATGGACAAAGTAAAACCGAAACAGGAAGCTTTAGCGTTTCTATTATTGCCTTGGGAACTTCCTTTGTAAAGGATGATAAGGACGATCACTCATCGCAGGTGTTTAAAAACTTTTTGGCGAAACGCGAAAAGTATTCTGCTAAACTGGGCGAACAAAACACAAACTCACTGTCGGTATTTGATGGATACAGCGATGGATACAACTCAACGGCACAGGATGTATTGTTGCTTTCCTTTGTTGATGCTTATAGCAATGGTTCGGCAAATGCAGGAACAATTGATGCCTTTAAATTAATTCCAAAACCAAATTGGCGCGTGTCATACGATGGCTTAAATAAATATGCCTTGTTTAAAAAATATTTCAAAACCATTTCGGTTACACACGCATACCGCTCGTCCTTTAATATTGGTTCATACACTACCAACCTGAATTATTTGCAGGATGAGAATGGTGCTGACTTAGCCAGAGATATATCAAACAATTTTATTGCAAAACGACAAATAAATGTGGCCACCATATCGGAGCAGTTTAGTCCTTTGGTTGGTTTTGATATGACCTTGCAAAACAGTTTACTTGCTAAATTAGAGTTAAAGCGCGACAGGAATATTTCTCTTTCAATGGCAAATACACAAATTACGGAAGTAAAGGGCAACGAGATTATCACGGGGCTTGGTTACCGCTTTAAAGATGTTACCATACCATTTACTGTTCAAGGAACTAAAAAGCAATTGAAGAGCGATTTGAATTGCCGTGCCGATGTATCGATACGAAAAAACAATACGGTGCTTCGTCAGGTTGTTACTGAAATAAACCAAGTAACGGCAGGGCAAACAGTTATTACCTTGAAATTTACGGCAGATTATGTGGTGAGTGAACGATTGAACATCCGCTTGTTTTACGATAGGGTAATTACCAAACCAGAGATTTCAACTTCCTTTAAAACATCCAATACCAGCTCGGGAGTGAGCATACGCTTTACAATTCAATAAATTGTTTCTAAAAATTGAATAAAAGAGTAAAGATTCAATTATATTTGCGACACAATTTAAAAAATACAGCATTATGAATTTTCCAGAGAATTTAAAATACACAAAAGACCACGAGTGGATAAAAGTAGATGGTAACGTTGCAACCGTAGGAATTACTGAATTTGCGCAAAGCGAATTGGGTGATATCGTTTACGTTGAAATTGAAACTGAAGGTGAGACCTTGGCTCACGAAGAAATATTTGGTACCGTTGAGGCAGTTAAAACTGTTTCCGATCTTTTTATGCCGGTATCAGGTAAAGTAGTGGAAGTAAACAAAGGCTTAGAAGGTAATCCCGATAAGGTAAACAACGACCCTTATGGTGATGGTTGGATGATTAAAATTGAGCTGACAAATGCAGCTGAAGTAGATGGCCTTCTATCGGCTGCGGCTTACAAGGAATTAATAGGACACTAATTTTACCTTTTTGAGATATTTTGTTCCCGCATTTTTGTGGGCACTTATCATTCTTGTTTTATGCGGAATGCCCGGCAGGGATGTTCCGCATATTTCATTTTTAGAAATGCTGAGTTTCGATAAGTGGGTGCACGCTTCTATTTTTTTTGTATTGACTTTACTATTGGCAAAAGCCATTCATTTATCCAACAATCAATCAACACTGTATTTGCTTATTGCAACCGCCACCGTTATTGTATATGGAGGAGCATTGGAAATTATGCAGGGACTTGAGGATCTCATAGATCTCGGCAAGCTTGCCGCCGGTTTCGATATCCGTGACGGTTTTTGTGAATGGGTCGATCAGGATTCCACGCATTTCATTCTCCTTGCATTGGATCTTTGGTTTTGTATAGCAGAAAGAAAACGATACTTATGACCATGAAATAAGTAAATGGGGTCATGTCATGTATCCGGGTCGGAGGCCCCGCGAATTTCGCGGGGCTGGTATGTGCTGGATGCAATGAGGCCAAGCCTCTTGAGTTCGTCCTCTATTGCGGTTGGTTCCCATGATACTTCCCCAGTGTCGGGGTCGCGGGTGATATGGTGAGCCACCTCCAGCCTGTCATATGCGGGGCGGAGATGGGTGCAGTGCTCATGCCTCCTCATCAATCTGCTCCCCGTATGAGGTTAATTCGCTTTCCTCATAGTGCCAGTCGAGAGAAAGCCTAAAAGCGTCATCCTCCGCCATGCTCTCGGCCTGAGCCAGTGTCGGGGCATCAATTTCGATTTCGGTCGAATAGGTTTCAGTCTTGACGATGGTCACAATAAATTTCGGCATGGATCAATCCTC
>CAIMGI010000132.1 GCA_903840505.1 uncultured Bacteroidota bacterium
CACCGATAATTTTTAGGGCTTTTTTCATTTTTTGATTGAACTGATTGGTTATTAAATTAATTATATTTTTGATGTTTTATTACGCAATATATGATCTGCAATTACTAAAGCAGCCATTGCCTCCACAATAACCACAGCGCGTGGTAATACACAAGGATCGTGCCGACCTTTTCCACTGTAAATCACTTCATTTCCTTTTGTATCAATGGTCTTTTGTTCTTTCATAATGGTTGATACGGGCTTAAATGCAACCTTACAATAAATGTCTTCCCCATTACTAATACCACCTTGTATTCCCCCCGAATAATTTGTTGTTGTACTTATTTTATTGTCTTTTGAAATAAACAAGTCGTTATGCTCAGAGCCCTTCATTTTACTCCCTTCAAATCCCGAACCATATTCAAATCCTTTTGCTGCGTTTATGCTTAACATAGCTTTTCCCAAATCAGCGTGCAATTTATCGAATACAGGTTCTCCAAGGCCGGTAGGTAAGCCTTTTATAATGCAAGAAATTGTTCCGCCAATGGTATCTCCCTCTTTTCGTACTTCTTCAATTTTGCTTTTCATTTGTTCAGCGATTGATTTGTCGGGACAATGAACTTCATTATCGTAAATATGATTAAGGTTTAACTCTTTGTAATTTTTGTCAATAGTTATATTCCCTACTTGCGAAGTATAGGCTTGAACTGTTATATTATATTGTTTAAGTAATAATTTAGCAATGGCTCCTCCAACTACTCTACAAACTGTTTCTCTTGCCGAAGAGCGTCCACCACCATCGGTATGACGAATGCCATATTTTTCATTGTAAGTATAATCAGCGTGTGAGGGGCGGATAACTTCTTTTAAGTGCTCGTAATCCTTACTTTTTGCATCTGTGTTATTTATAATAAAACCAATGGGAGCACCCGTTGTTTTTCCATCATAAATACCTGAAAGGAACTCTACTTCATCTTGTTCTTTTCGTTGACTAACAATGTGTGATTGTCCCGGTCTGCGTTTTGCGAGTTCGCTTGAAATAAATGCAAAGTCAATTTTCAATCCGGCAGGACAACCGTCAATTATACCACCCAATGCAACACCGTGAGATTCACCAAAAGTGCTTAATTTAAAAAGTGTTCCAAAAGTATTTCCCGCCATATTATTGCAAATGTAATGCTTAAATAATAAAAATTGAATTAGATTTGAACGAATAAATAAAGGCGAGTTTATCTCTGTATATGACAAAAATACCTTTTTTAGATGGAGCAAGGGGCATAGCGGCTTTATTGGTGCTGTTTTCGCATATTTATTTAGGATTATTTAACAGTTATCCGATTCTCAGTGCAACTATAATAGCAGCAGGTCACAGTGGTGTTGAACTCTTTTTTATTTTGAGCGGATTTTTAATTGGCGGACAATTTTGGAAGAATATAATTGAAAAGCGGAATTTTAATTTTCAAAATTATTTTGTGAGGAGAGCATTGAGGGTATTACCCCTTTTTTATATAAGTTTTGCTGCTTTTTTTATTGCTTATTTTTTCTTAAATCATAGAGAACCAAATTTTAGTATTGTACCTTTTTACCTATTGCAATTACATAATTTTTTTTCTGATGTGAATATAATCAATCCCCCTACTTGGACTGTTGCTGTTGAGATTCACTTTTATTTATTTATTGCCTTGTTTTTTTATGTTTTAAGGAATAAGTCAGTGAGGGTTCATTTAATAGGGATTCTTCTCTTGTTTGTATTTGTTACAATGTATCGTTATTATGCTTTTGAAAAGGTATTTAATAGAGGAGATTACCGCAATTTGGTTTATGCAAATTCTTTTGCGCGGATGGATCATTTTTTTATTGGTGTATTACTGGCATTTTTATATTACAAGGCAGATTGTATTGATTCGTTAAAAAAATGGGGTGGGGGAATACTTGCTTTACTGAGCTTTGTTCTTGGTATTATCATTCATAGCGTATTAATTTATTTAGAATATTCTTATCGTAATATCATTTCTATCGATTCTATTTATTTTTCTGTAAACATTGTTGGCCCTTTAACAGCCTTGGCTTGGTCGTTCATTATTTTGGCGGGCATATTGCAGTTTAAGCCTTTAACAAGTGTTTTATCATTGCGCACTTTGCGTTATTTTGGAGATATAAGTTATAGTTTGTATTTACTGCATTTGCCGCTATTTTCATATTTGTTCAAGCCCTTGTTTGTTGAGTTTGTTTCAACAAATATGTTCTTTTGCGCCATATGTTTTATTCCTATTATAATTGGAATAAGTGCCATTTCCTACAATTATATAGAAAAGCCGTTTTTAATGGTAAAAGGGAAATATATTTGATTATTTAAGCAGTTGGAGGTCATTGATTAAGCGGAGAACATAATCTAACTGTTGTTGTTTGTCTAAATCACTGTTGTCAAGTATAATTGCATCATCTGCCTTTATCAATGGACTTTCTTTTCGGTGTGTATCTTCGTAATCACGTTTCGAAATATTTTTTCGTACTTCATCTTCAGTTATATATTGCCCCTTTGAAGTATATTCATCCAATCTTCTTTGTATTCTTATTTTTTCATCCGCATTCATAAATAGTTTTAATTCGGCATCCGGAAAAACAGATGTTCCAATATCCCGACCATCCAATACAACCCCTTTTTCTTTCCCCATTTTTTGTTGCAATAAAACCATTTTTGTTCTCACTTCTTTTATGGCACTTACTTTACTTACAAGATTGGATACACGTAAGTCTCGAATTTTTTTTTCAACATTTTCACCGTTCAAAAATGTTTCCGAAAACTTTAAGTTATCATTGTATACAAAAGACAGATGTATATTTGAAAGCGAATTAATTACTGCTTTTTCGTCCATATTTCCCTCATCATCTATTAATTGATGTTCTAATAAATAGAGTGTTACCGCTCGGTACATTGCACCTGTATCAATAAATGAATACTGTAGTTTTAGTGCCAATGCTTTTGCTAATGTGCTTTTTCCGCACGAAGAGTAACCATCTATGGCAATTGTAATACGGCTCACTTTTTTGATTTTGAAGTGAAATCCGAAAGATTGGTTATGATAGAAAAGGTATTCGAACCACCTGCAATAGAGTAGGATGACCAGGCGTAGCTTATATTGAATTTAGATATTTTAAACCCTGCTCCCAATGAAAATCCTGCCATACCGGGGCGTGATTCAACTTTTAGTTCTTTTCTTCGTTGGTAATTGTACCCCAAGCGTATGTTAAAGTTTTTTGTAATCAAAAATTCGCCACCTACAACAATATGACGTAAGGTATTATCTACAATATGTTTCTTTTCTTTTTCGGGTTGCTGTGTAGTCGGGTCAATAGTTATAACGGTGATGGTGTCTTCGTATAGTAAATTCCAACGCTCTAAATTTTCAGCAATTACAGATATTCTAAACGGTACGTGTTGGGGCTTTTTAGAAATACCGGCTTGTATTTCAAATGGTAACTTTTCTCTATTTCCGGCAGTGTATGGTTTCAACTGCATTCCAATATTTTTTATAACTAAGGCTGCAGTAAAATATTTACTTCTTTTGTAGTATGTAGCACCTATATCAACGGCATTTCCAAACGATCTGTAATCATATAACTGCGAATAGATTGTTTTTAAATTTGCTCCAATTGAAAAATTTGAATCGAGTTGTTTTGCCCAGGCTAAATTCAGTGCATATTCCAAAGCATAAAAGTTGCCCAAGTCCTCGGAAGTAGCTGATGTTTCTTTAAACCTTCCATAATTTATATACTGTAACCCTGCTCCAAAACTTCCAAGCTTTTGAATGTGCTTTGAAAACCCAACAGATCCGTAATTAATATCAGCAAGATAGTTGCTAAAGTTAAAAGCTAGACTATTGTTCATACTGTTATTAAACAAGGAAGGATTTTGAAAAGCAAGGTTAATATCATTGTCTTTTATAGCAATTCCATTTCCTCCAATAGCGGCTATACGTGCAGATGGTACTAAGTTTAAAAATTCATAGGTGTTGTTTCCTCCAACTTGAGCAAAGCATATAGTTGAAAATAAAAAGAAAATGGCAAATAAACGATAATGTTGTTTCACGAATACAAAGTAACAAAATGTTGTACACAGCAACGATAAATTTAAAAACTTATTGCTTAAACA
>CAIMGI010000133.1 GCA_903840505.1 uncultured Bacteroidota bacterium
AGGTCTTGGGTAAGCAAATCACCTTCTATCATTGAATCGCCAAAATAGGCAATCCGTATTTTCTTGTGTGCTCCCTTATGACTTATCAATACTTCAAAAAAGTGAGCCAATCCACCAATTGTATCTTTTCCAAAGTCAACAATTTTCATTGAATCACTTGCTAAAACAGACAATGAATCAACTCTGGTGGAATCTGTTACTGCCAGTGTATCGCCAACAATTGGTGCCGGTATTTCGGATTTCGATTTAACAATGTCAGCGAATAAACTGAAATTTTTGATACTAATTTCTCCACTTTCGTATTCCAAATTAATAAGTGATATTGCTATTAAAACAACAATAGAAAACAATACCATTAAAAAGGAATGAAAAAATGAACGCGGTGCAGGATTGCTCATCTTTATTTTTGATTACGCATAACAAGCTGAATTGTATAGCGGCTTCTTTGTTCCAACAACACCTCTTTGTTAGTACTTACACGGTCGATGGTAGCTTTGTCGTAATAACGTACCGTTGCCAACTCTACGTCTTTGTTATATAAAACCCTAAATTCCTTTTGCAGCAGCTCTATTACTTTGGGTGTTTTTTGCTCATTGAAATCGGTACACACCGAGAAACTGATAGCAGAATGTTGCATTAAATTTATTTTCACATTTAAAGATGCAAGCAGTCCAAAAATATTGCTAAGACTTTCTTCCGCGATAAATGAAAAATCTTTGGGAGCTATGGAAATCAACACTTGATTAACTTTGAAAATAAAACAAGGTGTTGGTAATCCGGCTTGTTCATTGTTGATGAGTGTACCCTTTTCTTCCGGGGATACAAAGGACTTTACGTACAATGAAATATTTTTATTTTGTAATGGCTTAATCGTTTTTGGGTGAATAACTGTTGCCCCATAGTAGGCTAACTCAATTGCATCCTGATAAGAAAGTTGTGGGATAAGTACTGTATCGTTAAACCATTTCGGGTCGGCATTCAACACACCGGGAACATCCTTCCAAATAATTACCTCTTCGGCATTTGTACAATAAGCCAAAATAGCAGCCGTATAATCCGAGCCTTCACGACCCAATGTGGTTGTATAGTTTTCGGAAGTTCCGCCAATAAAACCTTGCGTAATTACAATATCCTTGGATGTAAAAAGCGGCAACAAATTTTCAAGGGCATTTGTCTGTGTGATTTCCCAATCCACTTTTCCTTCACGATAGTTATTGTCGGTTTGAAGAACATCGCGCACATCCATCCAATTATTTTTAATACCAACTTCGTTCAAGTATAAACTGAGAATTTTGGAAGAAACAATTTCGCCCAACGAAACAATTTGGTCGTACTCTTGGTCGTAACTATGAACAGGGTTTTCTTCAATAATCCAGTCGAGCTCCACAAACAAGTTGCTTACTTCGTTATAAATAAGATGTTGTTTATCGGCAAACAACTGATGGATAATATTAAAATGAAAGTCCTTTATTTCATTGAGAATTTGGTTAACATCACCTTTTTGAAAATAATATCCATCGCATAAATTCTCAAGCGCATTGGTAGTTTTACCCATTGCCGAAACAACAATTGTTAATTTTTGCTTTTGGTAATGCTGAAGAACGGTGGCTACATTTTTTATTGATGCTGCATCTTTCAACGATGCGCCTCCAAATTTAAATACTTTCATTTCTATCAGATGCAATGAATAATAAGAATAGGGAATTAATCAAAATAACTTTCAATCTGCTCTTGTGTTAATTTACAGTTTATCCATTCATCATCAAAGTTAGCATTTAACTTTTTATAAAAACCAATAGCGGGCTTATTCCAATCCAACACTTGCCATTCAAGTCTTTTTACTTTCAATTTTTTTGCAACAAATACTACTGCATCAAATAATTTTTTGCCTGCACCCATTTGCCTATAGGCTTCCGAAACAATAATGTCTTCTAAAAACACACATTTACCTTTCCAGGTTGAATACTTGATATAATACAATGCAATGCCAATTATTTTTTCATCGTATTCCGCTACATAAAAATCGAAAACGGGTTTATCGCCAAAACAATCTTCCATTAACTCATTGGCAGTAACTACCACTTCATTTGGCGCTTTCTCATATTCGGCCAACTCCTTTATTAAATCCAACAATGAGCCAATATCTCTTTTTTCACCTTTTCGTATTAGCATAGCACCTATTAGTTTTGTTGCAAAATTACAAACAATGTCCGACTAATTTCCTATGGATTTCAGGATGCCTCAAATGTTTTAAACAAGTAGCTTTTAATAAATACGAAATCAAAAAAAATGGAAAATGTATTTTTTTAATACTTTTGGAGAATGGAATACGCTAAACATCCTTAACAATATGTTTTCGTAAATTGCCAACTATTCAAACTAAAATTAATACATTGCATAAAAACAATTAGTTTCTCTTTAACTATATGAGCGATAAACAACATACTTTAAAAGCATCTGTTACTGTTTCGGGTGTTGGATTGCATACGGGTAATACTACCAATCTAACTATAAAACCTGCACCTGAAAATTACGGTTTCAAATTTCAACGCATTGATTTGCCGGGGGCTCCAATTATTGAGGCTGATGTTGATTTTGTAGTGGATACATCGCGCGGAACTACCTTGGGTAAAAATGATGCAACAGTACATACTGTTGAACATTTACTTGCCGCATTGGTTGGTTGCGATATTGATAATGCGTTGATAGAATTGGATGGACCTGAAATCCCAATTATGGATGGAAGCGCCAAACCCTTTACCGATGCTATAAAAAATGTTGGCAAAGAAACACAAAATGCTACCCGAGAGTATCTTATTTTAGACAGTAATGTTACCTACGAAGACAAAGCTAAAAAAGTAGAGATGTTAGCTGTACCTTCTGAAGAATACCGACTAACCGTAATGGTTGATTATAAGTCACCTGTATTGGGCACGCAACACGCCTCTATGTATAATATTGGTGAATTTAATGCCGACATTTCTCCTAACCGAACATTTTGCTTTTTACACGAGTTGGAACAATTGCTTGAACACAATCTTATTAAAGGTGGCGATTTAAGTAATGCAATAGTAATTGTTGACCAAGATGTTACACAACAAAAACTGGATGAATTGGCTACTTTATTTAAAAAGCCAAGCGTAAAAATAAAAGAAAAGGGAGTTTTGAATAATGTTGATTTGCAGTTTCAGAACGAACCTGCGCGACATAAATTATTGGACATTGTAGGTGATTTGGCTTTGGTGGGTATCCCTATTAAAGGACACATACTTGCTGCACGACCGGGTCACGAAGGCAACGTTGCCTTTGCAAAAAAATTAAAAGAGCTTGCAAAAAAACAAAAATCTTTAAGGAAGAATGCTATTCCTGTGTTTGATTTAAATGCACCTCCTTTGCTTAACATCAATGACATCATTAAAATATTGCCGCACCGCCCACCCTTTTTGTTCATCGATAAAATTATGGAGCTCTCCGAAAGTCACGTTGTGGGAGTTAAAAATGTAACAATGAACGAAGCCTTTTTTACAGGACACTTTCCGGGAAACCCTGTAATGCCGGGAGTATTGCAAATAGAAGCGATGGCGCAAACCGGTGGAATTTTGGTGTTGAAAACGGTTCCCGACCCGGAAAACTATCTTACTTATTTTATGAAAATAGAAAATGTAAGATTTAAAAATATTGTATTACCGGGCGATACCATTGTGTTTAAATTAGAACTTGTAAGTCCAATCCGCAGAGGCTTATGCCATATGCGTGGTGTTGGATATGTAGGAAATAAAATTTCTATTGAAGCTGAAATGTTGGCTCAAATTGTTAAAGTAAAATAAACCGTATGATAAGTCCTCTTGCCTACATTCACCCTGAAGCAAAAATAGCAGAAGGCGTTACTATAGAACCATTCAGCACTGTTGCAAAAAATGTAACCATTGGCGAAGGAACTTGGATTGGTCCGAATGTGAGCATTATGGAAGGTGCCAGAATTGGTAAAAATTGTAAAATATATCCGGGAGCTGTAATTGCTGGAAATCCACAGGATTTGAAGTATGCCGGAGAGGATACTACTGCAGAAATTGGCGACAATACTACCATACGAGAATGTGTTACAGTAAATAAAGGTACTATTGATAGAAACAAAACAGCTATAGGAAACAATTGCCTCATTATGGCCTATGTGCACGTTGCACACGATTGCTTATTAGGAAACAACATTATTTTAGCAAACGGAGTAAATCTTGCGGGGCACGTTGAAATTGAAGACTTTGCCATATTGGAAGGAATTGTTGCAGTTCAACAATTTGTTAAAATTGGTGCACATTCATTTATTACAGGAGGTTCTTTGGTACGTAAAAATGTACCCCCTTTTGTGAAGGCAGCCCGCGAACCATTGTCTTATGTAGGTATAAATTCTGTAGGACTCAGAAGAAAAGGATACAGCAACGAATCCATTCTTCAAATTGAAGATATTTATCGTACCATTTATGTAAAAGGCTACAATGTTACCAATGCCGTTAATATTGTTGAACACGAAGCCCCTTCATCACCTGAAAAAGAACTCATAGTGAAATTTATTCGTGAATCTACGAATGGTATTATGAGAGGAACAATGTAATTGAGCCAATGAAAATTAATCTGCGGCAACTGGGGAAAAAGTATAACAACGAATGGATATTTAAAAATATAACGCTCGAGCTCTCCCTTGGTAACCACTATGTAATTCTTGGGGGAAACGGATCTGGAAAATCCACTCTACTGCAAACAATTTCAGGCTTTCAAATTCAAAGTGAGGGTAACTTAGAGTATATGATTGATGGTAAATCCGTTTCTGTTGAAAACATATTTAAACACATCAGCATAGCTTCTCCTTATATGGAGTTAATTGAAGATTTTACGCTGCAAGAGCTGATTGACTACCAAGCCAAGTTCAAAGCATTTAGCGAAAAAAACATCGCAGAAGTAATGCAACTTGAAAGTGCTAAAAACAAAGCCATTAAGTATTACTCCTCCGGGATGAAGCAACGGGTAAAATTAGGCTTGGCCATTCTTTCAAACAGTCCTATTTTATTATTAGATGAACCACTATCAAACATCGACAAAAATGGTGCTGAATGGTATGGGAATATGATTCAAAAATATTCTTCTAATAGAATTATTATAGTTTGTTCCAACAACCAAAAAGAAGAGTTTGAATTTTGCAGTGAATCTATATTAATGGAAAACTACAAAGGCTAAATTCTTAATACTTGCTTAATTTTGTTGAAAAAAAATCAAAAAAAAGGGTAAAAAGGCCAAAAAATACTCGTTTTCTGCAACAATTACCGTTAACTAAATAAACTGTAACCAAGTCTTGCTATTATAGTATTTTTCACTATTTTTATACAAAATTTAGAATTAACAATTATTTTAAATATTGAGTATGAAATTTAAATTCCATTTAGCTATTGTGTTTTTTGCAATGATGTTTTCATTCAACGCATCTGCTCAAATTCAACAAATTCAGTTGTTTAATGAAAACTGGGAGTTTGGTTCCGGTGCTTGGACACTCAACGGAAATGGAGTAGGATCACCTGCAGGTACAAATAAATTTATAGTAAACAACAGTTATTTGGGTTTACCTGCTTATCCTAATAATTCCGATCAATCTCAGACCTATGGTGGTCAAATAAGTTTTGCTCCAAACAGTCAGTACCTTCATATTCACGATGAAGTTACAGCACAAGGTCAAGCTATTGACAATTCCAATTATAACCCAAATGTTGCATCAGACCGTATTGCATTAATGAACTCCGGTTTTTGTACAATGGGTATTACAAATGTTGTATTTTCTTTCTTTTATATGTGTGATGGAACTGCCAATGCATACGGTGAAATTTATTACAGCAAAAACAATGGTCCTTGGATTCAATGTGGACAACCAAAATACAGCGGAAGATATATGTGGAAATACGAGGCTATTTCTGACCCCGCTTTTGATAATGTAAATGACATTCGTTTTGGTTTCAGATGGGTAAACGATGCAGGAACACCACCTGTTCCCGGTTTTGAATCTGCTTTTTCTGTTGATGATATAAACGTAATTGGTGATTATGACCCAATTAATCACGCACCTGTTGATATTACCATCACAAACTTATCTACCGATACTGTTTGTCGTGACCACTATTTATCTATATTTTTTCAGTTAAGCGATACACTTTGTGACGGTACCTATGAGGTTGAATTATCTGACCCGATGGGTAACTTTAACAACCCAACTAACTTAGGAGTTTTTAGTATTTACTATCCTACAACAACAAGTGGTGTTACTGTACATATTCCAATAAATATTCCTATTCCTGCAGGCAACTGCTATAAAGTACGTATCAATAGAATTTCTCCGGCACCTGTGTTGGTAGGTATTGCTAGTGTTTGTTTCACTATTGTTGACTGTCCTAATGTAATTGTCACGAAAAAACCAGTGGTGTTAAATGATACGAATGCCATTTGTATTAATAGTGTGATTGATATTCCATTTACCTCAACGGGTATCTATACAAATAACGTTTATATAGCCCAGTTGTCTGACGTTAACGGAAACTTTGGTGTTAACCCAACTGTAGTTGGAACATCAGTAGACAATACAGCTTACGACCCTGCTTTGGGTATTCCTCCGGGAAATGTTTCAGGGAAAATTCCGGTTGTGCCTCCTGGCTGTAACTATTATTTAAGAATTGTTTCAACAAGTCCTTATACTATAGGTAGTTTATACGGTCCATTCTGTATACGTGAATGTGACGCTGAAACAAACTTAACAGAAGACATACACGTTTGTTTGATTCCTAATAACCAAGGATGGGATACGCTTGTAACAATTGATGTTGATCATTTTGTAAATGGTGTTCAACAATATTTACCGGGCAATGAATTTAAATTAGAAGTACTTTCAAAATTAACATTTGCTCCTGTTGGTGCTTTAGGCGCTTTAGGTTCGGTAACTGCTGTTAACGATACCTTATTGCACATTGTTATCCCTGATTTGGCCAACCTATTGGCTTTGGGTATTGCACCAAAAGGATACTATGCAAGAGTAGTTGCTACTATGGCAACCGATCCTGATAATACATTGGGTACATTGATACGCTTAACTATTGGAGCACCTGCCGATGCTGGAGTAACCATTGAGTCGTACATTTTACCATCGTATATGCAGGAAGATACATTCTGTGTCGGTGACATTGCAGCCCTGTTCTTCCAGCCTTACAATTCCGATTCAAAATATCAATGGACTTGTAACGGAATTAATAACGGAGCACCGTTTACCTCACCTTCCGGATTTAACAGTTTATATGTGAATCTCGGTGGACAAGGAAACTTAACCTTCTCTGTTCAGGAAAATAACTTTGGTTGCTTAGGACCTTGGTCGCCAATTAAAACAATTGTAGTGGACGGTCCGCCTGCTGTAAATATAACGGGGCCTTCAACGGTGTGCTTGGGCGATACCAACCATTATAAAGTACCTTTTGGAGTAAATACTTATTACGGTTGGACAGTGCCGAACAACGGAACCATTGTGGATACTGCTGCGAATGAAATTGATGCAATCTTTAGTCAGGTAGGAACCTATCAAATAAAGGTTACCGCAATTAACCATTGCGGTACCGGTTCGGGTGTTAAAAACGTAACCGTTAAACCATATCCTGTAATGATTCCTTTGCGCGATACGACAATATGTGAAGGTGAACCGATAACTTTTGCAGCCAATACAGGTGTTAATTACTTGTATAGCTGGAGTGATGGTGGTGCTGCATTCTCAAACCTTAACAATATAAGTGTTAATGCCAATGAAACACACACCTTCTATTTATCTGTTACCTCACCGGGTGGTTGTAAAACTACCGATACCGTAACTGTTACTGTTCAGAAAAAGGATATGCTTGAAAAGAACGACAGCATTTGTCCGGATAAGAAAGCATTATTGGATGCAGGATATGAAGGGCAAGGAGCTGCTTATTTATGGGGGGATGGTTCAACCGCACAAACCAGAGAGGTTGGCGATTCAGGAACATACACCGTATTTGTATACTTGCCGGGTCAGGCTTGTCCTAAGATGTTAAACTTCGCTGTGGACAATATTGTGTGTGAGCCGTCTATTGAATTCCCTAACGTGTTTACACCGCAAGGCGATGGATCGAACGATAAATACCACGCATTTGTAAAAGGTAAGTTTGACGAGTTTTACGTAAAAATTTACAACAGATGGGGTAATGAAGTATACACTTCAACCGATGCGTATTTTGGTTGGGATGGAACCAATAAAAATGGTAAGATATGTTCTGACGGAACATATTATTGGGTTGCCTATGGTAAATACCAAGCATTGGAATACAACTTTAGTGGTTTCTTAACGCTAATTAAATAGTAAAACAAAAAACAATTGAACGCCCCATTGCGAAAGTGATGGGGCGTTTTTGTTATATGTTAATTATACTAAGAAATGGTAGGGATACAGCAACCGAAACATAGTAGAGTGGGAGCAAGGGGTAATAAAATTGCAGGAAACTATAAAGCGCCATCTTACGTTTACAAATTGAATGTATTCAACGCACCCAGTGAAGTAATTGCACGTTTTATATAACTTCATTAAAAGCTTTTTCGGCAGAGCCGTTGCAGCAAAAAGTGGAGTGAAATATTTTCTGCTAACGTTTGTAAGCGGTTTGTTTTTTTATGCTTTTGGTAAAATTTCCACTAATATTTCATTTCCCGCTTTGTCATAATAAGTGCAGGTTAATTTATCAAGATTTACAAACCACTTTTCAATTCCTGTTTCGGCACAATGTTTACAAAATGAATAATAGTCTGTTTCTCCTTGTTGGTGGATTTTTAGATAATGAATGAATTTTTCTTTATTGCTGCTATGTGCTATTGTCAACCCTTTGTATTTAGCTGGTGATTTTGTTTGGTAGTCGTTTTTACCGAAATAGTGGGTATGACTATCTGAAGCAAAAGTTTCAAATGCTGTTACCCCCAATTCTTTAATCTCCTGTATGTATCTGGGAAATTCTGCTCCTGATTTTACTTTGCTATGAGCTAATTCAATTTGTTCTACTGTAAACATTTTTTGTTTGGTTAAATTCTTGGTTTGCTTCGTTGCAATGGTTTTAACGAATTGCAGCTAAAATTAGTTTGCGACTTTCTGCACTAAAAGCGCATCGTCAACCCTAATAAGTGCGAATTATAGTTGTTCTGTTTTTTTAATTTTCGATAAATCAAAACCTTTCGATTTAAGTCTAGAAATAATCTGCTGATAAACGGTATCGTCCATTTTGGATGTTCTTGAAAGTATCCATAAGTATTTTTTGTTTGGGTGACTAACAACTGCGTAGCTATAATCGGATGCCAAATCAATTATCCAATATTTACCTTTAAATGGCCAAAAAAATTGAACTTTTAGCTTTGCATTTCCTGAGTTATTTTCAACAAAAGCTTTTCCCTTAATGTAGGACAGTTTTCCGTTTACACTGTCTCTATTACACCTGTTTTCAACTATAACATAGCCTTTAGCACTAAAAGTATATTCTGCTGTTGTACAATGGCAGCCTTTTTGAAAACGCTGTGGGTAAGATGCTATTTCATACCATTTACCGGAATATTTATTGAGGTCTACATATGTTACTGTCTGTAAGGTCTGTGCATTCAATGTGGAAGTTATCATAGTTTGTATTAAGATAAAAAAACTAAATATTAATTTATATTGTATCATATTTTTTATTCAGGTTAGTTGATTGTAGAGGATTTGTTAATTTTCATACGGTTGAAGCTAAAGGTTTGCAAATGTGCTGCTTTTCTCTTCACATTTTATTTATGTCTACTGTCATTATCCAACCTTTAATAATTGTCTCCGTCAAAGTGTCGTATGCTAACGATTTGCGGGTTTGCCTTGTGCGGATTTCGGAGAATCCTCTGTCTACACCGACAAAACTGTATTTAAAGATAACTGTTTTTAGCGAAAGCTGAAACAAATTTTCTGTCTGCGAAGCAGGCAAATGGCTTAAGCGATGACCAACGTCCCCCGCATTAGGCAAATATGGTGTTAGTAGTTGTTGGCGGCACCCAGTTTAATTTCGGTTTTCTTGTCTGTTATGTCTAGATAATAATAAAAGCTTAATTACCGCATTGAACATAACTGACCCTGCAATTCCAACTAACACTCCGTAATAGAAGAATTGCCATATTCTACTTTTTTTTGCTCAAATTGCTGCATAATCGAAAGATATAGGGTCTATTCAAATTCTAATTTGATGTATTCGTTTGATTGGGATAACAATGTCCTTTTTTAAAATGACACGTTTATCAGTAACGCCCCAAACCGTTGTTTCTACTACTTTCCTGGCGTTGTCGTCTTCAAAATAAATTTTTATTTTTATATGCTCTAAATTTCCCAACAATAAAGCGCGGTTTAATTCAGCCGCTCGTTCTTTTATCAGTTCATTATCCATTAAAACCTCCTTATCAGGAAACTTTAATGTCGGAATATCTTCCTTTTCAATTTTGTTGAAGGTAGCGGCATTCATTTGCATAAGCTTAAGGGTTAGGGATGTTGCTACAATACGCAAAAAAAGCAAATAGGTTACACAAACTTTAAAACTTTTTGTGATAGGGCAATACTCCTCCCGGGTTAATGTTGTCGAGTGTCGGTGTAATGCAATTAGTAAATAGTAAAGGGAAATTTTTTTGTCAGCCGAAAAAGTTGTCTTAGGGAAAAATTATCCCGCCACTTTCTACTAACGGTTTGCAGCTACCCGAAGGTGGCGATTTCGGAGCACTTCACTGTCAACCAAGCACAAACTTTGATAGAAGCACAAATGTTTATTTAACCACTGAACCGCCAATTTCTTAAACCCGCTGTTAGGTGCAGTGCTTTCTCATTTTGGTGTTACTAGAATGGTTTTTACACAGGATGAAATGTTGTGATTTGCTTTCAAAATGTATCTTTGACTTATTGATAAACACCGTGATGGCGTTTTAAATTATGATGCAAAAGTAAATATTTTGTTAGTATTAGCTATCCAATTTTTATTTATCTGATAGATTAGAGTTTGTAAAATAATTTAAAAATCACTAAATTTGTAAAATAATAATAATTGATATGCCTAAAATTTACGAATACTTTGGATTAATATTTTTGTTTTACTCAAACGACCATTTACCAGTTCACGTACACGTTAAAAATGGTGACTTTGAAAGTAAATTTGAATTTATATATGAAGATGGTAAATTAGCTGATATAAAAATTATTAAAACTAGAAACCAATTAAACGAAAAACAAACAAAAGATAGTTTGAAATTTATAAAAAAATATCACAAACAAATATCTGAAAAATGGTATGAGTTTTTTGTATTAAATAAAACTCCAAAATGTAGAAAAATTACAACAAAATTGTAAATATGAAAGTTGTTACAGCAAAATATTTAGACGATTATAATATCGAAATTATATTTGATGATAAGAAAAGAAATGTTATTAACTTTTTACCTGCATTAAAAAAATACGCTACTTGCAAAAAGTATTTAGATATTACTTTATTTAAGAAGTTTAAAGTAGATTCTGGAAATATTGCTTGGGGTAATAACTGGGAAATGATTTTTAAAATAGAAGACTTATACGAAAATAAATTTAATTAATAATAAATACCCCTCTCTTGATAAGTTAGCGCAACTAAATTTTCATTTGTCAAATGTGAGAGGTTAAAGTTATTTTTTCTGTTTTCAAAGCCCAAAGTTTTGAACAAAGTATTGTCGCTAGTAGCATTGCCTCTAACGGTTTGCATGCTAGCGATGGCCGCGATACCGAAGCACTGAACTGCAAACCTATTACAAATTTATAAAAGAAATACGAACTTCCAAATTTACGCTGAACCAGCGGCTATAGCTAGCATGCTGTTAGCAGTAGTTGTTCTTTCTGTCAACTGTCGATGTACACCGTTCCACAATTCAATTCTTTGTTTTAATGAATTTATAACTGCTTCTTCTGCTTCTTGCCAATATTGTTCGTTGTCTTTACAAAGATTGGCTGTCATTTGTTTTGCAAGATGGCTATGGTGGTCTCCATCAACTTCAATATGCCTTTCGATATAGTATTTGAAAATAGAAATGTCGTCAGGAAAACTCTTGTGCATTTCATTTATTATGGAGATAAACATTCCTGGGATTAGGTCTTCACGCCCAAAAGTGAAAATAGCTGATTGCAAATAATCTTTACCACTTTCAATAACTTTGAAAGTAAAGTCAACAAAATCTTTTGCTTCCTTTGGAGTTTCTGAAGCCAAATAAGCGGAGTCAAAGTCGCTTGTATTTTTTAATACATCTGTAAAAACTTCAATTTTATAGGTATCTGCTCCACATTGTTTCATAGCATCTAAATATAATTCAAAATGACTTTTCCTTATGCCATTTAGGTCTACGTCAGATTCTTCACCTACAACTATTTCGTTAATAAGATATCTTGTGTCAGCGGTTCCTTTGGGAAACCAAGGAACAGATGTGCAAGTCAAGTTACCTTGTAAAGTTTTTAATAAAGACATAAAGTCCCAAACAGCGTAAACGTGGAATTGCATAAACACTTTCAAGTCGTCTAGGTCTTTAATAGCTGAATAAACTTTATGATTAATAATTTCTTGTCTTAAGGGTTCAATTGTCCTTTTTATTTTTTCAATTTGAGTTGTCATTATTGCCTTTTATAATTACTAGTTTAACATTTTAAATTAATTAATGTTTGAATTTCTAGGATTTCATTGAGGACTGCAACAATTACTGCTAACGTTTTGCAGCTACAAGAAGTTGGCGATTTCGGAGACGAAAACTGTCTGCCACCACTGAACTTGATACGAAGCACAAAGCTTCATTTAACCACTGAACCGCCAATTTTTTGTAGGTGCTGTTAGCGGATGCCCTTCTTCGGTTAGTCGTAATAGTGTTAGTCATTTTGATGTTGTCTAATATGCAAGGTCAAACCAACTTGTGTAGTAAATATTCCAGTCCAATTATTACTCACCAGCCCTTTGGTTTGATTAATTACCGCTTCACTATTGGGTGAATAAAAATAAGGTGTGTAACCAACAAGAACGAAAGGAGATAAATAAATTTTATTTTTTAGTTTTAAATAATAACCTGCTCTGATGCTTAGGTCGCCCCCAATACCAAATGCTCTTGCTTCGTCATATTCAAAAGGTTCATCATTCACATTTCTAAAAAGTCCGCTTGATACTGCCGAGATAATTAGGTCAGTGTAAAGTCCTTTAGTTTTTACATTGTTTTCATAATGAATTATGTAACCCAAGTTTAAAAAATGCAAATTTAAGATGTTCTTCAAGTTTTCATTCTCAGCCGAACTTTTAAAATAGTTATACGAAATATGTATTCCGTGTTTCAAACTGCTAGAAGATTTAAAAATGTAAGATACTGAAGCATTTAGTCCGTGCATGAGCAATGGTTGTTTTTTTTCAAGAAATGGTCTGCTAAAATTGTAGGTTTGAATAGCTTTATCCCACTTATTAGCAAAAATATATTTGTAAGAAATATCAGTTCTAAACTCTTGGGCTATTATGCTATTAAATGTAAAAAACAACATTCCAAATAATACTGCTCTCATTTTTTTATGTCGTTTAAAATATTTATAACTTCTCTATAGCCAGTTTCTACTGCACCATGAACAGTTTGATGGTGTCCATTTGTATTCATTGCTTCACCGGCAAAATATAGTTTTTTGTTTATCGGTTTTGTTGCAACTTTTCTTGCATCTCCCATGCCAATTGTGCTATAAGAGTATGCTCCTTTAACGAATGGATTAATTGTCCAATTTTGAACATGCGATGCAACAAATGACGATGTTGCCTGTCCGTTATACATTGTGTCTAACTCTTGAAGTAATGCAGTTGTAATAGCCGTGTCACTTCCTAATGAAGTTAAGTATTCGGCTTGAACGCCCATAATAAAAGCAAGCAATACATTGTCATTTTGTGCTTTGCCTATGCTATCATCTGCATAAGCCGCACAAATTGGTCCACCGATTATATTTTGGTCAAAGAATTTATTGCTAAATTTTAAAAAAACTTTCATTCCTGCATCCATTCCTATTTTTGAAAATGCAGTTGTTTTTTCATTTGGTAGTGTTGGAATAAATTGAATATCTGCCGATTTTAGAATTGGTATTGGGACAGTAATAATTACTTTATCTGCGTTGTATGTATTGTTATTACTGTCTGTTATTTGAATTGTTGATTGCGAATAATCAATTTTAGAAACAATGGTATTGAGTAGAATTTTATCTTTTACTCGACTTGCAATTTCTTTTTCAATTAAATCAAAGAAAGTTTCTCGAAATTTAAAATCATTGTCCCCAGAATTCCAATTTTCTTCATCTTGATTATTGCCAAATACAGAAAGACGAGTAGCCGCTGCACCTTGGTCACCTGCAATATTTTCTACAATGTATTTATATTCATTACCTAATCCTTTTTGCAAAGCGTAATCATTATATGAAATATCCGGCAAATCATCGCCTTCAAAAATATCGGTGTTTTGGGGTAAAGAATTCACTAATTGATTATTGAACCAATATTTTGTTTCACTATCGTCTAACGTGATTTTAGTGTTTGACTTAGTGATCAAGTCGCCCAAAATACTGTTTTTACCATGCAACCATTGAGCACCTGTGTCAATAGGAAAATTGGCAAAACCTGTTAGCTTACCAAGACGTCCACCATAATTTGCAGAAGCTTCTAAAATCTGAAAATCTATTCCTTTTGATTTTAAAATATATGCTGCATATAGCCCCGCTGCCCCCGCACCAATAATTATAACTTTTCCGTCATAATTTATGTCTTCAAATAAGGTTTCTTTTCTGCAAGCAGAAAGAAAGGTTGAAGGAATTAAAAGACCACCAATTGAGAGTAATGTCGATTGTTTTATAAAATGTCGTCTATCCATTTCTTAAGGATCGTTGTCTGTTATGTTTGTCCTTTTAGGGTTTCCGCTAACGTTTTGGGGCTTTGCGAAGGTGGGGAATTAGAAGTACAAATGTTCATATTAGCACAAATGTTGATTAGAATTCCCAATGTTCAAATTTAGCACAAATACCCCACTTTTGCAAAACCCCTGTTGTGCGTTCGTTGTTTTGTACTCTATTCAGCTTTCAATATTTTTATGTCACTGATTAAATTTTGCATACTATTTGGGTCAAGTCCGTTGTAAATTCCACGAATATGCCTTTGCTTGTCAATAAGTATGAAATTTTCGGTATGTAAAAAAACATCATTGCCTTTTTTAACTCCTTCATCTTCCTCAACAAAATAATATTTGCGTCCTAAGTCATAGATTTCATTTTTATTGCCTGTTAAAAGTTTCCATCTTTTAAAATCAACCTTTTTTTCTTTGGCGTATTGTTTTAAAACAGGTACGCTATCCTTTTCAGGGGTTACACTATGCGATAAAAGCAATATTTCATCATCATTGAAAAATTCCTTTTGAATTTCAGACATACTGTTTGTCATTTTAAGGCAAATGCCTGGACAAGTAGTAAAAAAGAAATCTGCTACACAAATTTTACCTTCAATGTCTCTTTCTGTGAATGGTTGATTTTCTTGATTTATGAGTTTAAAGGGTCTGATTTGGTGAAATGTTTTTTCGTTAGACATTTCCCATTTTGGTGTAAAATCGGCTGTGTCGTAATAAGGAAGTCGTTTTTTATTGTTATTACAAGATATAATTGTAAATAAGCAAAGTATCAAATAGCAATATTTCATTTTAGTTTTTCATCTTTTAAAGTATAACACAATGCTGACTTTTGAAGTCCATATCTTACACCATCTTTTACTTCGCAATTAATATAGGGTTTTCCGTTTTCACGCCACGCCTTTTGCATACCGTTTTCTTGGTCATCAGTAAAACTTAATTCGCAATATGGACTTCCACTTTCATACCATTGCTTTTGCAGACCTTCCCGTTTATCGTTAAAATACATAAAATCAAACTTCTTATTTCCATTTTTCCAATAACCTAAATGTTGTCCATAGCCAATTCCATTTCTATAATTCCGTTTCGTTTCCAATTTGCCATTCGTAAAAAATGTTTTGGTTGTACCTTGATGTAATCCTTGAAAATAAGAACTAATACTTTTTAAAGTGTCAGTTTCATATACATCTTTTATAAAACCCGAATAGGACTTACCACCATAGTAGTAAATACCATTCTGCAATTTTAATGAGGTATCATCTTCTAAAATTGTAGTGTTTGGAATTTGTGAAACATCAACTTTTTCAAATGTATTAATTGTTTTTCCTTCTTTCGGATGTGAACATCCAAAATTGAAAACGCAAACTATAAGAAATACAAATTTAATTAGTGAAAGTTCCTTTAGTACCATAGTAACTACCAGCTTTTAAAATATAATATCCAGTATTTAAATAATTTACATTTGATGCGTGATAGTGATAAATGCCATTGGGGAAATCCTGTGTTGGTCCTGTATGTCCACCATAAGCATCTAAAGTTGGATAAACACCCGTAGTATCCTTTCTGCCATAGATAGGAAAGCCATCACGCAAAAATCCAATCAATTTTGCATCATCTACCGAAGTGTACTTACCTGTAGTATGATAATGATAGTTTTTTGGAGGTGCTGGGTGTGCACCTGAATTATCAAAAGTTGTTACAGTCATAGCTTCAAGTGGAATATTACCACCTTCTCTATCATTAAAAATTGCTACTCCGTTTATTGCCATCCCAATTTCACCCATTGATGTTGCTTCTTTAGACGATGCTTCATTAGGATTTGTAGGAATTGTCATTGAATAGTTTTGTGCAATCATTTCTGTATTTGCATTCGCTTGATGTCCTGAAGGAAATGCTTCATACAAGACATTACCAACTCCCCAATAAGGTGTTTTATGGTCAGGTAATCCGTTGCTTTTAAGTGTAATACTGCTCTTTTTACCACTACCGCTCGTAGAAATGGTTACGTTACTTGTGAATTTTGCTTTTACAACGTCTGTAATAGATATATCACCCGTAGAAACAATTTTACCTTTTTTACATGAATAAAAGGTTATACTCAATGCCAATAGGCTTAATCCGAAAATTGATAATTTTACTTTATTCATTTTATTTAATTGTTTTATATTTATTCTTATTTATTTAGACGAGAATGTAAATCACTTCCTTTCTTTTAAAGAAAATAATTTTGCAATTTTAGTAGTTAATTCGTCAAAATCCTCTTTTTGACTTGGCTTACACAGTTTTTTTATTTCTAAAAAATGATTGTAATTTATATTTTCTGCAATAATTTGTTGATTGGCAATAATTGAAATTATGGAATCTACTTTAGAAGTATCTTGCTGATGTTTTAGTTGCTGGTACAATTCACTTCTTAATTTATTCATAGTTATTTCATTTTCGTTTATGGCTTTACGATGCTGTTGAATATATGATTCGTAATTTTTAATTTGCTCTTTATCAAAATGCAATTTTTCGATTATAATATTTTTAGATCCATTCTTTTTATCACGACCATTAATAAGCATAAATACTACGATTGCATTGGAAATTAATAGTCCCAAAATAATTAATTTAAAAAATTTAGATTTACTCATTGTATAAAGTATTATTGGTTATAGACACATAGCTTGCAACATCTTGTCTATTACTTTTATTATTATAAAACACATAATATTCAGAAGAAATAAATAGTATAAACAAACAAGCTACTGCTCTCACCCAATTCAAAGGGATAATGTTTTTCTTATTTAACCTACTTAATGTTAAAGTTTGCAATTTTGCATTTGGTTCTACCGCTTTTATATTTGCTAACTGTTCAAATACTTGTTTCATATCTTTATTAGACGAGCTTTCCATAATTATCCTTTTGAGTTTAACAATATTTCTAAATTTTTTTTGGCTCTTTGAAACAAAGATTCCAATGCTTTTACATTTAAGTTCATTATTTCGGCTGTTTCGAATTGAGATTTGTCTTCAATTTTTAATAAAATAATTGCCGTTTTTTGGTTATCCGAAAGTTGGTTAATGGCTTCAAATATTTTCTGATAGGCTTCTTTTTGTTCTAGTTCAATTCCGGGATGATTAAAATTGGGAGGTTCAAACTTAAATTTTTCATCGTTAAGGCTGAATATTGAAGAAAGGAAATTTCTTTTCTGTGTATTTTTAGCTTTTATAAAGTCCAACGATTGATTAATGGAAATACGATATATCCAAGTTTTTAAACTTGCCTGTTTTTTGAAAGAATCGAGATTGTCAAAGACTTTCACAAAAACATCTTGTGTAATTTCTTCTGCATCTTCTATATTCTGAACATATTGCAGGGCAAGGTTAAAAACCATTTTATGATGATCAAAATAAATTTCGTCAAATGTCATTTTATCTTTGTTCCATAAATACTACTTTACCTATGTAAGTATTAGACGATTTTTTAAATAGTTTCCTTTGCAGGTGGCTGTCTTTTTACAATGACGCACAACGGTTTGCAGCTAAAAGAAGTTGGCGATTTTTACCACAAATGTTCATACGAAGAACGAATGTTTGATTAACCACAAAACTGTCATACGAAGCACTGAACCGCCAATTTCTTGTAGGTGCTGTTATAGCCAGTGGTTCTTCCTGTCGTCATAGTTTAGCGATTTTTGGTTTAAAGTATTTCGTATATCTTTCAAGGTTGTCTTTGAACCAAGCGAACTGCTTTGTCCAGTCTGTTTTATTTGAAAAGTCAGCACTTGATTTTAGCATAACAGCACTCATTTTTCGTCCATCCATTTTATCCCAAACTAAATCTTTATTTACTTCGGTCAAGGAGTTTTCATAAGCAACCTCATAGAGTTTTTCATAATTCTCTTTTGCTTGTTCACCCATAATATTGAGCCAGATATTTATTGAATTGTCTCTTGAATTAACTGAAGCAGATAAATGAAAATTACTTTTACCAATGGCAATATTTGTCCAATGTTGCAGTAAAGGGTTTTGCATTTTCACAAAACTTTTATTGTCCTCTATATAGTCTTTAAGACCTTGCCAATATTCTTGTTGTAAAAGTTTTGTGTCGGTGGCTGGTTGCGAAGAAGTTGATTTTTTGACTTGTTTTGTCCAGTCGTTGGGTTTTGAAACTATGTTGAACATTGGCGCAGGTGTTGAGTCTCCAATTTTATATAGTTCAATTTCAATTCCGAAAAATGTAAAAGTGTCGTCCGTAATTCTATTTAACCAGTCTAAAGCAGCACGGTGCTCTTCCGTAAATTTTTGGGCAATCCAAATAATTGTTACAGCGTCAAGTCCAGCTGCATAAGTCATTAGTTGTCCTAGGTGAGTGTGGTCTGTTCTTTCAAGTTGGTTTTCAATTAAAACATAATGGTCGTTAATTGTATCCTTGCAAAGAATGTCTGCACTAAATGGTCCAACGCTTTCTTCTTGGCTTTGAACTTCAAGTTCAATTCCAATTGTCTCACTTAAAAGTTGGATATTTTCATCTTGTGCAAGCCAAGGCGTAAAGTCTGTCGCTTCACGTTTCCAGTAAGTTCGCAAGTCTAATTTTTCAAGTCGTCCTAATTTCATATTGTTTGTCTAATTGTTGTTGGTCGTCACACCATTGGCTATAACGGTTTGCAGCTACAAGAAGTTGGCGATTTTTACCA
>CAIMGI010000134.1 GCA_903840505.1 uncultured Bacteroidota bacterium
AAGGATATGAAAGCATAAAATTGCTTTCACAATTTAAAGCAACTGATTTATTTAAAAACAGTATTCTTCTTGATTTTCTTGATAACAAGTGGATGTTACTTGTTTTTATTAGCTTAACATTGTTGCTGAAAGCAGTTGCCACAGGCATAACACTTGGTATGGGTGGTAATGGAGGCAATTTCGCTCCTTCATTGTTTGTTGGAGCCTACCTTGGATTTATCTTCGCTTATTTTCTAACACTCATCGGTTTTGATAATATTCCCGTAAGTAACTTTACCATTGTTGCAATGGCAGGTATATTAAGCGGTGTATTTCATGCACCTTTAACAGGTATATTTCTTATTGCTGAAATAACAGGAGGTTATGAGTTGATTATTCCATTAATGATAGTTTCTTCAATAAGCTATATTATAGTTAAATATTTCCATCCCGAATCCTTGGATGTAAGAAGATTAAGGGATAAGGGAGCAATTGTTTCTGATAATAAGGATACGAGCATTTTAAGTAAGATTGATATAGGCAAAGTAATTGAAATAGATTTTGCTACTATTCACTTTAAGGCCACGTTGCGAGATATTGTTGAAACTATAAAACACTCCAAAAGAAATATTTTTCCTGTTGTAAAAAAGAACAACAAATTATTGGGGATTATTTATTTAGATAATATAAGAGAAGAAATGTTTAATACGGAACATTATGATACAGTAACCGCAAAAGAACTAATGCGCAAACCTTCAATGATTATAGATTACAATGAAAACATATTTTCTATTATGAAGAAATTTGAAGAATCGGGTCAATGGAATTTACCGGTAGTTAAAGGTGAAATGTATGTTGGATTTTTATCAAAGTCAAGCATTCTTGACAAGTATAGGCATGAGTTACTCGGTACAGTATAAATTTGTTTGACCCAATCGAATATTCCCTAAAAATCCAATCCATCACCGCCACCATCATTACTTCTTGAACCACCTTTTGAACTCTTGCGCTTAAATACAGATGAGTCGTATTTTCCAAATGAATACGTTACACTAAAACGCAAAAAGCGTGTTTCTCTTCTTCTCGACAAATCCTGAATATAATAATCTGTTTCTATCGTTGTACCCATACGTTTAGAGTCGAGGACATCGCTTAATGTTAAATTAAAAGTCCATTTTGTTCCAATCGTTTTATTTAGCGAAACATCCATAAAATACATTGGCAATGTTTTACCATTGATAATTACTTTAGGTGCTTCGTAATTACCATTTACTTGCAGAGTCATCTCCCAAGGCAAACTATAACTTACATTCACTTTCCCTTTATAGCTCCATCCTTGAGTAATGGTTGAAGCTTGATTGTTTACTATGCCGCTTGTTAATGAAACATAAAACACATCCACATTCAATGTGGTAGTTAGCTTTTTAAAAAAAACATATTTAACAGTATTTTCCATACCATAACGCAAACTGTTTTTCCCATTCACGTAGGTATTTATCAACATAGTTGAATCCTGCACAGATGGATATATGTTATTTGTGATGGGTTGCTCAGAATAACGACCATACAAGGCAGTCAACCAATTCCCCTTTTCAAACACCTTATTGTAATTTATTTCTGCAATATTTATAAACTCAGGTTTTAATGCCGGATTTCCTGTTCGTATATTCTTTTTGTCGGCAAACATCACATAAGGCATAGTTTGGAAAAAATTGGGGCGTTCAATTTTTCTCGACAGATTAAACTGAACTTCCTTTTTATCGCCTATTTTTTTTGACAAATAAATTGCCGGGAAAAGAGAATTTTGGAGGGTATTCAAATTGCCGGGGTAAGTGTATTGAAACGATTGGTTTTTATCCGTTAAGGTGCCTTTATAAAAAGTTTGCTCAAAACGCAAACCCGCTTGATACCCTACATTCCAAGACATATAATTTGAATAGTTGATATAGGCGCCATTCACCAAATCGTCAATTACATAATTATTACTCATTATGGTATCCTTGTCATAAGTATCTGTTGTATAACTATAATTTGAAGTATTATTAAATCGCAACCAGTTTTTATAAAAGGAGCGCACACCCATTTCTATTTTCGATTTTTCCGATTTGGGATTTACATAGTCTAATTGAAACACATATTGATTGGATTTACCTCCACCTTCATTTTTTTGAAGCTCGGGCGAAAATGGTAAATCGTAGCCATTGGCATCTTGGTTATGTGTACTAAAGGTATACCAGTTTGCTGCGTTAGAATAATTATGATTTGCATCAATGGTTAACTCCCTCCCTGCTGTTGGGAATATTTTTCTGTAGAGTAATTGTGTCGTATAGTTTTGAAATCCACTCTTAGAATCATTTATTCTATATCCTTCGCCAAATGCACTGTTATTATTTGAATATTCAAAATTCTGTACATCACTTGTTTTAAAATCTCCCGCAACTCCATTTCCTGATAATGTAATCGTATTTCTATTGTTTATACTGTAATCTAAACTAATTTTTCCAAACTGAAACATACTTTTTGTACGGGTAATATTGTCTAGAATATAGTATCCTGTTGCTATGCCATTCTCTAAATCTGTGCTTTTTGTAAAACCATCGTTGTCGTTTATCTGCGAATTTGCCGAATACATTAACGATAAATTAAAAGGGCTTTCCTTTACACTCATACTTCCCATAAATCCGTACCTGTCACTTGTTCCTACATTCCCCATCAAGGAACCGTTGTATCCGGGTTTGCTGTTCTTTTTTAATATAATATTTAAAATCCCGCCTGTTGTATTGGCTGTAAATTTTACGGAAGGATTTGAGATAACTTCTATTCGGTCAATTTGATCAGCAGGAATTTGTTGCAAAGTCAAAGTCGTTGGTCTTCCATCTACATAAATTTCAACTGCATTGTCTCTTAAGGTTGCATTTCCATCAACATCAACTGTAATGGTTGGAATATTCTTCATTGCATCCAGGGCCGTTCCTCCTTTCGAAGACAAATCTTTACCGACATTATAACTTTTTCGGTCAACGTTCATTTCA
>CAIMGI010000135.1 GCA_903840505.1 uncultured Bacteroidota bacterium
CACCAAAGGGAGTGTTTTGTTGCCAATGTAAAAACACTGCCTAATTAATTCTGCAAATTCATATCTTGGTTTGAAACCTTCTTTAAAAAACTTAAGTACAAAGCGATATAAATCGCCTGTTTCAACTAAAAAATCATGAAATACTTTTGATTTGATTATTTGGCTCGACTTCATTTCCTACATATATCCCTCACCAAATATAACGATAATTCTGTGAGCAAGCTTGAACTACTCAAGCTGAAATTTTGCTTAAGGCCTCACCTTGCAAATTCTGTTCTTCTAAAGTCCAACCATCGGTTACAGTTGTTTCCAACCAAACTTTTCCCGACTTTCTGAATACCTCTACCCCCAATCCGTATACATCATTAAATCGTTGCTCCAAATCAACAACAGTCATATTAGGAGTAATTGTAATGATTCCCTTTTTGTGAACAGATCTACACTCACCCAATACAAGGCTGCTATGCTTAATAAATTTTTTGGCTGAGGCCCCACCAGGTTTATGAGGCTTTGAGAAAAATTCTAATTTGAGATAAGGGAAAACCGTGTTAAACTCTTCTTGTATGGCAAAAATTTTTCGGCTGTCATTAATTGTTATTTGCATTGTTTGGCTTGTAACGTTTTTCATATAGCTATCTAGTATAGGGTTCATTTTATAATGATTTATTTTTCAATTAAGGTTAATAAAGGAACCTTTGTATGGAATGCCATACGTTTAGTATTCGGTTCAGAAAATATACTTTGCAATAAAGTGTGCATCCTTGGAATCATCATAACCAAATCTATTTCCTTTTCATTTACAAAATCATTAATACCATCAATGATATCTTCATTTTGTATACTATGAAATGAATGCTCAATATCTTTGAAAAGGTGATTTAGTTTAATACCTTCAATTGCTTTACTGACGGATGGAACAGTTTCCAATTCATGAACTACATTCAAAACAAATATTTGTGCTTTAAACAAATCAGATAATTCCTTTAACGTATCTATAGCAGACAAATCATTCATTTGAGAAAAATCGCAAGCGAGAACAATTTTTTTTATAGAATGAAATTTTACATTCTTGTTAATAGCTAACACAGGCACTTTAGAACTGCTAATGACTGAGATTGTTGTGCTCCCGATAAATTTTTCTTCTAAGTAGCTTGCACCCTCCATACCCATAATAATCATATCTACCTTATTCTCTTGAGCAAATATATTAATCTCTTGAACTGGAAATCCACAGCTACAATTACTCTCAATTTTATTTAATCTATCCATTGTATTTTGCTTCATTTCATCCAAGGGAATAATAATTGGAACTTCACTGGTTATAATGGGCAAGTGGTAGGTATGAAATAGAACAATTTTCGCATTGCTAATTTTTGCAATTTCAACAGCATAATCTATAGCATTAATCGAAACAGCAGAAAAATCAGTTGAAACAAGAATTGTTTTCATTTTTTATTTTTTAAAGAATAGCAACTATTGCACTCAATACAACCGATACTATTGAAGCAATTACAATGGTACGCATCGGTCTCTCGGCAAGTATGATTGCCTCCACAAAAGATGTTGTTAAGGCTACAATTGCCAATTTAAATACACCATCATTCACTGCTGCTGCAGCACCTATTCCTCCCATTATAGCGACAACTGCAAGTATCATTGGGATAATCGCAAAACGATTAGACTCTGCTGTTTGCCAAAAATCAGATAAAGTACCCGTACTTACATCAGATTTATTTGAACTTACTTCTCTTGTTATAAAATTTTGTTTTTGGGTTTGATTAATTGTTTTCATCATTTTTTATTTTTGGTTAGTAATTTTATTTGAATAGAATAGTATCAAGTGACCAACTATGAAATGTGTATGGCATTAACAATAAAAAAAGCAATAATACCAACCTCGGAAAAACAAAACGCATATCCCAAATTGGTGAGGTAATACCAAAAGCTATTGAAGCTATCATTAGATTCAGCCCCAATAAATACAAGGCACAATACTCAAATAACCCGAACACGAGTAAAAACCCTCCTATTAGTTCAACATATGAGGTGAACCACGATCCTAATACAGTTATAAATCTTGGAATTCCTTTATTTGCGAAAGAATTTTCATAAGCCTCAATTACATTCCTCACTTTAATATTAAACACGGCATCAAATCCTTGAAAAAAGAATAATAAACCCAAGAAAACCCTCGCTATAAAAACAGCCGCTACATCGTGATATTGAATAATTGAATCCATTGCTTCCTTTTATTTATTACGAAACAAAAATACAAGGCCTATAAAAGAAGTTGAATGAGTTGTGTCAGAATGAGATATGATTATTGTCAGTTAAATAAGATTACTTTCTTCTGCTCAATAAAATAACAGTTTTAATATGTCAAAAATTACTTAAGTAGGAGAGGAATTTCTTTAAAAATGAATCCTTAAAAACTGACAAAAAAAAGTTTATTGTAACACATTATCGTCAGATTACTTAACCTAAATGAAGATCCTTTATTTGTGTACAAATGTTTTCAGCCATTCAATAGCCTCAATTTTGCTTGAAAAAACTTTTGTAGGAGCTATGGGCTTATTGTGTTTAACATAAAAATCGGCAATTAGCTTTTGAGCGAAGGAATAATAAGCAATAGCATCCGCCAAAGTATACAGGTTACTTTCTTCGCTAGCTGAAAATATTCTTACTTCCTTATCAATGCTTGTGAATTCACCTGCATCAATCAACACAGGAAACCTTTTACCGCCACCTAAAACTCCCATTGCTTCAACTATAAGAACAGCGTCTGATAACTCAATTTCAGTCCCTCCATTTAAATGAATATGCATAATACCATCATCGAGAAGGCTTACTGTTGCATTTTTCAATTTAATTTCTTTCATAAAACGTTACTGTAAATAAGACCATATAAATCAAGTGAATAATTTCAAAAAAAATTAAACCTTTCGCCCCTTGGAACAAATGTAAGCAAGTAATAAGATACAATCAATGAGATGAATTAGATACAATTATGATTATTGTCAGGTTGAATAAAATTAGTACACTATTAGTTATCGTAGCAAAAACGGATACAATGATTTACATTTGCAGCAGCAAATAAATGTATTGGCTTTATGACAAACGAAGAGACTGCGATAAGAACTACCTATTTTAGTATAGTTGGAAATACATGTTTAGCGGCACTTAAATGGGCAACCGGCTATTTTGGGAATTCTTATGCACTAATTGCTGACGCTATCGAATCCACCACCGATATTTTTTCATCTTTTTTAGTACTATTCGGATTAAAATATTCCAACAGACCTGCAGACAGTAATCATCCATATGGGCACGGACGTGCTGAACCTTTGATTACATTTCTTGTTGTTGGTTTCTTAATTACTTCAGCAACTATTATTGCATATGAAAGTATTCTACATATTCAAGAACCTCACGACTTACCGCATCCTTTTACTCTATTTGTTCTTGGGGCAATAATTGTTTGGAAAGAAATATCCTACCGTGTAGTTATTAAAAAAAGCAAAGAAACAAACAGTTCGTCCTTAAAGGCAGATGCTTGGCACCACAGAAGTGATGCAATAACATCCATTGCTGCATTTATCGGGATATCAATTGCATTGTTTTTTGGCAAAGGTTATGAATCTGCAGACGATTGGGCTGCACTTTTTGCATCGGGATTTATTTTCTATAATAGTTATCTTATTTTCCGTCCTGCTCTTGGAGAAATTATGGACGAGCATTTATATGATGACATTACAAGTCAAATTAGAATAATTTCAAAAAATGTTCCGGGAATAATTGATACGGAAAAATGTCACGTACGAAAAAGTGGAATGAAATTTTATGTTGATTTACACGCTATAGTTGAGGCTAGAATAAGCGTAAAAGAAGGACATTCAATTGCACATAACTTAAAGGACAAACTAAAGATAGAAATACCTGAACTGGCTGAAATTTTAATTCATATTGAGCCAAACGAATAAAAAACTAATTCTTCATCTTGGCCAACTTGTCGTATTCGAGTATTGTAATAGTACCTCCTGAAACTTCAATAAATTTTTCCTCCTTAAAATCACTTAAGGTTCGTATAACGGTTTCGGTAGCTGTTCCAACAATATTTGAGAGATCTTCTCTTGAAACATTCATACTGAATTTTTGTTCACCTTCCTTCTTGTATTTATCTGAAAGTTTCACAAGTGCTTCTGCCACTCTTTTTCTAACTGAATTATAAGCAAGCTTAACCAACTGTTTTTCGTTTTCAAGTAAATTATTAGAAAGTATCTCAATAAATTTACGTGAAACCTCCGCATTTTTATAAATGAGTGAAAAAAAATCTTCCTTGGGAATCATATATATTTCAGAATCTTCAAGTGCTGTAGCCGAACCTGAATATTTTTCCTCTTGCAATAATGACAGGTAACCGAAAAAGTCGCCTTCTTTGTGCAGTTCAGTTATTAGTTCTTTTCCCAGCTGATTTGTTTGGTATGTTTTTACTTTGCCTTTACTCACAAAATAAATCCCCTTAGGATAAGCCCCTTCCTTATAGATATCATCTTTCTTTTTGTATATTCTAATTTCACGGTCTTCGGAAAGCTTTTTTAGGGAGTCTATTCCATTAGCCTGATTAATAAAGTCATTAATCCCTTCAATATTTTTTGCAAAATCCTTTTTCAGAATCTCATTCTTCTTTAATCTACTCTCAATTGCATTTAGCAATTCTACATCATCAAATGGTTTGGTTAAATAGTCATCTGCCCCCATCTCCATACCCTTTCTAAAATCACTACGTTCTGCTTTGGCGGTTAAAAAAATGAAAGGAATACTTGAGGTCTCCTCATTTTTGGATAACATATGTAACACACCGTGTCCGTCTAACACAGGCATCATAATATCACAAATAATAAGATCTGGTTTTTCCTTTAATGCGAGCTCAACACCTTCTTTACCATTTTTTGCGGTAACAACTTTGTATTGTGCCAAAGTAAGTATCTCTGCAGTATTTTCACGCACATCTTTATTGTCTTCAATCAATAGTACTTTTTTCATATCTACTGTGGAATTATAATTGTAAAAGTTGTTCCTGCATTTTCTTTACTCTCAAAATCTATCGAGCCATTCATCAGTTCAGCGTATTTTGCAACAATGTTCAAACCCAAGCCGGTTCCCTGTATATGAGTAGCATTGTGTCCCCTAAAAAAACGTTCAAACAAATGTACTTGGTCCTCTTTAGAAATACCTATTCCACTGTCCTTTACAGAAATCTTGACAGAAGAGTTTAATACTTGCGCTGCAACTTCAATTGTGCCACCTTCAGGAGAAAATTTTATTGCATTGGAAATAAGATTAAACAAAACATTTTTCATTAGTTTTTTATCAAAAGTAGCAATATCGTTCCCTATATGCTGGTATGTAAGTATTTGTCCTTCCGTTGCCATAGATTTCATTTCTGAAATAATTTCTGCTACAAATAATTTTAAATTTACTTCTTCCTGCATATTTTCAATTTTCCCCTCTTCCAATTTACTAACAGACAAAAAATCGTTCAATATATCGGTCAAATTATTAATTGACGTCTTTATTTTACCAACGTGCTTAGATTGATTTTCAGTGTCTTTTTGCTCACCGTATTTAGTCACCAATGAAAGGGATGACATCATAGTGGTAAGGGGTGTTCTGAATTCGTGAGAAGCCATTGATACAAACCTCGATTTTAGTTCATTCAACTCCTTTTCCTTTTCAAGTGCATTGTGCAAATTCTTTTTGGTCTTCTCCAATTCTTCAATAGCTTCTTCCAATATGAGGGTTCTATTCTTAACCTGCCTTTCTAACTCTGAAGAATAATTTTTAAGTCTTTCCTCTGCTTGTTTACGGATTGTTATATCCACAATAAAAGCAATAACAAACTTCCCCAATGGGGTAGAATACGGACTCAAACTTATTTCTAATGGAAATTCAAGCCCATCCTTTTTTAAGCCAAAAAGTTCCACCCCCGCCCCCATAGAACGGGCGTGTGGACTATGGTTAAATTTTTCTCTTTTATCCTGATGCGTATCTGAAAATCGTTTTGGAATAAGAATTTCTATTCTTTTTCCTATCAGCTCGGAATTTTCATAACCAAACAGTTTTTCTGCACTCGGATTTATTTTAGTTATTTCCCCTTTACTATCAACCACCAAAATACCTTCTGTAGCATATAGAAAAAGTGCATCTATGCCTTCCTTACCTTCCATTGTTATTTTTTCAATACTATTCACGGTAAATTTAATGATTTTAACAATCAAAAGTAGAAGAATCGATTTTTTAAAAATATGACCAAAGTCATACAATGCTCTGACCACCCTCAGAGGTGGAAAAACAATAATAAAAGACATTTGCATATATAAACCCACAAAATCTGAAACGATGACACCTTTACAAAACCTTCATTTAGCAATAGGCGAACTTGCTTATGCGATAGCCCGTGCTGATGGCGCCATTCAAAAAGAAGAGCGTAAAAAATTCCACGACATTGTAGCTGCTGAGTTACGCTGCAAGGATTTCGATTTTGATATATCAGACATTATTTTTCAAATCCTTGAAAAGGATAAATACAGCGATGCTAATACATCTTATGAATGGGCTATGAAGGAAATAAAACTTAATAGTCATTATTTAAGTCCTCAATTAAAAGAAACTTTCCTTAAGGTTATTGAGAAAGTTGCAAAAGCCTATCCTCCTGTTACTGTTGAAGAAGTGACGCTTCTTGATAAATTCAAGAAAGACATCGCTCCAATAAATGGAGATCCGGTTTATTACCAACACTAACATAAAAAAAGAAACCAAATGGAAACAAAAATTGAAGTAGACAATCTTAAATGTGGAGGTTGTGCTCACAGTATCGAAAAGGGGTTATTATCAATATCGGGAGTTGATAAGGTAGTTGTATTAGAGGAGAAGGGTGAAGTAATAGTATCCCATAAACCTGAAACAGATATGAAAGCTCTTAAAGATGAGCTTAATCATTTAGGTTATCCGGAAGTAGGAACTACAGAAGGCTTGGAAAAAATTTCTCGAAATGTCAAGTCGTATGTAAGTTGCGCAATAGGTAAATTGGAAAATAAGCTTGAATCATTGTAAGCAGCTTAATAAGTTATGAAAAAGAAATTAAAAATTATTCTTGCAACAGATTATTCTGAAGCTGTTATGAATGCTGAACGTTACGCGATTCAATTTGCAGAGAAAACCGACTCTTTTCTTACAATTATTCACGTTTATGATATCCCGTTTAACTTCCCTGCAGCACATTCAGAATATGCAAAAGCAACAGAAGAATTAAGGTTGCATGAATTACAAAGACTTACTCAGCATTGCGAAAGGTTAATGGATTCAATGGATATCAGACTAAATGAAGACAATTTTGAATGCGTTGTATTAGAAGGTTCTGTTGGGAAACAAATCCGAAAGGAAGCTGTTCTTTCACACACCGATATTATTATTACCGGAACACACGAAGCAAATGGGTTTCAGAAACTTTTTCTGGGAAGCCACACTTGGGATGTAATTAAAAAATCAGAAATTCCGGTATTGGCTATACCCAATGATGCCATTTTCTCAACCCTAAAAAATATAGTATTTGCAACTGAATACCGAGAGGGGGAAATTCCGGGAATACATTTTCTTGTAGAATTGGCTAAACAATTTGATGCCGAGTTAACCGTACTTCATATTACAAACTATATACTTTCAAAGGAATTTGAAAAAACACTTTTCGGAAAATTCAGAACAGAAGTTCAAGACAAAATATCCTACAATAAATTGAACCTATGCCTAGTGCAATATGATGATATAGTTGGAGGATTAAGCAATTATTGTGAGAACAGCAAAACAGATTGGCTTGTAATGTCACCCTCAAAACCATTTTTCTTCGAAAAAATTTTCACTCCTAAAAAGAGTATTACAAAAGAAATGACATTCCAAACTCATATTCCACTGCTTGCGGTTCCGGATTTTTACATTCCTGAAAATGTATTTAGCGAACAAAGCACGAATTCTTTATAAGTAAACAAGTAGATAATAATCTTGAAAATTAAAATACTATGAAAACAATTTTGGTCCCCACTGATTTTTCTGATGCTGCAAACAATGCTGCCAAGTATGCCGTTGATTTCGCAAAAGAAACAAATGCTAATGTGCTTTTATTTCACAGCTACCACGTTCCAATGCATATTACGGAGGTTCCTGTTATTATTGTTACTCCTGATGAACTGCAAAAGGAAAATGAAGTGCGTTTGAAGAAAGAAGCCGAATCATTGATGGAAAAAACAGGTGTGGAAGTTAACTACTTGGCAAAAATGGGATTGGCAGTTGACGAAATATTAAATGAGGAAGAGAATGCAAGTCTCATTGTGATGGGAATGAAAGGTGCAAGTAAACTCAGTGAGGCATTAATGGGAAGCATTACTACTGCAACGCTGCGAGAAGCAAAAACACCAGTTCTAGTAATACCCGAGGGAGCAAAGTATAAAAATCCCGACAAAATTGTATTTGCTTGTGATTATAATCCCAAAACAGATACGAAAGCAATTGATTCATTAAAAGAGTTTATGAGACCTTTCCGTTCTAAAATATATGTATTAAATATAAAGGCGAAACAAGAATCAGCATCCATAGAACAAGCCGTAGTTGGAATTGATCTTGAAAATAAATTGAGTGGCGTAGAACACATCTATTATTTTCCAGAAAAAGATGACTTAGTTGAGGGAATTAATGATTTTGTAAAAGAACATAATGTAGATATGGTGGTTACTATTCCTCATCGATACAACCTAATAGAACGATTATTTCATACAAGTGTAAGCAAAAAAATGGCTTTTCACACACAGGTTCCTATGCTCGCTTTACACGATAATGGTAAATAATCAATTGCATTTTTTGTGTATGACAAAGTATTGGTAGCAATATGAAACTTAAGGGAGAATATAAAATTCACAGCAAGACTGCTTGTTATCATTGTGGGGAAAATTGCAAAGCTGAATTTGTACATTTTGACAATAAAAATTTTTGCTGCGAAGGTTGCAAATTGGTGTACGATTTATTAAAAGAAAACAGCCTTTGCACATATTACAATCTAAACACAGCACCGGGTGTTTCACCTGAAAAATCAATCCATTCAAAAAAGTACGATTATCTCGATAATGAAAAAGTCAGCAATAAACTCATACATTTTACAGATGGGAATCTTACCCATATAACTTTTTATATTCCAAAAATTCATTGCAGTTCTTGTATATGGCTATTGGAGAACCTTCATAGGTTAAATAAGGGGATTTTTAGTTCATCGGTAAACTTTTTAAGAAAGGAAACAACCATTGTTTTTGATAAAACAGTCATTCAACTTTCAGCAGTAGCAGGTTTAATGGCTCATATTGGATACGAACCGTTAATAAACCTAAATGACCTCGAGCATACATCAGAAAAAAAGACAGACAAAAGCCAAGTTATTAAAATAGGATTGGCAGGATTTTGCTTCGGCAACATTATGATGTTAAGTTTTCCCGAATATTTTTCATTCGGAAATTTTCACGATCAGCAGAACCTTAATTATTTTTTTGGATACCTTAACTTATTTCTATCACTCCCCGTATTCTTTTATAGCGCTTCCGATTTTTTTGTTTCAGCGTGGAAAAGTATTAAACACCGCTATCTGAATATTGATGCTCCAATTGCTTTGGCAATACTTGTTACCTTTCTTCGCAGTATTTATGAAATTACAAGTCACACAGGAGCCGGATACCTCGATTCAATGTCGGGTATTGTATTCTTTATGCTGATTGGTCGCTATTTTCAAAACAAGACCTATGAAACCCTTTCATTTGAACGCGATTACAAATCCTATTTTCCTGTTGGGGTATCAGTAAAAATGGATAACGGGAATGAAATAAACAAACCGGTTTCAGAATTAAAAAAAGGAGACAAGATTATTATTAGAAACAATGAGTTAATACCTTCTGATGCCATATTGTTATCTAAACAAAGCCATATCGACTATAGCTTTATTACAGGTGAATCTGCACCCGTAAAAAAACAAGCAGGAGACCTCATTTATGCAGGCGGAAAACAATTGGATGGAGCCATTGAACTGGAAGTAACAAAAAGCACTTCACAAAGCTACCTAACCCAACTTTGGAATAAAGACAGCCAAACAGAACAGACACAAGTAAGACAAACATTCGTAGATACGATTAATAAATATTTTACAATTATTGTTCTTAGTATTTCCACTCTATCAGCTGCATACTGGCTGTTCACCGACAGCTCAAAAGCACTCAATGCACTCACAGCAGTGCTCATCGTTGCTTGTCCTTGCGGATTATTGCTAACCACCACATTTGCAAACGGAAACATTTTAAGGATTCTTGGACGAAATAAATTTTACTTAAAGAATGCTGCCGTTATTGATAAATTAATTAAAGCAGACACTATTATTCTTGACAAAACAGGAACCATTACGCACGGATCTTCAGTGAAATTTATTGGCCCCAAATTAAGTGAATATGAAATCCTTCTTATTACTTCACTTGCTGCACAATCTTCGCATCCCTTGAGCCGAAAAATTTTCACACAGTATGGAAATAACAATCGTCTTGTTGTAAATGAATTTGAAGAAGTTGTTGGAGGAGGAATAAAAGCTTGTATAGATGAGAAATATATAATTCTTGGATCGGAATATTTTGTTACCGGCTATAGTTCTTACGGCAACAATACTTCTGCAACAGTTTTCTTAATGATTGAAGGTGAAATTATTGGGTATTTCAGCTTTTCAAATGCATATCGTGAGGGCTTGGCGAATCTTATCAAAGACCTTTCAAAAAATCACAGGTTAAAATTACTTTCGGGTGATAATGACTCGGAAAGACAGACTATTGAAGCATTGTTCGGTAAAAAAACTGATTTGCTTTTTAATCAAAAACCGGAAGACAAAAAGGAACAAGTTAAAAAATTACAAAAAGAAAACCATAACGTTATGATGATTGGTGACGGATTAAATGATTCAGGGGCTCTTAAGCAAAGTGATATAGGGATTGCATTATCGGATGACACTAACAATTTTTCGCCTGCCTGTGATGCTATATTGGATGGCTCATCATTCCATCAATTACCTACTTTTATTAGCTTGGCTAAAGCAAATAAAAAAGTAGTTATAACAACCTTTATCATATCTCTTACTTATAATATTATCGGATTATCATTTGCGGTTCAAGGGATTTTATCACCAGTAATAGCAGCCATACTAATGCCGATAAGTTCCATTTCAATTGTATTGATTGCTACCCTTTCAACAACAATTATTGCCAAAAGAAAAGGTTTAGTATAATTCAAAAATCCTACAAAACTGATAAAAGTCATATCTGTTTCTGACCACCCTCATAATCATTCCCCAAACAGAAGGATAGATTTGTTCCGATAAAACAACAACGAAAATGAGTGCTTTATACATATTGATAGGAATAAGTTTAATCGTAGCAATTGGCTTTTTATGCGCTTTTCTTTGGGCAATGAAACAAGGTCAATATGAAGACGATTACACCCCTTCGGTTCGCATTCTTTTTGAAGATGAAACAAAAACAAAAAACACAAATAAAAAAAAATAGCTATTTATGGAATTAGAAAAATTCTCGTACGATAACAAAATTGTAAAAAACTTTGCCTTTGCAACCATACTTTGGGGATTAATAGGAATGACCGTTGGATTGTGGGTAGCCCTGCAACTCGTTTTTCCGGCATTAAATTTAAATACCAGTTTTACTACATTCGGTAGAATAAGACCATTGCATACCAATGCTGTCATATTCGCTTTTGTTGGAAACGGAATTTTTATGGGAGTTTATTATTCACTTCAACGCTTATGTAAAGCAAGAATGTTTAGCGATGTGCTGAGTAAAATTCATTTTTGGGGTTGGCAATTAATTATTGTTGCTGCTGCAATTACATTACCACTTGGACTTACAACCGGAAAAGAATATGCCGAGTTGGAATGGCCTATTGATATTGCAATAACTATTATTTGGGTTGTATTTGGATGGAATATGTTCGGTACAATTATCAAAAGAAGAGAGAGACATTTATATGTTGCTATTTGGTTTTACATTGCTACGTTCGTTACGGTTGCTGTATTACACTTGGTAAACTCTTTTGAACTTCCTGTTACAATGTTCAAAAGTTATTCTTGGTATGCAGGTGTTCAGGATGCATTGGTACAATGGTGGTACGGACACAATGCGGTTGCCTTTTTTCTTACTACCCCTTACCTTGGTTTGATGTATTACTTTATACCAAAAGCAGCAAACCGTCCTGTATATTCCTATCGCTTATCCATCATCCATTTTTGGGCATTGATTTTCCTTTATATTTGGGCGGGTCCGCATCACTTACTGTACACATCACTTCCTGATTGGGCGCAATCCTTAGGGGTAGTATTTTCAATAATGTTACTCGCACCATCGTGGGGAGGAATGATAAACGGCTTACTTACACTTCGCGGTGCTTGGGATAAAGTACGAGAAGATGTAGTCTTGAAATTCTTGGTTGTTGCTGTTACAGCTTATGGTATGGCTACGTTTGAAGGACCAATGCTTTCGTTAAAGAATGTAAACGCAATAGCACACTTCACCGATTGGATTGTTGCTCACGTGCACGTAGGAGCCTTAGGTTGGAATGGATTCTTAACCTTTGGTATTATTTATTGGTTGATTCCTAAAATGTTCCGCACCGAACTTTTTTCTAAAAAGTTAGCCAACTGGCATTTTTGGTTGGGTACATTGGGAATCTTATTCTATGCCATCCCAATGTATTGGGCGGGCTTTATGCAAAGCCTTATGTGGAAAGAATTTACTGAGGAGGGAATCTTGAAATACCCTAACTTTTTAGAAACTGTTACTCAAATTATGCCAATGTATGCTGCACGGTCTTTAGGTGGTGCACTGTACCTTATTGGTGTAATAATTATGACATACAATATTATTAAAACGGTAAAACAGGGTTCTTTCCTAGCCAACGAAGAAGCCGAAGCAGCACCATTGGTGAAGGTTTATGCTTCTCACGGAAAAGAACATTGGCACAGATGGATTGAACGCAAACCGATTCAATTAATGGTGATTAGTTTGGTGGTAATACTCATTGGAGGAATTATAGAGATGGTACCTACATTTCTAATACAATCAAATGTACCTTCCATTTCAAGCGTGAAACCATACACTCCACTTGAGTTACAAGGAAGAGACATATATGTACGTGAAGGTTGCTATACTTGTCATTCACAAATGATTCGTCCGTTCCGTTCTGAAACAGCTCGTTATGGAGAATATTCCAAAGCGGGAGAATTCGTATATGATCATCCATTTCAATGGGGTTCAAAACGAACAGGACCGGATTTACATAGAATAGGCAATAAATATTCCGATTCGTGGCACTTTAATCATATGTTAGATCCAACAACTATGTCGCCCGGCTCAATTATGCCTTCTTATCCTTGGTTGATAGACAACGACCTTGATACTAGTACAACTGCGGTAAAAATAAGAGCAATGATAACATTGGGAGTACCTTATGAAAAAGGCTTTGATAAGTTGGCTAACAAGGATTTGATTCAACAGTCAGAGAGGATTACTGCCAGTCTTAAAAAAGACGGTATAGA
>CAIMGI010000136.1 GCA_903840505.1 uncultured Bacteroidota bacterium
AAAAGCTTGACTTACGTGTTGCTTTGGTAAAAATGCATCGCTTGGATTCTTTACTTCAAAAACTTCCTTTTTATTATAATCCAAACTTTTCCCTTGCTTATAGCGCAAATTGGTATTCGTATTTTTATCGCCAACAACGCGTGAAGGTTCTGTAACTTTTATGGTTCCGTGATCGGTAGTAACCACCACCCTACACTTTTTATCTGCAATTAATTTTACCGCATCCAATAATGGCGAATGCTCAAACCAACTTACCGTAATTGATCGGTATGCCGATTCATCATCGGCCAATTCACGTATCATTTCCATTTCGGTGCGTGAATGCGAAAGCATATCTACAAAATTATAGACAATCACATTCAACTTATTTCCCATCATATTCGGAATATTTTCCACCATTTTCTTACCTGCAGCGTGGTTTGTGACTTTTGTATAAGAAAATTTTATATTTTTTCCCAGGCGCTTTAATTGCTCTCCCAACAATTCTTCTTCGTGCATATTTTTTCCTCCCTCGTCTTCATCATTCAGCCACAACTTCGGATATTTTTTTTCAATTTCGGATGGCATCAAACCCGCAAAAATCGAATTCCTCGCATACTGTGTGGCAGTAGGCAAAATGCTATAAAAGGTAGACTCTTCCTCTGTGCGAAAATATTCATTAAATATGGGCTGCAGCATTTTCCATTGGTCATACCGCAAATTATCAATTAATAACACAAAAACAGGACCTTCCTTATCCAACAAGGGTGCTATTTTATTTTTGAATAAAGTATGTGAAAGTTGGGGAGTATCGTTCGACTTACCATTAAACCAGCCCATATAATTGGCCTCTACAAATTTAAAAAACTGTGCATTTGCTTCCGTTTTTTGCATTTTAAGTACTTCTGCCATACTGGTATCTCCTGATCGCTCCAACTCCAATTCCCAAAACACCAATTTTTTGTATACTTCAGCCCATTCACTTGAATTCAATCTATCACCTAGCGTCATTCCTATATTTCTAAAATCTTGTTGGTATCCAGAGGTAGTCTTTTCGCTTATAAGACGCTTATTATCCAGATTTTTCTTAATCGACAATAATATTTGTTTGGGATTAACCGGTTTTATGAGGTAATCGGATATTTTTGAGCCAATAGCATCCTCCATAATGGACTCCTCCTCACTTTTAGTAATCATAACCACAGGAATGTGCTCGTAAAGATTCTTTATTTTAACCAATGTTTCCAAACCCGATAAACCCGGCATATTTTCATCCAACAAAACAATGTCAATGTTCTTTGCTTTTAGCATATCAATTGCATCCTCACCGTTATTGGCAGTATAAACAATATACCCCTTTTCTTCCAAAAAAAGAACGTGTGGTTTTAACAAATCTATTTCATCATCGGCCCAAAGAATCGCTATTTTTTCCATAAATGAGTAACTTAGTGCAAAAATTAAAAATCAATATATGCCACGAATATACAAATGTTTGAATGTTGTTGAAGTCTGTTTTGTAAATTCGCACCAATAAGTTATTAGAAAAGTGAAATCAAATAAACTCAAAATAGTAAACGATCCTATCTATGGTTTTATTACAATACCTTATGAAATAGTTTTCGACATTATTGAACACCCCTATTATCAGCGCTTACGCAGAATAAAACAATTGGGGCTAACCTCCTTAGTTTACCCCGGTGCTTTGCATACACGATTTCATCACGCTATGGGCGCAATGTACTTAATGGGAGAAGCTATTGAAGTATTAAAAGCAAAAGGGATTGAAATAAGTGATGCTGAAGCAGAAGGAGTAACACTCGCCATTTTGTTGCACGATATTGGTCACGGACCATTTTCACACGCACTTGAAACAAGCATTGTGAATGGCATTAGCCACGAAGACATTTCACTTTTGTTTATGGACAAATTGAATAAACACTTCAACAATAAACTTTCATTGGCCATCAGTATATTTAAAAACGAATACAAAAAGAAATTTTTGCACCAGTTGGTTTCCAGCCAACTGGATATGGACCGCTTAGATTATTTAATGCGTGACAGTTTTTTTACAGGTGTTTCTGAAGGAGTAATCAGTGCTGAACGTATTATTAAAATGCTGACTGTTGTGAATGATTCCTTGGCAATAGAGGCAAAAGGTATTTATTCGATTGAAAAATTTATTGTTGCTCGAAGATTGATGTATTGGCAAGTATACCTCCATAAAACAGTATTGGCAGCAGAAATCCTTTTGGTAAACATCTTAAAGAGAGCAAAAGAACTTATACTGAAAGGAGAAAAATTATTTGCAACACCTTCCTTGTTGCTTTTTTTAGAAAATAAGTTTACTAAAAGCGATTTTGAATCCAAAGAAAGCATACTTCAGGAGTTTTCGCAACTTGACGATTACGATATATATGCCTCAGTAAAAGTGTGGATGAAACATACTGATAAGACATTGTCAGAAATGTGTTCTATGTTAATTAATAGGCAACTTTTTAAAATAGAATTACAGAATTCTCCCTTTTCGGAAGAGCATATACAGTCGACTCGAGAACAAATAAAAAAAGCAAAACACCTAAACGATAACGAAATTGATTACTACGTGTTTACCGACAAGGTGACTAACAGTGCTTATAAAAGCAACGATGAAAAAATAAATATTTTATTCAAAAATGGTGAATTGAAAGACCTCGCAACAGCATCCGATCAATTAAACATATCTGCATTATCAAAAACAGTTGAAAAATATTTTTTGTGTTATCCAAAGAGTTAAACGATGAGCAAAATTCTGATTAAAAATATAAGGACACTTGTTCAGGTTGACAATGGTGAACGACTTAAAGTGAGTGGCTTGGATATGAAAAAACTTCCTTGTCTTCACAATGCCTGGCTTGCCATTGAAAATGATAAAATTGTAAGTTATGGAACAATGGATGATTGGGGAGGTATTACCGACTGGAGCAATTTAACTGTAATAGATGCCACAAATAAAATAGTAATGCCTTGTTATTGCGATAGTCATACACACATTGTATATGCCGGCAGTCGTGAAGGTGAATTTGTTGACAGAATAAACGGACTTACGTACGAACAAATATTTGAACGTGGTGGAGGGATTTTAAATTCAGCAAAAAAGCTGAGTGATGCAACAGAAGAGGAATTGATTGAAAGTGCTTTAAAGCGCTTAAATGAAATAATGATGATGGGTACCGGTACTGTTGAAATTAAAAGCGGATATGGATTAAGCGAAGACTCCGAATTAAAAATGCTCCGTGTTATTAAAAAACTAAAAACGCTTTCTCCGCTTACTATCAAAGCTACTTTTTTGGGTGCACACGCTGTTCCAACAGAATACAAAAACAGAAAAACGGATTATATAAAATTACTTATAAATGAAATAATGCCTGCCATTGCAGAAGAGCAATTGGCAGATTATTGCGATGTTTTTTGTGAACAAAACTATTTCACCAAAGAAGAAACAATTGAAATTTTAACAGCAGCAAAAAATCACGGAATGACTCCTAAAGTTCACGCTGAACAATTAAGTAATTCGGGCGGAGTACTAGCAGGAATAGAGGTTGGTGCGATTAGTGTCGACCATTTAGAATTTGTTGGGGACATTGAAATTACAGCATTGAAAAATTCAAAAACAATGCCTACCATATTGCCCGGTGCTGCTTTCTTTTTAGGCTTACCCCTACCCCCAGCTCGTAAAATGATGGATGCAGGTTTAGCCATTGCTGTTGCAAGTGATTATAATCCTGGAAGTAGTCCGAGTGGAAATATAAATTTTATGTTGTCACTTTGCTGTATTCAATATAAAATGACACCGGAAGAAGCTATAAATGCTGCAACAATTAATTCTGCTTATGCAATGGATGTAAGTAAAACACACGGAAGTATTGCCATTGGTAAACAAGCAAATGTTTTTATTACCCAAGAAATACCGGGTTACGAATATATTCCTTATGCCTTTGCAAGTAATTTAATAGACACAGTAATAATAAACGGACAAATTACACATACAATATAATGGACAAAACTATTAATGCAGCCATTCAGGTACTACCACTCATTGAAAACCCAAGGGCATATCAAATTGTAGATGAATGTATTGCTATTATACAGCAATCGGGCTTACACTATGAAGTGGGTCCTTTTGAAACTGCAATTGATGGGACATACGAGCAAATCATAGATATAATAACCAAGATAAAAAATCACTGCTTAACATTAAACGCGAATGAAATTATCATCAATACAAAAATGTCGTTTCGCAAAAACGGTGATGCTTTGATGGATGAAAAAATAAATAAGTATAGAAAATAGGTTTACCACTAAGGCACTTAGAACACTGAGAAAATATTAAAGAAACAGATAAATAAAAAAAATAAATTCACCCTATATAACTAACAGTACAAAAATTAAAAACTTAGTGACCTTAGTGGCTTAGTGGTAAAACAATAGAAAAAGAATAACAATTATGAAAAATTCTCAATTAATAGAATGTGTTCCTAACTTCAGCGAAGGGAACGATATGAACATCATCAAACAAATTACCAACGAAATAGAATCGGTTGAAGGCGTAAAATTATTGAACGTTGACCCGGGCAAAGCAACCAACCGTACGGTGGTAACTTTTGTTGGTGAGCCACAAGCAGTCATTGATGCAGCATTTCTTGCAATAAAAAAAGCGGGTGAGCTAATTGATATGAGCAAACACAAAGGAGAGCACCCCCGCATGGGAGCAACCGATGTTTGTCCCTTAATTCCAATTGCGGGAATTTCAATGGAAGAAACAGCAGAATATGCTAAAAAACTAGGTGCTCGCGTTGGTAAGGAAGTTGGTATTGCCGTATATTTATACGAAGCAGCTCAGGCAGATAAAAAACGAAATAATTTATCAGTGATTCGCGCAGGTGAGTACGAAGGATTTTTCAAAAAAATTAAATTGCCTGAATGGAAACCTGATTTTGGTCCGGTTGAACATTCAATAAAATCAGGCTCTACTGTAATTGGCGCACGCGACTTTTTAGTAGCTTACAACATTAATTTAAATACAACTTCAACCCGAAGAGCCAATGCCATTGCATTTGATGTGCGTGAGGCAGGTAGAGTGAAACGTGAAGGAAACCCCGTTACCGGAAAAATTGTTACCGATGAAAATGGCAATCCAGTTAACATTCCAGGAACATTAAAATCAGTAAAAGCAATAGGTTGGTATATTGAGGAATATGGTGTTGCACAAATTTCAATGAACCTAACCAATATTAACACAACTCCTGTTCACATTGCATTTGAAGAGGTTTCAAAAAAAGCCAACGAAAGGGGAATACGTGTTACAGGCTCAGAGTTGGTGGGACTTATTCCCTTGAAGTCACTATTGGATGCAGGAAAGTTTTTCTTGGAGAAACAACAACGCTCCACAGGAGTATCAGAAAGCGAGATTATTAAAATTGCAGTAAAATCACTTGGACTAGATGAACTAGCACCATTCAAGGCAGAAGAACGCATCATCGAATACTTGTTGAAAGATGCAACTAAAAACCGCTTGATAAAAATGGATTTGGCTGAATTTGCAGATGAAACAGCCAGTGAAAGTCCTGCACCGGGAGGCGGTTCAATCTCTGCATATTTGGGCGTATTAGGTATTTCTTTGGGAACGATGGTTGCCAATTTATCCTCGCACAAAGCGGGTTGGGACGAGCGTTGGAAAGAATTTTCTGATTGGGCAGAAAAAGGTCAAGACTACAAAAACAAATTACTTCTATTGGTAGATGAAGACACCAATGCCTTTAATAAAATTATGGGAGCTTTTGGATTATCAAAAGCTACCGAAGAAGAAAAGAAAGTGCGTACACAAGCCATACAAGATGCCACAAAATATGCTACCGAAGTTCCATTTAATGTGATGCAATTGTGTTATGGTTCAATGGAAGTGATTAAAGCGATGGCGGAGACCGGAAACCCTAACTCTGTTAGCGATGCAGGTGTTGGTGCCTTGTGTGCACGCTCAGCAGTAATGGGTGCATTTTTGAACGTTAAAATAAATGCTGCAGGCTTAACAGATAAGGCTTTTGCCGCTGACATCGTAAATAAAGGAAAAGAAATTGAAGCAAAAACACAGCTGCTGGAAACTGAAATTTTGAAGATTGTGAATGGGAAAATTGGAGGTTAAACTACCTAAGTTAATTGCAATTTTTTAGTATATTTAACGTTTCTAATTTTTAAAGGATTAAAAAATAAATAGGGTTTTATTCTCTAATCAATGATTCGATATTCTATTTTACCAATTCTATATTTTTTATTTGCTACTACTGCTTTTGCAATAGAACGTGATAGCACTATGAGAAGGTGGAATTATGGATTAGAATTAACTTCGACACTAGTTCCTAAACCTAAAGAATTTGTTTATGGACTAAATAATGTTG
>CAIMGI010000137.1 GCA_903840505.1 uncultured Bacteroidota bacterium
ACGGTAATTTCCCTTCTAACTCTATTAAATTGGATATTGTAGGATTTCCTTCCAGCTATTATGTTGATGTGAACAACGATGGTAGACGCGATTTGATAGCAAGTCCCAACGCACAAAATTTATCTGAAAACTTTAACAGTATGTGGTGGTATAAAAATACAGGCAACGATTCAATGCCTGTTTTTGTGCATCAAAAAAATAATTTTTTGCAGGATGAAATGATAGAAGTAGGGCAGGGCGCCTTCCCTGTTTTCTTTGATTATAACAGCGATGGTTTGTTGGACATTGTAATTGGTAATGCAGGTTACTTCAATGCAGGAGCAATGAAATCGACCTTGACTTTGTTGAAGAATATTGGAACAGTTGCAAAGCCTGCATTTGAAATTGTGAGCCGCGATTATGCCAACTTATCCTTAAATAACTTAAAAGATATTTATCCCACTTTTGGCGATTTGGATGGCGATACCGATAAAGATATGCTGGTGGGTGACGACCAAGGTCATTTGCATTATTACGAGAATACGGCAGCTATTGGTACTCCCGCTAATTTTGTATTGGCTATGCCGGGCTTAGGTGGAATTGACATTGGCAGTTTTGCAATGCCGCAATTGGTTGATTTGGATAGAGATGGTTTGTTAGACCTTGCCATTGGTGAACAAAGTGGCAATGTGAATTATTACCGCAATACAGGTACTGTAAACAATGCTGCATTTACTTTGGTGAAAGCAAGTTTGGGTGGTGTAAAAACTAATTTACCGAATTACATTGTAGGCTATAGCGCACCCAAATTTGTTGATGTGAATGGTTCCTATAAATTAATTTGCGGCTCCGAGAACGGCAATATTTATTATTACAATAACATCGATGGTAACTTAAACGGCAACTTTACTTTGGTTGATTCTGCTTATTATGGTATTTGGGAAGGCGTACGTTCCGCACTGGATATTACCGACTTAAACCAAGATGGATATTACGATATGGTGGTGGGGAATTACTCAGGAGGACTTGGTTTTTACTTGGGTGACTTTACAGTTTCAATAAAAGAAAATATAATAAGCGATGTATTTAATTTATACCCCAATCCTGCTTTTGATAATTTTACCATTGAAGTAAACAAGGAACTTGACTTAAGTCATACCCGTTTATCCATTGTAAATGTAGTAGGCGAAAAAGTATTGGAAAAAAGCTTTACCGAAAGACATACCGCAACTGTTAATATTAGCAACCTTGCCAAGGGTGTTTACTTTGTGAAAATTAGTAACGAGAAGTATTCCTATACAAAGAAAATAGTGGTGGCGAGGTAGTTTTATCACTTCCTCTTCCCAATCACTTCAAATACCTGTGTCAACACTTCACCTTTATCGTCCACCAATGTGAGAGTATGTTTGCCTTCGCCAGGCGCAAAAGCGTACTGGTGTGTTTTTTCTGTTGTGGTTAAATAGTCATTATTCAAATGCCAATATACTTTTGCTTCGCTTCTTTTATGAGCCAATTCAAAAACTGTTTTTCCGAGTTTACCCGTAATTTCAATGGGTACAAAAATTTTAGTAAAACCTTTGGGGTAAATAAGCTCCATATTTTTGTTGGCACTTGAAACACCGTTGCATCCATTGCGGAAGGGTGGTAGGGTTTTATAATCGGGGTTCCCTGTTTTATAATACCATTCCATTGCGGGAGGCAAAATAAACCATTTTTTATGTAGCATATTGTTTACATCTTCGCAATCGCTGGTAACGCGGTACTTTCCTGTAGCATCGGTATGTATGAGCTGGCAATATTTACAAGGCAATGTTTTGTAACTGTTTTTTTGCAGCATTCTCTTTTTTACCGATTCACAATTTGCGGTGGCGAGCATACCACTTTGCATACATACATCTGCGGTTACCATTTCCTTAATGGGTTGTTTGTACCAGCCCGAAGGCTTCAACAAACTAAAAATATCAAAGAGTATAGGAGCAGCTACGCCAATTCCTGTTAAGTCTGGACGACCTTCACCATCGGCATTTCCAACCCAAACGGCTACTACATACTTTGGTGTAGTACCAATTGCCCAAGCATCTCTAAAACCAAAACTTGTTCCCGTTTTCCAGGCTATTTTTTGTGAGGATGTATAGTATCTCCAGGAAGATTCTTCTTCGGGTCGTGATACTTCTAAAATGGCTTCAAACATCAGAAAGAGGGATGCGGCATCCAGCAAGGTGCTGTGTGTTGTTTTTTGTTTTTCCTGTTTTGTATTGGCTAAATAACAAGGCGGATGGTAATCGCCTTCCACATAAATATTGCGTTGGTTATAATGATTTAAGGAGCGCGACATACTGCCGTAAATTCCTGCCAAATCCCACAAGCTACCCTCAGCACCTCCTAATATGAGCGATAGTCCGTAATGGTCGGGCGCATTGTTAAGTGTGGTCATACCCAATTTTTTAAGCAAACGATAAAAGCGTTCGTATTTATATTCTTGCAGCATTCTAACAGCCGGGACATTGAGTGAACGCGCCAAGGCTTTCTTTGCAGGTACTGCACCATTGTAAGCTAAATCGAAATTCTTAGGTGAATAGCCTGCTATTTCTGTTGGTACATCGGGAATAAGTGTGGCAGGCAATAGTTCACCATCGTTTAATTTTCCTGCAAATAAAATGGGTTTTAAAATACTACCTGTGCTACGGGGCGAAGAAATAATATCCACATCGTAGCCCTCATTTTTTTTTGTGGTGGAATGCGTATTGCCTACATAAGCAAGTATATTTCCTGTTTCAACATCCATTACCAAAGCTGCTGCATTATTAATGTCGTTTGATTGTAATTGCTTGTGGTGCTTTTCTATAATTTCATTTACTTGTTGTTGCAGGCGTATATCCAAAGTGCTTTGAACTATTTTTCCTTTGTTACCGTCTTTCATTGCTCTGTCAACCAAGTGCGGTGCCAGTTGCGGAATGGATAATGGTTTTATTGGCAGTGGTTCATTTTTTGAGAGCTCGCAGGTTTCTTTGTCGATGCTTCCTTCTTTTAATAATTTATCCAATAACTTGTCTCTTTTTATTTTTAATTTCCCTTCGTTTCTTCCGGGGTATATTAATTTCGGACTGTTAGGCAATACCGCCAAAGTAGCAGCTTCGGCCCAAGAAAGCTTGTCAGAGCCTCTTCCAAAGTAGCGCCACGATGCAGCATCAAGCCCTACTACATTCCCACCAAAAGGTGCATTGGATGCATAAAGAGAAAGTATTTCCTTTTTTGAATAAGAGATTTCCAAACGAGTTGAAAGAATGATTTCAATTGCTTTTTCTAAGTAACTTCTTTTTTTGTTTCGTGATAGTCGTATTACTTGCATAGTAAGTGTACTGCCACCGCTAATGCGTTTACTCGATTTTATGTTTTGATAAAAAGCGCGTGACAATGAAAAGGGATTGAAGCCGGGATGACGGTAAAAATTTTTATCCTCAAAGCACAACAATGCTTTCTCAAATTTTTCGGGTACAAAGCTGCTATTTGGGAAGCGCCACTGGCCGTCATCGGCAATTTTTGCTCCCAATAAATTACCGTCCTTATCTTCCAGTACAGTTGAGAGGGGGGATTTAAATAAAATACTTGGAAGTGAAAACCAATAAATAATAAACAGCAGGATAAGGATTATCCAAGCAGCCTTTTTTTTATTGAAACGAATATCTTTTAGTTTGTTCAAGGATTCAAAAATATAGACAAAATTGCTTAATTACTTAAACTGCTGTATCTTCTCTTGCAATTTACTCTGTTTTATTTCGGGAAGTATGAGCGGAAATATTTTTTTAATCGGTTCGTATAAAAGTGATTTTTCGGTAGTTTCCGGCTTTAGCAAATCACTTTTGCCACCCATACTGTTCAATACAAACAAGCTAATGCTCATTAAAATAGCCCATTTTAGTATTCCGAGTAAACCACCCAATAATTTATTCAGCCATCCCAACATTGCAAAAGTCAGTGCACGCTCAATAAATTTCCCCAACAAATAAACGCCCAAAACGGTTGCTAAAAATGTAATACAAAATGCCACAAGTGGAATGTAATCTTTCGGAGATGAAAGCATTCCGTTAATATAATCGCCAATAAAATTGCTGAAACGTATAGCGCAATATACCCCTAAAAAAAGAGAAACAATAGAAGCTGCCATCAATACAACTCCTTTTACGATTCCTCGGTATAAGCCCCAAAGCAAGGGGATGGCAATTAAAATATCAACATAACTCATATCGCAAGGATAAGCAAAAAAGTGGAAATATTATTGCATCAATTTGCTGACAATATCTTTTTCCCAATCTTTCCAAGTTTTTCCGGTGATGTTATCGGCAATCATTCTTTTGTATTTATTTTGTCCGTAAAAATACTTGATAGTTTCTGTTGCAGGTCCGGCCAAACGACCATTGCTGCTAACACAAGCATTCAAACAATTATCCAGCACAGTTGTGTCAAAGTAATTTATTTTACGCATGGCCGCCATTGCATTTGCACGTGTTAAAAATTCATACGAAATAGAAGTGTATGCAACCAATTGGTCGATATACTTTTTATCGCTTGTTGTATAGGCAGCAATTTCTAACCATTTTGTAATTACATTGCGGCCATTGGTTCCTTCAATGCCCTTGCTTACTTCCAAAAAGTGAGCGGTGTGAGCAGGGAAATTAAAACACATTTTTTCCAATGCCATTGCAATTGTTTGGTAGGAAGAGTCGAGTAAAAGTGTTTCATAATCTTTTTCCAACGAAGGGTGTATAATTTCTGTGTTTGTAATAATTCCTTTTCTTACCTGCACATCGGCATCTTGAACAGCTTTCTTTATCAAGGCAACACTAGCGTCATTTTTATCATCCAGTAACTGACTAACTGCTTCTACCTTGATTCCAAAATGAGTGTTCTTATTGTACACTTCTTCCAGCACGCTTCTTTTTAAATTTTGTGGTAATAATTTCATTGCCACAACAGCATCGTATCGGTCAATCATATTCGGTGCACGCAAAGCTTGTGCTTTTAACATATCAAAGCTTTTTTCGAAATAAACCGTCTTCATTACACGGCTGTTTGGGTCGAATAAAACAAAGTCTATTTTTTTATTGCCTGTATTGGGTACTTTAATTATTTGCGTTTCATTTTCTACCCATTCTGTTTTACTTTCGTGTGTGCCATCAGAATAATATACTTCAAATACTATGGGCATTTTAAAAAGTCCCATTACTTCACTCATAGCTTGTGTTTGGGTAACAGTAAACTGGGTGAAACGTTTGTTTCCTTCTTGGGTATTGTCTTCTGCACTCACAGTGTAAATAGGCTCTCCGCCACGATAGACCCATTCTTCCCAAAACCAATCCAACTGCATTCCTAACTCTTCGTTAAAAGCGGTAAGTAAATCTTCCGAATCTACATTCGCATATTTATGCTCTAACAAATAACGTTTGATGGATTTATTATAAGCTTCTCTTCCTACCACATACTTTAGCATTTCCAATACTTGTGAACCTTTTTGGTATACAATAGAAGTGGGTGTTTCAGAATGCGCAACGGGTTTTTTATCGGCAGTATTAATGGCCGCATTGCAAGCTTGTCTGCGTCCCCAATCAAAATGATCCATTCCAAAACATTCTCTTTCGGCAATAAGATTGTAATGTGTTGCAAAACTTTCTTGCAACCAGTGACCATTTCCGGCACGTGCACTTACAAGGTCACCAAACCACTGGTGTGCTAATTCGTGTGCATTAACCGCCACATAATTGCGGTCGTTAAAACTTCTGCTGTCCACTTCAAAAAAATCGCCAAACAAGGTAGCGGTAGTATTTTCCATTGCACCAAACATAAAATCTTGCACCGGAATTTGTGAATACGATTCCCAAGCATAAGGAACACCAATTTCACTTTCCAGGTAATCAAATATTTTGTCGCTGTATTTGTAGGTTAAATCAAAACGGTTTTTCCATTCAGGATAATACCACATTCTTAATGGAACACCCGATTTCGATTTGCTCTCTTTGATTTCATATTTTCCGATACCCAACATTACTAAGTAAGAAGCGTGTGGATGTGACATTTTATAATGCCAGGTGGTTGTATTGTTCTTATTCACTTTTTCTGCAAGCTTAGTGCCGTTTGACAGTACTTTGTATTCGCTGTTAAAAGTTACTATTACTTCGGTAATTAATTTATCGTTGGATGAGTCGTAACAAGGAAACCAATGTCTGTTGTCGATGCCTTGTCCTTGTGTCCAAATTTGTTTGCGACTTAAATTATTGGGGTCGTTCCAGCCTATAAAATATATTCCTCTGCGCGGATAGGCTTCGTAAGTAATCGATAAACTGTCTTTCTCACCCCAAACGAGTGATTTGTCGGTAAAAAATGTAGTGCCAGTTTCGTATGTTTTAAACTTTATGTTTCTACCATTCAACTTCGCTTCTTTTATAACAATACCAGGTCCATCTAAAAAGATGGTATCCACTTTAGCACGTAATGGAGTAAAAAAGTGTGTAATTTTTCCCTTTACCAATCCTTTTTCAGGTTCAAAAGCAACCTCTAAACGCATACGTTCAAAATCTACATTGTGTTCACGAGGCATTGCTCCTTCATCGTACAAATAGCTTTTTGTTTTGTGCTGTGCAAATGCAACAGTGGAAGAACAAATTGTTGCAATAATTAGTATGAGAGATAATTGTTTTTTCATTTCTTGTATTTTTTTACAATGGACAGTGAAAGCATTTTGTAAATATGTTGATAATCTTTGTTCTTTTTCAATAAATCGAGGTGGATTTTTAGGGTGATTTTATCGTTTCTTTTTGCAGGACCAGTTTGTTGCAATTCAGGATTGCCTTTCAACGCTTTTTTTGTAGTTTCTTCAATAAGTGGAGAGAGTATGCTAATATCCAGTTTTTGCTTTTTTAGAATTGTATTCGCGATGCTGTACATATAGTTCGAAAAGTTACAAGCAAATACAGCAGCAAGGTGTATCTCTTTTCTTTTCTTTGAATCGGAAAAAACAATATGTTGGGAAATGTTTTTAGCAAAAGCTGTAAGTGTTGCAGTATTCTTTTTAGTATTTCCTTCAATTAAGATGGGAGTAGATGTTAAATCAATAGCAATGTCTTTACTAAAGGTTTGCAATGGGTATAATACACCACAATTTTCAAATGTTTTTTTTAAGACCCCAATTTCAGTTGTACCAGATGTATGTATTACAAGTGCATTCTTGTGTTTTATTTTTTTTGCCACTTGTTCAATGGCATCATCATTTACTGCAATAATTATAATTTCTGTATCAAAAGGGATATCATTTAAATTTGTAGAGTGACGGCACTTTAATTTTTTAGCAAGTAAAGCAGACGATTTGCTTGTTTTGCTAATCACCATTCCAATGGAATATCCTGCTTTGCTCATCGTTAAGCCCAATTGAGTAGCAACATTGCCTGCGCCTACAAGTACTGCTTTTTGGCTCATTTCAGAGAAATTAATTACGTGCTCGAAGGCGGTTAACGATAGCAACGATGCTACCTATTATCATTAAAAAGCAACCCAACCACAAGATGTTTATGCCTGGAAATATGATTGCTTTCATTACAATGAATTCCTTTTTATTCGATTTCTTTTCAAATAATTTAATTTCAACTTTTCCTGTTTGGATGTCAATTTTTGTGAAAGAAAATTTTAACCCCAATGCTTCTACTTTTGCATCAAGTGGACTTACATAATTGTCATCTATAACATATAAAGGGTCTGCAAAATAGGTTTTGTTGTTGATATCGGTAATTCTTAAATGAGCCGCAACTACAATGTCGGAATCATTTAAATTGTATTTTTTTCTGTCAACATCTTTCAGTAAACTTTCCAATACTACGATGCTGTTTGTTGCAAAAAGTGAATCACCAATTTGTAATGATTGTGTGTTTTTTTCTACAAATTCATTACTGCTCTCTTCATTTTCTTCTTCTAGCTCAGCATAGGTTACGTGAGTATAAATATCTTTCTGTAAAAAGTGTCGTGTATCCGGTTCGGCAATATTACCCATACGTGGGTTTGTTTGTACCAAGGGGTTTAGTGTAAAGCTAAGTTTGTATTTGCCGTTAACGTCTTTCTCCAGATAGTCGATAGCATAATACACATTGATGCCTTCTTTCTTTTTGCCTTTATACGTTACAAAATACTTACCCATTTTAAGGGTATCGTTCAATGAAAGCAATAAGTTATCATTATTGCTAAAATCCTTACCCAATTTTGAAACATCAACCGAAGAAGTATTTATGGAAATGGTTTCGCTTTGAGAGGTTGAAATAAGTGAACCCAACAAAATCATTCCAAAACCTATGTGTGCAATAGATGGTCCGGCTTTTTTTATGTTTCCTTTTAATATTCTAAATAGATAATTTAGGTTGGCAAGAATTGCAAAAACAGATGTGAAGCATAGAGCAATAAAGTAACCGTTAAAAGTATTGAAGCTTAGCATTATTATAACTGAAATTACAATGCTTACTAAAATGGAGATGAGCAATCGGCTCAAAAACTTTTTGGTATCGGTGGCTTTATAATTGAAATATTGACCAATTGCGATTAAGCAAGAAATAATAATGGCAAAAGGTACTTGCCACGAATTGTAGTGTTGAATAGGGTTTAAAGGAGGGGCAAGGTTGCTGCCAAATACTTTATTTATTACAGGAATGGAAGTAGTGAAGATAATTTGAAAGGCGGATATAAGCAATACCAAAGCACCAATAAACATCCAGAATTCGCGTGATGTGATATTGTCTTCATCTTTTTCTTTTGGCAAATGTTTGTAATGTTTTACAAGCAAAAATGCAGAGACAAAAACAAAAAATAACAAGTAAACCAATAATTGTCCACTCATACCTAAATCGGTAAATGCGTGCACGGAGGTGTCGCCCAATATGCCGCTACGGGTAAGAAATGTAGAATAAAGAATAAAAATAAAAGTCAGGAATATGAGGAAAAAAGTAGTTACCAAAGATTGCCCTTTGTTTTTATAAATCACCATTACGTGTGCACCTCCTACAAAAGTTAGCCAAGGAACCAAGGATGCATTTTCTACCGGGTCCCAAGCCCAGAATCCACCAAAACTAAGTGCTTCGTAAGCCCAAGCACCGCCCATTAAAATTCCCGTTCCGAGTATCATTACGCCAAAAAATGTCCAAGGCAAGGCAGGCTTTAACCATTCGGTGTATTTTTTTTGCCATAGTCCTGCTATTGCGTATGCAAAAGGAACCAAGGTGGATGCAAAGCCAAGGAAAAGAGTAGGTGGATGAATGGTCATCCAGTAATTTTGAAGCAGTGGATTTAAGCCTCTTCCGTCTAATGTCTCTAAATAGTTTGAGATTTTTACAAAAGGTAAATTTGCATAATCGAGATGTTCACGCAATAATAAAAAAGGATTGCTTCCTAATTTGTAACCGAAAATATAAATGCCAAGTAGCATAGAAGAAAGGAAAATTTGCACTACCGAAACAACGGTCATAACAGACGATTCCCATTCGCCTGAATAACGTATTAATATATTTCCCAGCACAATGTGCCAAAAGGTCCACAGTAAAAAACTTCCTTCCTGACCTTCCCAAAAGCAGGAAAGTATATAACGTACAGGAAGTGCTTTTGAAGAATGCTGCCAAGCATATTGGTATTCAAAATAATGATTGAATATGATAATAAACAAGGTTCCTATAATTCCCAATACAGAAAGTGAATGGATTCTAAAAGCAATTCTACCTATGTTTTGCCATGAATCACTTGGAAGTTTATTTTGCGCGGAAAAATAATACCCCATTGCTGAAAGTATGGCAGCAACAAAAGATATTACAATGAACAAGTTTCCAATATTTCCTATAAGCAAATGCTCTCCAACGTATTGTATGTTCATTGTTTTAGAATTCTACTTTTAGGGTTTGGCAGTATTGCCTGGTAATTCACCGGCTTGTCCTGTATTATATTTAGAAGGGCATTTCATTAAAATTTTGTTGGCTTCAAATTCATTTCCAACTATTTTTCCGCAAATCACTATTTGTTCGGAGCGTTCAAAATCTTGAGGTTTTGTGCCTTTGTAATTTACTTTCAATTCTTTCCCTTCGTTGTCTTCCAAATAAAAACTGAAGAGGTTTGCATTCACTTCAGGATTGTATATCATCTCCTTTTCTTTGTTTAACTTCCCAACAACGTGGTATTCTTCTCCTGCATTGTTTTGTGCTACTGTAAAGGAAGCGTAGGTGCTCGAATCGGCAACGGTAGACATAATTGCTGCTATGGCTACTGCAATAACAACTATAACGACAATGTGTATCTTTTTCATTTGTTATCTTTCATTTTACTTTCCAATCTACTAACTTTTCTATCAATACTAATAAGGTATGCAACTATGCCTAAAAATACAATGCATAATACTGCTACAACTACATATATTTTGCCCGATTGTCTCATGGCATCAGCCATTTCTACCTGTTGTTGTGCTTCCTGTGAATATGCAACTGCACTTAACAAGCCCAGTATTGTTGTAAGGAATGTTATTTTATATTTATTCATTTAGTTTTTGTTTGAATGAATGATAGTATTCAGTTTATGGTAGCGTATTCCTAATTGCATTATCCAAGTTCCAATGAGGGTCCAACCAATTATGGCAGGATAAAACACCATACGCATATTGTTATCAATATCCTCATATTTACCAAAGCCGGGGTTGCCACCGTTTCCGGGGTGCAATGAATCCGTCATTCGGGGTAATATCATTGTGAATACAATAAACATCACAAAGGCAAAAATGTTATAAATGGCGGCAATCCTTGCTCTTTTTTGTTCTTCGTCAATCGAGTTTCGCAACACCAAATAGGCAAAGTAAAATAACATAGCAATGGCTACTCCGTTTAATTTCGGGTCGTTTGGCCAAGGTTCACCCCAAGTATAGTTTGCCCAAAGCATACCTGTTGCTAGTCCGCATAAACCAAATACAATGGAAATATGTACGGCTTCCTTCGCTACTATATCGTATTTACTATTAAAACCGGAAAGATATCTTACACTGTTCCAAACCGAAACAAAAAGTAAAATAATCATCGAAAACCACATTGTAACGTGAAAATAGAGATTCCGGATAGTTTCGTGAAGTATAGGCAATACAGGCACTTTTAATAGGAAACCTGCAATAATGGAATAGAGTACTAAAACCACAGCAGCTATTTTCCACCAATTTTTTTTCATCCTAATTTTATTCGCGCCAAAGGTAAGGAAATAATACAACCGAGAGCACTATTATAAGCACATTTATAAGTAGTAAAACGCCAAAATAGGGGTAGCTTAAGCTGCGGTCTAATCCGTCAACGCTGTATTTTGATGTTTTTATTAATGTAATAAGCATTGGTACCAGCATAGGGAAACTGAGTATAGCCATTAAACTGAAATTATTATTCGTTTTGGAGGCAATAGCCGACACCATCGTTAGTACAGAAGCGAATCCGAGACTACCCAATGCAATATTCAGTATGAAAAAGGGGATATCTTGTACATTATTTTTGATTAATAGTCCGTAACAAAAAAAGCACAAAAAGGAGAGGGCAAGCATTAATATCGAATTATAGATTATTTTGGAAACAATTACGGCAACTGGTGAATGCAAGGTGTAGTAATACAGTTGTCGCCCTTTATTTTCCTGTAAAAAGCTTTTTGCTATTGCATTTATGGCTGCGAATAGAACGATAATCCAAAAAAGTGCATTCCAATTTGCCGGAACAAGTATCTTTTTAAAAGAAAGATAGCAAATAAAAACAGTTGAAAAAACATATAATAATACTCCCGCAAAAGCATATTTCTGTCGGAACTCCAACAGGAATTCTTTGTGAATCAGGTGCTTTATTTCGTGTATAAGTTTCATTAAATAAAATGCAAAAGTACAAATTAACACTGTTATGTTATCTCGCTTCCTTAAACATTTAATTATTACCTTTGGGTTCAATATAATAACGAAAAATGAAAATTGTTTTAACTGCTCTTGTAGTCTGTATGTTACATATAACTACCAATGCCCAAACGACTATGAAAACATTATACGATTTTAAAGTAAATGCTATTGACGGGAAGCCTTTCGATATGCTTTCTCTTAAAGGCAAAAAAGTAATGGTGGTGAATACTGCTTCTGAGTGCGGTTTTACTGCTCAGTATGAAGATTTGCAGAAGTTGTATACCTTATTTAAGGACAAGAATTTTGTTGTCATTGGATTTCCTGCCAACAATTTTGGTGCGCAAGAACCAGGAACGAATGTAGAAATACAATCTTTTTGTAAAAAGCACTATGGAGTAACTTTTCCAATGATGGAAAAAATATCGGTAAAAGGTGATGATATTAATCCTTTGTACAGCTGGTTAACCAATAAGGATCAAAATGGAAAAGTGGATGGATCGGTAAAATGGAATTTTCAAAAGTATTTAATTGATGAAAATGGAAATGTAGTAGATGTTGCTTATTCGGTAGAAAAACCGGGAAGTGATAGAATTATAAAATGGATTGAAGCCAAGTAAAAAAATGTCGGAAATTAAATTAGATATTCTAGCTTTTGGGGCGCATCCCGATGATGTAGATTTATCGTGTTCAGGAACTCTTTTAAAGCAAATTAAGTTAGGTTATACAGCCGGTATAATCGACCTTACTCAAGGTGAGTTGGGTACAAGAGGTTCTGCCGAATTGAGATTGAAAGAAGCGGCAAAGGCGGCAAGTATTTTAGGGGTTTCACTTAGAGAGAACTTATCGATGGCAGATGGTTTTTTTCAGAATGATAAGGAGCATCAATTACAAATAATTAAAAAAATACGTCAATACAAACCAAGGGTAGTATTGTGTAATGCAGTTTCAGATAGGCATCCCGATCACGGGCGTGCTTCGCAACTGGTTTCGGAAGCTTGCTTCTACTCAGGCTTAAGAAAAATTGAAACATTTCAAGATGGTAAATTGCAAGAGTCTTGGCGTCCATCAGCTGTTTATCATTACATACAGTATCGTTATATAAAACCCGATTTTGTAATTGACGTTTCGCCATTTGTAGATACTAAGATGGAAGCAATTAAAGCATTCTCTTCACAATTTTATGATGCAAATTCAAAAGAACCCGAATCTCCAATATCGTCAAAAAACTTCCTTGATTTTGTCAAATCAAAGATGATGGCCTTTGGTAGAGATATTAATGTTGAATATGCTGAAGGGTTCACTTGCGAAAGAACAATAGGGATTACCGATTTATTTCAGTTAAGCTAATTATATTAAAAAGCAAATGGGC
>CAIMGI010000138.1 GCA_903840505.1 uncultured Bacteroidota bacterium
ATAAACAAAAAGAACCCTAAGTACAAACAACGTCAAGGGTAATTATTTATAGTAAAAATAAAAACAAAAATAAATGGCAAGAATTGCAGGTATTGACATACCAAGAAACAAAAGAGGAGAAATAGGTCTAACCTACATCTTCGGTATTGGAAGAAGCTCCGCTCAAAAAATATTAAGGAAAGCAGAAATTGATTTCAATATTAAAGTTCAAGATTGGAACGATGATCAATTGGGTAAAATTCGTAACATCATCAGTGAAATGAAAGTTGAAGGTTCATTGCGTTCTGAAGTTCAGTTGAGCATTAAACGTTTAATGGATATTGGCTCATACAGAGGAATCAGACACAGAGTTGGATTACCTGTTCGTGGTCAAACTACAAAAAACAATGCCCGTACAAGAAAAGGTAAAAAGAAAACGGTTGCAAACAAAAAGATTGCAACTAAATAGTAAATAGAAATTATATAAACTGAATAAATAAAAATGGCAAAACAAGCAACAGCGCCAGCAGGTAAAGCAAAAGCAACCAAAAAAAGAGTAGTAAAGGTAGAGGCTATCGGTGAAGCTCATATCAATGCATCTTTTAACAACATCATTATTTCATTAACCAATATGAATGGCGATGTTATTTCTTGGGCATCTGCAGGAAAAATGGGGTTCAAGGGTTCTAAGAAAAATACGCCTTATGCAGCACAATTGGCAGCAGCCGACTGTGGTAAGGTAGCATTTGATTTAGGACTTAGAAGAGTAAAAGTATACATCAAAGGACCAGGTGCCGGACGTGATTCTTCTATTCGTTCCTTATCAACTACAGGAATTGAAGTAACTGAGATTATTGATGTTACTCCAATGCCACACAACGGTTGTCGTCCGCCAAAAAGAAGACGTGTTTAATTTTTAATAATAATATTTTATTACATTATAATCATACAAAATGGCAAGATATACAGGACCAAAATCCAGAATTGCAAGAAAGTTTAAAGAACCAATCTTTGGACCGGATAAAGTACTAGAAAAGAAGAATTATCCTCCCGGACAACACGGTTTGTCTAAGAAGAGAATGAAGCAATCTGAATACGCAGTTCAATTGCAAGAAAAGCAAAAAGCTAAATATACTTATGGTATTTTAGAAAAACAATTTGCGAATACTTTCGAAAGAGCTTCTCGTGCACACGGTGTAACAGGTGAGGTGTTAATTCAATTAATTGAATCGCGTTTAGATAACGTAGTATACCGCTTAGGAATATCTCCTAAACGCAGTGGTGCTCGTCAATTGGTTTCTCACCGTCACATTACGGTAAACGGAAAAGTAGTAAACGTTCCATCTTATCACTTAAAACCAGGTGACAAAATTGCGATTCGTGAAAAATCAAAATCATTGGAAATAATTACACGTTCACTTTCAAGTAACTACAATGCTTTTCCTTGGTTAGAGTGGAATAACGATACAATGTCGGGTTCTTTTATTTCGGCTCCTGAGCGTTCTCAAGTTCCTGAAAATATCAAAGAACAACTAATTGTCGAATTGTATTCAAGATAGTAATTAGCGTAACAAGTAGTAAATAATTAACTAAATAAATTATATAAAATGGCAATACTAGCATTTCAAAAACCAGACAAGGTTGTAATGGTAAATTCTACTGAAAAAGAAGGTCAGTTTGAGTTCCGTCCTTTAGAGCCGGGTTATGGAATTACCATAGGTAACGCTTTGAGAAGAATTTTGTTATCGTCTCTTGAAGGTTATGCAATTAATACAATTAAAATTGAAGGTGTTGATCACGAATTCTCAACAATAAAAGGTGTTGTAGAAGATGTTACAGAGATAATTTTGAACTTGAAACAAGTTCGTTTTAAGCGTCAAATTGAAGGAATGAACAACGAAAGATTATCGCTTACTGTAACGGGTAAAACTACTTTTACTGCAGGTGATATTGGTAAAGCTACCAGTGGTTTTCAAGTTCTTAACCCTGAGTTAGTGATTTGTAACCTAGAGCCATCAGCTAAAATAAAAATTGATTTAACAATCGATAAAGGCAGAGGATATGTTTCTGCAGAAGAAAACAAGCCAAGCAGTGCAGCTGTTGGTGTTATTCCTATCGATGCTATTTATACGCCAATTAAAAACGTAAAATACAGCGTTGAAAATTATCGTGTTGAGCAAAAAACGGATTACGAAAAATTAATATTTGATATAGTTACTGATGGTTCTATACATCCTAAAGATGCATTGAAAGAAGCAGCTAAAATATTGATTCACCACTTTATGTTGTTTTCTGATGAGAAAATCACATTGGATAGCGATGAAAAAGCAGCAAGCGAAGAGTTTGATGAAACATCATTGCATATGCGTCAATTGCTTAAAACAAAATTAGCCGATATGGATCTTTCTGTTAGAGCACTTAATTGCTTGAAAGCTGCAGATGTTGAAACATTGGCTGAATTGGTTTCTTTTAACAAAAACGACCTATTGAAGTTCCGTAATTTCGGTAAAAAATCACTTACTGAATTAGAGGATCTTGTTCACGCAAAAAGCCTAACATTTGGAATGAATTTGGCAAAATATAAATTAGATAAAGACTAAATCAATTTGAAAATGAGGCAATTTGGAAATGATTTAATTTTCAAATTATCAAATTATCGAATTATCAAATTAATAAAATGAGACACGGAAAAAAATTCAATCACTTAGGCAGAACAACTTCGCACAGAAAAGCGATGTTGTCGAATATGGCTTGTTCATTGATATTGCATAAGAAAATTACAACTACTGTTGCGAAAGCAAAGTCATTGCGTACATACGTTGAGCCTTTGATAACTAAATCAAAAAGCGATTCAACACACAACAGAAGGATAGTATTTAGTTACTTGAAACAAAAGGAAGCTGTTGCTGAATTGTTTAGAGATATAGCTGTAAAGGTTGCAACACGACCTGGAGGATATACTAGAATATTAAAAACTGGTAACCGTTTAGGTGACAATGCCGAAATGTGTTTTATTGAATTGGTTGATTACAACGAATTCTTAACATCGGAAGTTGCTTCTAAACCGGAAGAGAAAAAAGCTACAAGACGTTCAAGAGGTGCTAAAAAAGCAACCACTGCTGATGCCGATGCTACTATTGTTGAAGAAACAAAAACAAAAAAGGAAGCGAAGCCAAAAGCTGCAGCTAAACCAAAGGCAAAAAAGAAAGCTGATGATAAGACTGAAGAATAAAAAAGTTTTAAACAACGTTTAATTTTAAAAAAGGATAAAGTATTTTTGCTTTATCCTTTTTTATTTTACCTACATAAATGAAATATACTGAAAGAAAGCCCGCTGTATTATTGTTGCAAGATGGAACCGTTTTTAATGGCAAGGCCGTAGGTAAAATAGGAACAGCCACAGGCGAAATTTGTTTCAATACGGGGATGACCGGTTACCAAGAAATATTTACCGATCCATCTTATTACGGACAATTAATGGTAATGGCGAATACACACATTGGTAATTATGGCGTTAACAAGGATGAAGTGGAAAGTGATGGAATGAAAATTTCAGGTTTGATCTGCAAAAGTTTTAGCGATACCTTTTCCCGTAAAAGAGGAGATGCTTCTTTAAATGATTATTTCTTAAGCCAAAATATGGTGGGTATATCGGATGTGGATACACGCTCTGTTGTGAGGCATATTCGCAGCAAAGGTGCAATGAATGCCATTGTATCATCCGAAATATTGGACATTGAACAATTGAAGAAGGAATTGGCAAAGGTGCCTTCGATGGAAGGATTGGAGCTTTCGTCAAAAGTATCCTGCAAAGAACCTTATTTTGTAGGTAATCCCGATGCTGAACACAAAGTATCGGCTTTAGACTTTGGCATAAAGAAAAATATTTTGCGTTGTATGGCTGAGCGAGGCTGTTATGTAAAAATATTTCCGTATAACGCTTCCTACAGTGATTTAAAAGGTTTTAATCCCGATGGTTATTTTCTTTCCAATGGTCCGGGCGATCCATCAGCAATGCCTTTTGTAAATGAAACGGTAAAGCAACTTATGGACTCCGGTAAACCTGTTTTTGGTATATGCTTAGGGCACCAAATCATTGCAGAAACCTGCGGAATACCAACCTATAAAATGCACAACGGACACAGGGGTATCAATCACCCTGTTAAAAATATCATTACCGGTAAATGTGAGATAACATCGCAAAATCATGGTTTTGCAGTAGATGAAAAGGCAATAAAACTAAATGCCAACATTGAAGTAACACACATCAACTTAAATGATGGCACCATTGAAGGCTTGCGCTTAAAAGACAAACCTGTTTTTTGTGTGCAATACCACCCCGAAGCTTCACCGGGACCATTGGATGCGCGTTATTTGTTCGATGATTTTGTGAGTATGATTAAAGCAAGTAAAAAGGCGAACGTAAAAGTAAATTCGCTCTAAACAAATTCCTCTGTTTTATGAAATACACTGTATCCTGCGATGATGCTCACCGACATTCCATTGCAATAGAATATAAAATATCAAACAATACAGAGGAACAAATACAAGTTAATTTACCTGCTTGGCGTCCCGGCCGATACGAATTAGGAAATTTTGCAAAGAACATACAAAAGTGGGAAGCATTTGATGGCAAGGGAAATGCACTTGCATTTAAAAAAATAAACAAAGATTCGTGGAGTATACAAACAGCAAAAGCTGCCGAAATAATAATTAAGTATACCTATTATGCAGCCGAATTAAATGCCGGTTCATCCTATTTAGATACCACACAATTGTACATAAACCCTGTTAATTGCTTTATGTATGTGCCCAACAGGATGAACGAAGAATGTGTTGTTGAATTGAATGTGCCTGAAAATTACAAACTTGCTATTGGTGCAAAAAAAATATCAGAGCACAGTTTTCAGACTAAAAGTTTTGATGAGCTTGCCGATACACCTTTCATAGCAAGTGATACACTGAAGCGAAATAAATTTGTGATGGATGGAGTAGAAGTGAACCTTTGGTTTCAAGGTGAATGCAAGCCAGATTTTTCAAAGCTGATTCGCGACTTTTTTATTTTCGTAAACGAGCAGTTTATGATGATGAAGGAATTTCCAACAACGGAATACCATTTTCTATTTCAAGTACTGCCCTATAAATTTCATCACGGTGTGGAGCACGTAACGTCTACTGTTATTGCACTCGGACCATCTTACAATATAATGAAAGGTGATGCTTATCTCGATTTATTAGGTGTAAGCAGCCACGAATTTTTTCACGTGTGGAATATAAAATCCATTCGTCCTGCCGAAATGTATCCTTACGATTTCAGCAAAGAAAATTACAGTCGCTTGGGTTATGTATGCGAAGGATTAACCACCTATTATGGTGATTATTTATTGTACCGTTCGGGAGTTTTTAATGAGCAAGAATATGCCGATACGTTTAATGAGCAATTGCAAAAGCACTTTGATAATTTCGGGCGTTTTAATTTATCGGTTGCCGATTCTTCCTTTGATACTTGGTTGGACGGCTACACACCGGGTGTTCCCAACAGAAAAGTTTCTATTTATACTGAAGGTTGTTTGCTTGCCTTTATTACAGATGTTACTATCCGTAAACAAACAAACAATGCAAAATCGCTTGACGATGTGATGCGAAGCTTATATTTCGATTTTGCGAAGCAAGGAAGAGGTTATACTGATAACGATTACCAACAAATAATTGAAAGCCTTACAGGCAATAGTTGGAAAGACTTTTTTGCTTCCTATGTTTACGGTACAAAATCGCTGGAAGAATTATTGAAATCTTCTCTGGCATACCTTGGACTTACACTCTCCATCAAACCAACACTCTTGTACAATGCTTCCTATCTTGGTTTTAAAGTGCTGGAGCAAAATAACCAAACGGGTGTAATTGCTATTTACCCTAACTCTGTTGCCGATAAAGCAGGTTTGGCAGTAGGCGATAGAGTAGTAGCCATTAATGGAATTGAGGTAATAAATAATTTGGCTGAATGGTGCAACTATTTTGCTGCCGAAAAAAGCATACAATTAACCGTTGTAAAAGATAAAATACAAAGCACACTGCTTGTTGAAAATAACAAAGAATTATACTACAAACAATATAGTATTCATAAAGTTGCGGAGGCTTTTGAAGAACAAAAAACAAATTATTATTCTTGGTGTAAGAAGAGGTTTTAAGTGATATCGTCATTGCGAGGGCTTTTCGCCCGTGGCAATCTTTTTTTAACCATTCAAGTAATGATAAAAAATAAAAAGGAAGGCTTCGAATTTTTCTAACCTTCCTTTAAATTCAAAATTATTGTCTAATTAAATTTATTTAGTGCATACCATCTTTTTAGTATCTATCACTTTCCCATCAGCAAGAAGTGTATAGGTATAAATACCACTGCTTAGGTTACTTGCATACACAGTAACTTGACCTTTCCCTTTTTCTCTAATGTCAACTGTTTTAAGCACTACACCCAGTTCATTGTAAAATAATATTTGTGCTTCTTTCACACTCTCTGGTATATAGTAACCAATCACAGTTTTTTCTTCAAATGGATTTGGAACATTTTGATTAAGTATAATTGTATTGGTGTTTACCAATTCTATTTCAGTTTGCGTTACATTGCCTCTGAAGTTATTATTGTTTGGGTTACTCCTCATTCCACCTTCACCACCATTCATATTACAGCAGCCATTCACAATTTGTTCCAAAGCAGTAAGTCTGTTTTCCAGGTTAGAAATGGTGGCATCTTTAACTGTATTCAAAGAATCCAGTTGGTTTATTGCATTTGTAAGCAATGGGATGATCTTCATATATTCTACACCATAATACCCATTTGAATCTATTCTGACAGCTTCAGGCAATATTGATGCTACTTGTTGAGCTATAAATCCAACTTGGTGAGAGGCTTCAAAATTATGACCAGGGTTATTGACAATATCCCAGTCATAATAAACACCATTTAATGCGCGTACTTTGGCTAAGGCACTGTCTTTTCTAATGGATATTATGTTCTTCTTATAACGGTTGTCAGACACTACTGTGAACCCAGTTGCAAACATAACACCAGCAGCTGTAATGTCTCCATTAACACTTAGCAAACTACTTCCTGCCACAGTGGGCGTTGAATAACCTAAAGAAATGTATCCGCTGCAATCAGGTACATAAATGGAAAATTTAGGAGTAGTACATACACCAGCCCTATCTACTTCAAACCACCCTGCAATGCGTCTTCCTGAAGTGGAAGTTGCTGATTCCAATACTTTTAGTGCAATAACATCATTCGATGAAGTTGCTGCATCATTGTTTTCAAGCAATGTACCAATGGTGTTTGTAGCACCCGATTGTTGGTATACGTGTAACTTAGCCGATGGACTGCAACTGTTAATTCCAATTCCTACTTTACTGGTTGCATTAGAATTGTAATCCCTAAAAATAAAATTTTTAGTACTCGTAGTACCCATATCAATTTCCAAGTCGTTGGCAATTGGAAGATTGGTGCTACACGTTTGGATTGCTCCTGAAGAAGCAACATCGGGCACATAAATCACTTTTCCATTGGCATCTAATGCAAGTACCCCTGCTCCCGGATTGGCAGTAGGCGTAGTTCCGGCATTAATTTGTGTAAACTGTAAACCGGATGTTACTGCAGCGCCTTTTATCTCTAATTTATCGCGCGGACCGGTTGCATCATTTGATAAACCGATACCAACATTTACATTGTTATCGCCCAATATCATATGGTTACTGTTGCGGGGTACTGCATTGTAACCAAAGGCAGCCGCATTTGTAAATCCTGTTACGTTGCTATTATCGGCACAATTTGTACCAATGTAAGTGTTATAATTACCTGTTATCTGGTAAAAGCCCGATCTGTATCCAATAAAAACGTTATCATCATCGGTTAAGGTATCACCACTTTTTGTTCCAATCAATACATTTCTACTGCCAGCTATATTGTTCCAACCTGCCCTAAATCCCATAAACTGATTATCATTACCGGTTCTTTCTTGTGGACCTGCTTCCGCTCCAATATAGTTATTGCGCCAACCTGTGCTGTTAACTCCTGCAAATGCAGTATGGGATCCCATATAACAATTGTAAGAACCTGTTGTGTTGTTTGCACCTGCGTGGTGACCTACAAAAGAATTTTGTTGCCCGGTTGTATTTGTATTTCCCGATAGGTCTCCATAAAATGAATTGTAGCTACCGGTAGTATTAAGCTCTCCGGATTTATCACCAGTAAAGGTGTTTTGAACTCCACTTGTATTTGTATAACCAGCTTGGTAACCGGTAAAGGTGTTTTGACGACCTGTAGTATTTGAATAACCTGTTTGGTTACCCAAAAATGAATTGCGGTAACCTGTGGTATTTACCCAACCAGACTTAAAACCAGTAAAAGTATTGTTACTCCCTGTTGTGTTTGTAGAGCCTGCATAGGAACCTATAAAAGTATTTTCATTGGCAGTACTATTTTGACCGGCATATGTACCTACAAAAGTATTGTCATCATTGCTTATGTTTGCGCTGCCTGCCGACATACCCAGAAAAACATTCTGGCTGCCGGATGTATTGGATGTACCAGCCGAGTTGCCCAAAAAGGAATTTGATGTACCTGTACTTAATCCAAGACCATTGTTTTCGCCTACACAGGTATTCAATGTGCCAAACACGTGCAAAACAGAGTTGCCTCCTATACGGTAGTAGGCCACACCGGAGTTTGGATTTATATTGATGTTATCCTGCACATCTAAACGATAACCAGGTGATGTTAAACCAATTCCTAAAAAGCCATTGGAGTTTTGCAAGCGCATTAAGGGCGCTCCACCTGCATTAGCGGTGTGAAAATCTAAATTGCCTGGGAAACCAGTTACATACCCAAGATATTTTGCAGCGCCATAATTGTTTCCTCCTATTCCAGCAGTTGAAGATTGAGCATTCGTTTTCAGTATCGCCATTAATGAAAATGCGATAGTAAATAAAATTATTTTTTTCATAATTAGTGAGGTTTAATTACCTTACTAATTGTATAAATCCTTTAAAATACCTTGTTCTGAATCCTTAATAAATAAGCAAATTTTAGTTAGCTATTTTTATTAGTTTACAATTTATTTGCTTGTTTTTGTTCTGAATGACTAAATGCAGTAATCCATTTTCTAAACTACTTATATCCAATTGAAATTTTTGATCTTCAATTTTTGCTATCTCTAATAAGGTTTGTCCAAGTCCATTCATCACTTTTAAGCTGTAAGGCTCATGGAAGGGGTTTTCTATTGTGGTAAGATAACTTGCAGGATTAGGGTATATTTTGAAACAACTTTCTATTCTTCCTACATCCACACCTACATAGTTATATTGTGCAGTATATAAAGAATCTGTACTTACACAAATATCATCAAGGAAATAGTAAGATGCATTACACCATGTGTCACCATCTAAAATTAATGTATCAGTATTGTTGTCGTCAAAAAAATTCCCAATCATTACATATTGATAAACAGAATCGGAAACAAAAGAACCGAATATTCTAGTCCAATTTAATGTGTCAGTTATTATTGCGTTGGTATATACTTGAGGGTCATTGTTTATAGGCGCTGGATTAAACTCATTGTGCGGCACTGTTGAGAAAGCCGCACCTAATTTACTGGAAGCACAATTTGCCTGGAGATCAACATCTAAACTTAAAGCCACTTTAAACGAAACGAAGTATTTGGTTCCAATAGTTAAAGGCGAATATAGTTTGCCCCCAACAAATTCTCTAGTATTATTATTAATGATCTTTGTTTCATAAGTGGCAAATGCTGCGTATGCATTTCCGCTCGCAGCTTGTTGATACCCTCCCCAATTATTGGGAACCGATACCATATCAGAATTACAACTATTCATATAATCAGGAGAGCCTCGATAGCTAGCCCAATTGTTAGATTTGATAACTTCACCTGGTCCGAAAGGACAAGAAATTGTATCCTCAAAACTCGGGTTGAGTACTAAATTTTGCTGCGCAATACAAGTCGATGTAGCTACAAAGGCAATTAAAAAGGATATGTAAAAGGATTTATTCAATTAATAAAGGTTAAATTGTTTATATTGATTTTTTTTAAAAAAACCCTTGCTCAAAATCTATTTGAGGAAGGTTAGTTAGGTGTTAGTTATGGCAAGCACCTCTCTTTCTTTAACAAATATAGGTCTTTAGTATTTAGTTTCAAATGCATTGTATTAAATATTTAATTCATAAAATCTTCGTGTCCTGTAACTATCCCACTCGTTAAGTAAATGTGAGTGGTATAACTTACAGAATTTTTAACTGTTTGTGCCCAGGCATTATCGCAGTCAGGCATTTGTATATTTGTTGTATTATAACCATTGCTGACTAAATAGCTATAAACAACTGGCACATAATTCATCGAACAACCATCTTCCGCTGATAATTGGCACATTGTTTCAGCTAAACTTGACGATTGGTTTTGTGCTGAAACGGAATTGATTGGTTTAAATGATAGAAAGGAAAGGGAGATGAAGAATACTCCTATTTTGATGATAGATTTTGTTTTCATATTTGTATATAGTTTGGTTCCGTACAAATAGAGACAAACTTCATTCGTAATTTGGGGACATTTTGCATACTTTTGCGACAAGTAGCCAAAAGGCTTAATTTTATTGGCGAATGCGAATGTTTTCTATCAAATTTATATGCAACACAAAGAAATTTATGAATTACTTGCGATTTTAACAGACTGTGAAAGGAATAATCTTGTATTAATTATAAAAAGCAATAGGGCAAAAATGCTTAATGATTTAGTGGTTTTTTTGCTTTCCCAAAATGAACTTCCTACTAAAGAACAAGTTTTAAAAGCCTTGTATAAGAAAGAGAAACCAAACTCTGAAAGTGCTTATCAGAGAATCATTACAAGAGCTGTTTCAGACATTCTTGAATTGCTAAATTATTTTATTAAAAAGGAAACAAAAGAATTTGATGAAATAGATATTGCGAAAATTGAAATTCATCAAAAGTCGGCTTTGTTACAATTTCTAGTTGCAAAAAAATCTAAAATAACTTTGATAGGAACATTACGGGATGAAATAATTGCTTCAGCAACTGAGTTTGAATTTTATCCCATCCTTATTGAACAATTATATCTGAAAAAATTCCATTCTTCATTGTTGGAAGGTGAGACAGCATATTTTGAATTTGAAAAGGAAATTGCACATTTTGAAAGCTGCCTGTATTCGATTAGAAAGGCGAACGAGTTATTTAATATTTTGAAAATGAAGTCACTTAAAACAAGTGTTCACGACAAAAAAACTTTTGGAAAACTATTAAGGAAGCATTTAAACATATTAATTAGCGAATATAAAATTTCAAAATCTCCAACGGTGCAATATTTTTTGTTTCAACATCAGCTATCATTGTGCTACCTGGATAAAAAATATGTTGGAGCTAAAAGGAAGTGTTTGCAGTTAAAAAAAATAGTTGAAGAGAATAAATCCATTAACCGAATTGATAGGGCAGGAATAATTTATGATAACCTAGCTAAATGCGATGCTTATTTATTGAATTATAGTCAAGCAATTATTTGGTCAAAAAATGCTCAGTTATGTTTTAAAGCAGGTTCAGGGAAT
>CAIMGI010000139.1 GCA_903840505.1 uncultured Bacteroidota bacterium
AATATTATTCAGCCGAAGAATTGTGTTTGATGATTTGCGGTGAGAAACTAAACTTCTCACACTTTATGGACTATGTAAAAGAGAAGTACGGAGTCTTGTATAAATTGTAGAGAATTATTCTATTTCCTTAGTTCAAAGTTTTTTCCAAGGTATACCCTTCTAACTTGTTCGTCATTTGCTAATTCTTCAGCAGTGCCTGCTTTTAAAATTTTACCTTCAAAAAGTAAATAAGCACGGTCGGTAATGGTAAGTGTTTCGTGCACATTGTGATCGGTAATCAAAATGCCAATGTTTTTCTCTTTCAATTTTGCTATGATGCTTTGAATATCTTCTACCGCAATAGGGTCGACACCTGCAAAAGGTTCATCCAATAAAATAAAGTTGGGACTAACAGCCAAACAACGAGCAATTTCTGTTCTTCTTCTTTCTCCACCCGATAATAAATCGCCCCTGTTGGTTCTTATGTGTTGCAAACTAAATTCATTCAACAAACTTTCCAATTTAGCATTCTGTTCTTCTTTGATAAGTTTCGTCATTTCAAGTACCGCTTTGATATTGTCCTCTACACTTAACTTTCGAAACACCGAAGCCTCTTGTGCCAAATAACCTACACCCAACTGTGCACGTCTATACATTGGCTCATCGGTAATATCTTTATCGTCCAAATATATCTTACCTGAATTCGGTTTTATTAAGCCGACAGTCATATAAAAGGTAGTTGTTTTTCCGGCACCATTCGGACCAAGCAATCCAACAATTTCTCCTTGGTTCACTTCAACAGAAACACCCTGAACAACGGTTCTGTTTTTATACTTTTTAATTAAATTCTCTGTACGTAATTTCATCTTAAAAACCGTATTGAAGTGTAACACGAACACCAAACTTTGTTATGTTTGGATGGTCGAGTTGGGTTAATCGCCAAATGGCATTTATACGAATTACTCTAAAAATATTTTCAATTCCAACTCCTACTTCAGCATAAGGGTCCTTCAATGAATACAATGTGGAAGGTAAAATAAGTTGCTCACGATTTGCATTCGAAATGCTTCCTACAACGGTTTTTCCCATTGCTATCTCGCGCCATTTTAGTTTACGCATAATGGGAATATGGTTCAAAAACAAACCGTCAAAGTGATGTGTAAAGGTAAGCGATGCATATTGATCACTGGCAAACTCAAAGTAATTCATTAAGTTATATGAATAATAATCGTACACATAGGTTTCATTACCAGCGTGCATTTGCAACAATGGATAAGGCAATGTTCCAAATATTTTACCAACTTCAATCAGGTAATCAAAATAACCCAAAGGATTCACGCGAATACGGTCATCGCAACTAAACGAAAGACGGTTATATGAGTAATTGCTTCCCAATACTCCTTTTAGTCCTGCTGTATAATTTAAAATAAAAATAGGATAACGGGTACCTAAACTGATGCGTTCAAACTCACCATTTACATACTTTTCATCATAAGCAAAACGATTATTAATACTTATCTCTGATGACTTAATGTTTTGAATATAATTCAAGTTTTGAACATCGTCAAAGTACCTATAAACAGTTCCACCTAAAGGAGTCATTACTCGATGTGTAAGTGTTACACGCGTATTGTATCCTTGAAACCATTCCTTGTCATAAAAGGTTCTATACTGTTCCACCTTTGTAAGGTTATTCAAAGGTGTTCTTCGGGCCAAAGCAACCAATAAATTATCCTGACTAAAAGCATTTGTGCTTTGACCTAATATTTCATAATCATTTTTATAATTGGCGGCAATTTGCTGACGCGTTGGCTTTTTAGATAACATTGCCCTGAAGCCTATTCCATATTTAAATTCCTTATCCAGTGTTCCGTAAGCGGTATAGCCATTAAATTCAATCCACTTGCTAAATGCATTACTTGTTCTACCCCCTACCCTAAAACGATTGCCTTCAATTTGGTTAAAACTGTAGGTGCTGAATATTAAACCGTATTCAAACTTCCCTTTCACAAAATAACCGCTGTAAAGCGTTTCCATTATTTTTTTATACATCAAAAAAGCAGGTACCTTTTGTATTGTATCCACCATTTTATAAATCATCTCTTCATTCTTTGAGAGTGTATCGTGGCGAGCTGCTTGCCAAAACTCTTTGTCCTTTTGATCGGCTCCTTCTTCCACAATCATATTATCCGTTTTCGAATAAAAATCTTCAGCCTGTGGTTTATTTATTTTAAAATTACGATTGGAAGTCGTTTTACGTCCGTACAAACCTGTGGTTCCTTTCACTTCCACCGGTGCAAAATCAATCACCATTTTATCTTTGCTGAGCATCCAGGTGCTATCTATTTCTACATACTCCTGCACTACGCTAAATGTTTTGATAAAGTTAATATTGGCATCTTCGGCAATGCCCATTTCAATACGCTTTAATGCGAAGGTGGTATCACTGATCCACATATTACCATTGAAAGTTAACTCCTGCTTTCTTTTCGGCTTAAACTGTATGTGATAACACCATACATCACCTAAATAAAGACTGTCAATCAAATAATATTTATAATACAACAAACCATTATCTGAAATCGGACTCACAAAATATTTTCCAAAAACAATCATATTGTTGTCGTATATATTTACCTGCTCGTACATACGACTCATTACATTGGTAATACTTTTGTTTTTAACACCTGCAATTTTGGAAGCCTTAACAACTTCCTTTTTAAATTTGGGTGAGTTTTTAAAATAAAAATTGGAAATCGATTCGCTCATAAACATTGGCAAATAAGGCTTCTCATTTTTATTCGTACTATCAATATTTGAAAAAACAAAATCGAATGGTTTCAATATTTTGCGATCGGTTGTTTTGGGTTTAAGATTATTTATATCGAATTCAATCTTGTTGTAGGATTCAAATTCATAGGCCAACAATTTATCATTGTCGTTTCGGTATTTATTTTTAATAAGTTTTCTAAGAATTACGTGTGCGGGATTTTCTCCAGGTTTGATAACAACTTCCTTTAAGTCTACGGTATTCATATTCATCCCAACGGTAATATTTTGAGATTGTCCCACCTTAATTTTAATCGTTTTCTTACGGTAACCGATATAGGTAAAAACCAAGCTATCTATAGTTCCTGCACCAGTAATGGCAAAATTGCCATCAAAATCGGAAGTTGTTCCTATTTTAGAACCTTTAAATATAACGTTAATAAAAGGAAGGGGTTCTTGCGAATCGGCATCCACAACTTTCCCCGTTACCTTTGTAGTTTGGGCTACAGTAGTATTCAAAATACCAATAAAACTCAATAATAAAATCAGTACCCTATTTTTCATTCCTTAAAAATCAGTCGTAAATATAGCAAATATGTCTCTTTTTATTCGTTTTTATTTATCTCTTCCCAAAATTCAACAGCCCTTCGTAAATGAGGTATAACAATCGTTCCGCCCACAATATTTGCAATGGCGAACACTTCAAATACTTCTTCATTGCTTACATTTTCATCCTTGCATTTTATTAAATGGTATTTCACACAATCATCGCAACGCAACACCATAGAGGCAACCAATCCCAACATTTCTTTCGTTTTAACAGGAAGCACCCCTTCTGCATAGGTATTGGTATCGAGATTAAACAACCTCTTTAACACCAAATTATCGGAAGCCATAATGCGCTCGTTCATTTTGCTTCTATAGTCATTAAAATTGGCTAATTGATTGCTCATTTGTTTGGATTAAAAATTTTATGCCATATTTTTTTTACGCACCACATAAGCGGAAACATAAATACTTATTTCGTACAAAAGATACAAGGGAAATGCAACCATCAATTGCGATGTAACGTCAGGAGATGGTGTAATTACGGCTGCTACAATTAAAATTACCACAACCGAGTGCTTACGGTATTTGCGTAAAAACGTATCGGTAACTAAACCTATTTTACTTAAAAAATAAATTACAATGGGCAATTCAAAAATAAGCCCTGCAGCAAGTGTAAGGGTAGTTACGGTAGAAATAAAGGAATCCATTTCAATCATATTTTTTACATCGGCACTGATTTGATAGCTTGCCAAAAAATTTACCGACAATGGAACAATGGCATAATAGCCAAACAAAACCCCACATATAAAAAGAAGTGAACTGTAAAACACAACTCCCGAAGTATAACTTTTTTCGGTTTGCTTTAAAGCTGGTTTAATAAACCTCCATAATTCCCATAATACATAAGGTAATGCGAGAATAAAACCTCCCACCAAGGAAACCCAAATATGCATTGTAAACTGCCCCGACAAATTGGTATTGATAAGTTCAAAAGGAATGGTGGTAACACACAATCCATCTTCCAGGTTCAATGCTACGGAAAGCTTACAAAGCATTCTGTAGGTCCAAAAATCAGTATGTTTGGAGGCGAAAATAATATCGTCAAAAACAAATTCACGAAAACAAAAAAGTACGATGGCGAAAATTACAATGGCTAAAACAGAACGTACCAAATGCCAACGCAAGGCCTCAATATGATCTAAAAAAGACATTTCTGCACCCGGATTGTGCGATGATTTACGAAACAGTTTCCACATATATTTAAGCTTCGGCAAAGATAGGATTTAATATCCTTTTAGCTACTTTTTTTGTTTTTCTTTGATGATCCTGAATCCTAAAAAAACGCCTGTATTATACCTATTTTGAAAGGTCGAAAAGCGATTTTTTGTTCTGGAATTAGAAATGTCTGAATTGAAGTAAACACCTGTATATATTTTTTTTCCATTGTAACCCAATGCACACTTCGAACGGCTTGCCAAGCAAAAGCCTGAGGCCGAATTGGATTTACTCAATTGTTTGTAATTCTGCGCTTGTAAACCTAAGCCAACATACTGCGCCAATGCTAAGTATATACTTTTATGCACCAAGGTATATGCATATCCGGGCAACAGATTAAAGTTGATTTGGGTATTTCTGTTTAACCCTATTATATTGGCATAAATGGCCGAGTTTGCAATATTGCTGCTATCAATGCTTGCCAAGTAACCAGTTTTATCTTTTAGCTGATTATAATCGATTGAAGTAAGTAGCATAAATGACCCTGCAGGCTTTATTTGAAAAGCTGATTGATTAAAGGCTGCATTGTAAGAATATTTTGAACCGTTGAATATAAAAAAGGTTTTAAGTCCCACTTGAAAATAACCTAAATCATTGTTTAGGGTACTATTTGCAACGTTACTTTGTGTACCTGTTCCATAGTAAAGCTTTTTATAATCTTGGTAATAACTTTCCAAACAAAAAACCTTACCGTAATAGGTCAATTCATAATTCCTAAAGGTAGTTTCCACCCGGTTACTCTTATTAAAATATGTATCGGTGAACTGAAAAGTATGTGACAAACTGATAAGCCAAAAGCTCAATGAAAGTGATGTTGTGAATGGTACATAGGCCAATGAGTTAATTTTTGCCGCCTTTAACTCAGCAGAAGAATACTTACCCAAAGCAATTGGGGTTAAACTGTAAGTTAGTTTATTCGTTTCAACTGTACTCTTGATAGAGAATTTTTTCGAAAACTTTTTAACGTAATCAGGGTTGGTATCTTTTGAAAACAGGCTGTTTGAGAAAACAAGCAGAATAAATAAAATTGAAAAGCACTTTTTCAACGTTACTTTTTATTTACCATTTTGGGAACTTTAAAATAATCGGAATCCTTTTTAGGGGCATTCTTCAAAGCCTCTTTCTGACTAATATTTTGCTGCATTATATCCTCACGAAGCACATTGGTTTCATCAGTCATATAAATTAAAGGTTCAACGCTGCTTGTATCCAACTCATTCAACTTATCTACAAAAAGCAACATATTGTTTAAATCATTTATCATTTGATCCTTACTCTCAGAATTAAATTCCAAACGGGCCAAATGTGCCAACTTCTCAACAGTATCCTTATCAATTTTACTCATACCGATATAATTAATTAAAAACCAAAGATACAAAAAAGCATTTATTTGCCTTTTAGTACGGGAAATAATTTGGCAAAGAAATGTAATTTGCTCTTACTCGCAGCATAGCCTGTTTTTTCAGCCTCCTTTACATCTTCCACTGTATAAAAAGCATTGGGATGGTACTTTTCAATAAGCTCTTCCACAGCACCCACTTCTTTTCTTTTTACAATGGCAAATATCATTTTTACGGGACCTCTTGAGCCCATTCCATCAAAAATAGTATAACCTCTGTTTTCACTTTTCAGTGCATCTGTAAGCTCATCGCAATTTTGATTGGTAATAATGCGCACCAGTTGTGTACCTATAGCCAACCTTTCCTCAATGGACAAACCAATAAAAGTACCACAAGCATAACCACTTGCCCAAGCAAAATAACACATAAAATTAGTGAGGTTATGCATCAATTGACTAATAGCAAATAGCCAAATAAGCACTTCGAAAAATCCAATAAAGGGAACAATTTTCTTTTTTCCTTTTGCCGCTAAAACACCTCTAAGTGTTCCTAAACTCACATCCGACAAACGAGCTAAAAAAATCATTGCCGGAAACAATACCCAATCGTGAAAGGTACTTCCACTAAAAAATTCAAAATTCATGATGCAAAAGTATTCAAATAGAGAAAAACTTTTTAAACACAATCAACAATTTGTTAACCGTTGAGTATTGATATGTTTCAATTATACTACAAAAATACTTTCCGCAAATTTAAGCGACACATTTGTTTTGATGTCTTTTCCTATTTGAATTTGCAATGAACCATCATAAGGAACTTTATCCAACACTTTAATTTTTGTGCCAATGCTCACCGACAATTGCAATAAATATTGCAGAAAAACAGAAGAGGAATCTTTTACCGCTATCACCTTACAGCTTTTACCTGCTTCAATTTCCGACAAGAGTGTTTTTACCGTTGGAGGTATATCACCGTTCGACTTTGGAATAGGGTCACCGTGTGGGTCGTATTTCGGAAAACCTAAAAATTTATCTAACCTATCTGCTAACTCCTTGTGTTTTACGTGCTCCAATTGTTCCGCTATTTCGTGCACCACATCCCATGAATAACCCAAATTTTCAACCAAAAAAACTTCCCAAAGGCGATGGTTCCTAACAATCTCCAAGGCCAATTTACTACCCTTTTCAGTTAGTTTGGCTCCTTTCACTTTATCGTAACTGATTAATTTTTTCTCTGTCAATTTCCGAATCATATCTACTACCGATGCGGCATTCACACAAACTTCTTCTGCTATCGATGTAGGGGTAACTTTTCTATCGACCTTTAATGAAAGGCGATAAATGGCTTTTAAATAATTTTCTTCTGTAAGTGAGCTCATAGCAAATGGGTAATAATTTGTAAATATAATTAATTTAACTAATTATAAATATTAGACACAACTAATTTTATTTACTATATATTTAATATTAT
>CAIMGI010000140.1 GCA_903840505.1 uncultured Bacteroidota bacterium
CTCCAAATAACGAAGGGAACAATGCAAACAATCCGGCCAAAGTAATTCCGCCAATAAGCCATTTACTAAGCCCTGATTTCATTTTGGAAAATTTGCTCTCCACTTTATCGAAAAAATTTACATAGTATAAAGACACAATGCCTGCTAATAGTCCAAGAATAATATAGAACAAAACATTATGATAATCGAAAGGCTGCTTTAATCGGAAGAAAAGCAGATCTGTTTCATTTAATATTATTTTTGATAACAATGCTCCTGATGCAGCTGCAATTAATAAAGGAATAAATGCAGAAATACTCATATCAACCAAAATAACTTCCAAGGCAAAAAGTACTCCGGCAATTGGGGCATTAAATGCTCCCGCAATACCGCCTGCTGCACCTGCTGCAAGCAAAAGTGTTCTGTCTTTGTAATTGAGCTTATATGTTTTAGCAAAATTTGACCCGATTGCTGCACCTGTACTAACGATTGGGGATTCAAGACCGGCCGAACCGCCAAATCCAACAGTCAATCCACTTGTAATCATATTAGAATACATTTGATGAAAAGGAAGGAAACTACTTTTTTTTGCTATTGCATAAAGAATGGCGCTATTACCACGATTCAATTGATTCTTAAAAAAATATTTCACAATCAATATCGCTACGCCAATACCAATTAATGGCAGGATGAGGTATAGGTACTTATAATCAAACCGGAAAAAGAAATCCTCTACAAGATATTGTCGGATGAAGAATACAAATAGCTTTAAGATAACCGCAGCAAGACCGGCACTTATTCCAACTAATATACTGGCGAAAATTAAAAATTGTTTTTCATTAGTCTTCTCGTGAATCCAATTAATTGAACTTTCAATGAAATTTAATTTTTTTAAGTCCATATGGGAGGCTACTAATTTAGCAATTTCAATTTTAATAGAAATTGCCATTGCTCTAATAAGGGACTTAATCCTTTTTAACAAGCATAGGTTCTTTTGTAAGAAGAGGGCGGGATTATTCGCTTCGCTTATGATCCCTTTTCTCCCATTGTCAAAATGAAACAAGGCACTAAGCTGCGCTAAGTTTGTTTTTCATTTCCTCCAATCTTTTGAAAGCAGAAGGGCTTTCACCGATTGCCGGAAATGAAAAAGTTCCGCAAAAATGCGGAACCTTATTTCATTTATCTGCGGAGAGGGCGGGATTCGAACCCGCGGTACCTTGCAGTACACAAACTTTCCAAGCTTGCACGTTCGGCCACTCTGACACCTCTCCGAATTAATTTTTAGGATTGCAAATGTAATAAAACTAGCTTACATCAATTGCATTCGTTGTTTTTCCTTTTTATAAAGCAAATAAATTAATCCACTTACAACTATACCACTCGACACAACAAGAATCAATTGGTCGTTTCCAACGCCTATATTTTCGACACCTTCAGAAATTACTCCCCTCTTATTTAACCAAAATAATAATGTTGCAATTCCATTGTTTACAAAGTGTGCCAACATTGAAGGCCATAATGAACCGCTCCACAAATATAAATAGCCTAAAAATGCACCCATAATCATTCGTGGAAAAAACCCGAAAAATTGCATATGAAAAGCACTGAACAGGATTGCCCCTGTCCATATTGCTATGTGCACATTTTTGAAACATTCCGACAGCACATTTTGAACTACTCCCCTGAAAAATATTTCTTCACTTACCGCAGCCATAAAGGCTACCACAAAAAGATTTAACAATAAACCTTTTACAGAAGTTGTATTCATAAACGCCTCAGTTAATTTTGCAGCTTTATCTTCACTGTTCTTCATCCAAACCTCTATGTGGTGAAAAGATGCGGGTAAGTGCATTTGTTGATTTAATTCAGAAAGCCAATTTATTAATGGCATAGCAAATAACATTGCAAATGCTGCATAAGCTAATGCAGTGATGTGTGGAATTTTTGTTACTCCTAAGTAGTGAATTTTTTTTGTAGTCCAGAATTGTGCGAACAATACGGCTGGTAAAATAAAAACAATAATTACACTGACAACTTGCCCAATTTTAAGCAAATTCATCATTTTACTGTTGCTATAATCAATGGAAAGTTCGGCATCTCCTCCCAAAACACTCAACACACCGTAGCCGAATATGAATACAAGTATGATAAATAATTTAAGCCAAGAATTTTTTTCTGTTGTTTGATTTAGGTTCGCTGTATTCATTTTGGTAATTTTGCAGCAAAAATACAGCTTTTATTGTGATAAAAATAGGCAACATACTACTACCCGACAAAGCTTTGCTTCTTGCTCCTATGGAGGATGTGAGCGATCCGCCTTTTCGTTCGGTGTGTAAATTGTATGGTGCCGATTTGATGTATACCGAGTTTATTTCCTCGGAAGGGCTTATACGCGATGCCGCTAAAAGTGTTCAAAAGCTTGATATATTTGATGAAGAGCGCCCAATAGGAATACAAATATTTGGAAGTGATATTGATTCAATGCGCGAATCGGCTGTTATTTCTACAAATGCAAATCCCGATTTAATCGATATCAATTATGGTTGCCCTGTAAAAAATGTAGCCTGCAGAGGAGCCGGTGCTGCATTGTTGCGCGATATTCCGAAAATGGTGCAAATGACTTCCGAAATTGTAAAAGCAACTCATTTACCTGTTACTGTTAAAACACGTTTAGGTTGGGACGATAGCACAAAGAATGTTACCGAAGTTGCTGAAAGGTTGCAGGATATAGGAATACAAGCTCTTACTGTTCACGGTCGCACCCGTGTGCAAATGTATAAGGGAAGTGCCGACTGGAATTTAATTCGCGAAATAAAAAATAATCCGCGAATACACATTCCGATTTTTGGAAATGGCGATGTTGACTCACCCGAAAAAGCAAAACAAATGTTTGATGAATATGGTGTGGATGGTATTATGATTGGTCGTGCCAGCATCGGATCACCCTGGATATTTAATGAAATAAAACAGTATTTAAAAGATGGAACACATTTACCAAAACCCGGCATTAAAGAAAGGGTAGAGGTGTGCAAAAAACATTTGGATTATTCTATTAAGTGGAAAAAGGAAGTGTTGGGATTACTGGAAATGCGCAGGCATTATGCAAATTATTTTAAGGGGCTCAATCATTTTAAAGACTACCGTATGCGCCTTGTTACAAGCAACAGCAAAGAAATAATTTACGATACCTTGCAAGAAATTATAGCCAATTACTCAGAAGAAGGAGCATTGGCTTAAATGTTTATTTTAAAGGAAACCTTTAACGAAATGTTTTCTTTATTGGTTGGTAAAGCATAAGTTCCATAGCGATAAAACACACCTACACCCAATCCTATCATTTGTGAATTAAGTAGGTTGTTTATCAAAACGCCACTTTCAAAATAACCTTTTTCCATCGTTTTTATCTTAATGCCAAAGTGGTTGTTTTTATTAGCCAAGGTTCCAATTCCTACATTGTTTACAAGAGCAAATTCAGGTTTAAACATTTTCGTTTTAAACAGTAGTTTGCCAAAATCGTGTGTAAAAAATAAAGCAGCATAACGGTCGCTTAAAAATTCATTCATTCGTATTGTTTCGAAAGAGTTTGCCGATGCAATACTGTACTGTTTATAACTACCGTGTCCCTTATACAAGTATGTATTGGGTAAGTTTCCAATGATATATCCACCAATTAAAGTCAATGTTGTTTTACCAATACTTTTTGTGACAAATGATTTTTGAGTTTTAAAATCTGCACGCCAATAATCAAATTCTCCACCCAATTTTGTAATATCAGGATTAAGCCCTTTGCCTATCTGAAACCAAACAATAGGAAATGTTGTTCCCAATGAAACAAGGTAATTGTGTTGTGTTCGCATAAATTTTTCACGAAAAGCATAGCGCATAGATAAACCACATTCGGTAAAATTATAATTGTTGGTAAGCACAGTTACATTTTCATCGGTACGAGCAAATTGATAATCGTTGGTGGCAGTTCTATCAATGTTCCTCAAGTAAATATTCGATTTCAAATACTGTAAGGAACGAAATGAAAAGGCAGCCTCTCTCTGTACTGTTTTGTCCATCCAATTAACAAGGTATTGCCGATAGCTTTCAGAAGAAATTAATTTTTGATCGTCCAGGAATTGTGTTTCACCGGGCTCTACAACATCGTTGATATAGCTGAAAGTTAATTTTGTTTCTGAAGGTCTATCAAAGGTTAAGCTGAAATCTGAACCATATTTTACCTGCTTGTCTTTAAAGCCATAGGCAAAATATCCACCTATAGAGAACCACGATGCTATTTTATTATTGGTATGAGCCGAAGCACCTAGTCTGAATCCTTCATAATCATTAAAATTTAGTATTTTATTCAAATCAATATTTATCCATTTGTATGGAATTTTTCCCGCCAACAATGCTTCGTATGCTTTCATTTTTAGGTCTAAATTTTCTTTTTTTCCAATACTATCAAGTATTTTATAAGTTGCTTTGTCTTTCTTGTTTAGAGAGTCGCTGCGAAAACGATTCCAATATTCCTCATCTTTACTATATGCATCAGGAGCCGTTTCCAGCTCAACTGCACCGAACTCCTTTTTTTTAACCGGTGGGTTAAGAACAATATCCTTCAGGTAACTCCTTCCTATGGCTTTCATCTTTGCCTGATTTTCTTTTGATTTGTTTTTGCCTGTACTTGCCGAATCGGTTATGGTAAAAATGTTATAAATAAAATCAGTATTGAGTTGTATTGGGAACCATTGTTTGTTCTCTATAAATTCATATTGCTGCTGTATTTTTATACTAATTACACCACTGTTTTCAAAAGGTTCTGCTATCACATTTTGTATTGCATAGTTGTTTGTGTTAATGTATAATACACCCTTGAGTCCATCAAAATTTTTCCCTTTTCGGGGTTGATATGAAATGATGAATACCGAGTCGACACCTTTATAAATAGTATCTTCCAGTGAAAATAGATATTTTGAAGTGCTGCCTTTGCTTATGGGATTTAGGTAAAATTTACCACCTACATTAATTAAATCATTATAAAAAGAAAAGGATTGTATTTGTGTGGCAAGCATAGAAAAAGGCGACTCCTTAAAGCCCGAAACTCTTGTCGCGATAACCTTTTCGTAATTGCGGTTAGGTTGTAAAAATTTACGCTCACTAACCGATTCGGAAAGAAAAAGATGTTGTTTATCAAGGAATTTTTTTGCGCGTTTTAATTGAGAAGTATCAAGAGAATTTAATGTGTCAGAAGTTTTTAAGTCGCTAGTCATATACATTTTATTGTATGATGTATAGGAAAAGGAATGCATTTTTTCGGGATTATTGTTGTCGCGATTTTCGCACACCTTTTTAATAATGCGGTGTGCAGGATTTTCACCTGCTACAATTTTTACTTCTTTAAGATTGGTTGACTTTGAACGCATTTTTAATACTAAGTTATTCTCAACCGGATTGATGAACTGTGTTAAAGACTCATAGCCCACATAGGTAAAAAGTAATTCTTCTTTTTTTGAAGGGGAAGGCAGTCTGAATTTGCCATCAATATCGGTCATTGTTCCTTGCTTTTCGCCACGAACAGTAATGCTTACAAAGGCTAGTGGAGTTTTAGTATTTGCATCAATAACTTTACCCTCAATAAAGTTTTGAGCGCTACCTGTTGTACAAAAAATAAAGCCTAAAAAAAAAGTAGCAGACTGCTATTTTTAAGAATTTCCTTAAGGTTAGGTCTTAACCTGCTTTTATATACAGAAAGTGAATCTTCTTTTTTTCGTCCCCTTCGAATTTTTCTTTGTTCTTCAATTGGGAGCTCAATAATGCTAACACAATTAGGTGTACAGCAGCCCTTCATTTTTTCAGTGCAATTTGGGCATTGAATAAACAATAGATGGCAATCATCATTGGCGCAGTTTAAGTGCGTGTCGCAAACCACGCCACATTGGTGACAGGTGCTCAACACATCGTCCGTTACTTTTTCTGCCAAACGCTCATCAAAAACAAAGTTTTTTCCAATAAATTTGGATGTTAAACCCTCGGCTTTTATTTGTCGAACATAGTCAATAATACCACCGTGTAATTGATTTACATCCTTAAATCCGTGGTGTTTAAAGTATGCGCTGGCTTTTTCGCAGCGTACACCACCAGTACAATAAAGTAGTAAAGTGTTTTCTTCTTTCCCTTTTAATTTATCAAGCACCATAGGTAACTCCTCTCTAAATGTATCAGCATCCGGTGTTATGGCTCCCGTAAATTTTCCTATTTCACTTTCGTAGTGATTGCGCATGTCAACCACAATTGCTCCTTCTTTTTCCATTGCCGCATTAAACTCTTTTGCCGAAAGATGTTTCCCTACATTCGTTACATCAAAACTTGTATCTTCCAAACCATCTGCTACAATTTTCTTTCGAACTTTTATAGCGAGCTTGTAAAATGATTTTCCATCGTCTTCAACTGCAATTTTAAAAGGAACATTTTTAAATCGTTCGTCAGCATATAAGTCATTCTTAAAAATATCCCAATTCTCCTCCGGAACACACATTTGTGCATTAATTCCTTCATTTGCCAAGTATATCCTTCCAAGAATATTCAAATTTGCCCACTTCTCAAATAATTGATTGCGTAATTCTGCCGGTTTTTCAATAATTACATACCTATAAAAGGAAACGGTAATACGTTTGGTACTGTCTTCTGCCAGTTTTTGTTTGAGCTCCTTTTTATTTATGCGGTTGTATAAAAACATAATTTTAAAAATCTAAGCACAAAATTACATAGATTTTTATACATTTAGCCTCCAAAATAGGTTTTTATGAGCAAAAAAGATGTGATTCTTGTCATAGGTTCTTCGGGACAAATTGGGACAGAGCTGGTTCAAAAGTTAAGAGAAGTTTATGGCACCGATAATGTGGTGGCATCCGATTTAAAAGAAACGGAGCAAGCTAAGGAAGGTCCTTTTGAAGTGCTTGATATTATGAATGCACAACAATTGTTGGACATAGTTAACAAGCATAAGGTTACTCAGGTGTATTTGTTGGCGGCTTTGCTTTCCGCAACGGCCGAAAAAATGCCGAAATTCGGTTGGCAACTGAATATGGAAGGATTATTCCACGTATTGGATCTTGCCAAAGAGAAAATTATTTCAAAGGTATATTGGCCAAGCTCGATAGCTGTTTTTGGACCAAATACACCTAAGGTGAACACACCCCAGTTTACCGTAATGGAACCCAGCACAGTTTATGGAATAAGCAAACAAGCCGGTGAAAGGTGGTGTGAATATTACTTTAATAAATACAATGTAGATGTAAGAAGTTTGCGTTACCCGGGTTTAATTGGCTGGAAATCAGCACCTGGTGGTGGCACTACCGATTATGCTGTGCATATTTACCATCAAGCGTTAAAAACAGGAAAATACGATTGTTTCCTTTCGGAAAACACTACGCTTCCTATGATGTATATGGATGATGCTATAAAAGCAACCATTGGAATTATGGAAGCCGATGCCGCTGATGTTAAAATTCGCTCTAGCTATAATATTTCGGGAATGAGCTTTTCTCCTAAAGACATAGCTGCCGAAATAAAGAAGCATATAAAAGACTTTGAAATTACTTATACTCCTGATTTTAGACAGGCAATTGCAGACAGTTGGCCTCAAAGTATTGTTGACACGGAGGCAAAACAACACTGGAAGTGGCAGCCAGAGTACGATTTGGCTAAAATGACAGAA
>CAIMGI010000141.1 GCA_903840505.1 uncultured Bacteroidota bacterium
AAAATTAAAATTAAAAGAAGGTAATAAATCGGTATTGGGAGGTGTTCCAAAAGGCTTGCCCGCTCTTGTAAAAGCTTGCCGTATACAGGAAAAAGCAAAAGCAGTGGGTTTCGATTGGGAACAAAAAGAACAGGTGTGGGAAAAAGTAAATGAAGAACTTCAGGAACTGAAAAATGAAATTGATGGGAATGCTTCCAAAGAAAAAATTGAAGGGGAATTTGGCGATGTATTGTTCTCCATTATAAACTATGCACGCTTTATTGATGTAAACCCTGAAAATGCACTTGAAAAAACAAATATTAAATTTATTAAACGCTTTCAATACTTGGAAGAACAAGCCCTAAAAAACGGAAAAAATCTTCAGGATATGAGCCTTATAGAAATGGATGTGTATTGGAACGAGGCAAAAAAATTGTAGAATGGAAAAAATAAAATTGTTTATTGTTGACGATCATCAAATGCTAATCGATGGACTAAAAGCATTGCTTAAAAATGAAAAGGCATTTGAAATTATTGGAGAGTCAAGCAGAGCATCTGCTGCATTAGATGCTATACGAACAAAGCAGCCACACATTGTACTTACCGATATCAATATGCCCGATATGGATGGTATAGTGTTTACACGTTCACTTAAAAAAGAGTTTCCAAGCATATATGTTTTAGCATTATCCATGTTTGGTGAAAGAACAACCATTTCGGAAATGCTGGATGCAGGTGCCTCAGGGTATATTTTAAAAAATACAGGGAAAGAGGAACTCATAACTGCCCTAAACAAAATAATAAGCGGTGGAATGTTTTTTAGCGTTACTTCGGACTGGAGAAGGGTCGCATAAATGCTCCGGCTTTTGTCCTTGCAATAAAGATAATAAATTTTTGCCAACTTTGTTCGAAGAGCTACTCGCGACCTTTCTCCAGTCCGAAGTTAGGTGTAGGTTGATGTACCACTCCATCTCGTACTTTGCCCGTCCGAAGTCGCTGCATTTTAGATCCAAACCATTGCGCTTATCAAGCCTGATAGGCGAATGTGGTTTGGTCGCAGGACGGAACTTTCCGTTTAATTTGCAGTTTAATTAATCGGCTACTTAAAAAATAAAATCTGATTTGACTTTCTCCTTTTTTTCGCAGAACTTTGTCAAGTCGATGGAACGATGAAATCGTTTGAAAGCAAGCTTTCACGATTATTATCGCAACGACTTGCTAAGGAAAATCTCCTTCTGTTTTTTGATGTCCTCAAAATAACTGCCAAATAAAATCTCTGTTCTGACCTGAAAACAAGCACTTCAAGAGGTCGTGGGGCAGCTGTTACACTCTAACGATGAAGTTTCGGCAGAAATGATGAAAACCCTAAGTGAACGCGGACAAAAAGAAAAAGATGAGTCGCAGATTAATTTAACGGACAGGGAAAAGGAAATTCTACGATTAATAGCACAAGAATTTAGCAATGCAAAAATCAGCGAAAAACTATTTATCAGTGAACGTACTGTTGAGAGTCACCGCAAAAATATATTCCGAAAAACAAATACAAAAACCATTGTAGGGTTAATAAAATATGCAATGGAAAATAAATTGGTGTAGTACTCGAATGAAACAATTATGCTTCTTTGGTGGAATGAAGCAATCCCTTATTTACAGCTCAATTGATTTTAACTCTCCAATAGTTTGAACAGGATTAGAAGACGAGAATACAGTATTGCCTGCAACCAAAACGTTGGCACCCGCCTTTAATAATGGCAAAGCATTTTTCAAATCTACTCCCCCATCAATTTCAATTTTCGCTTTTGAATTTTTTGCTTTTATCAATTCGGTCAAGGAAATAATTTTATTGTAGGTATTCTCAATAAATTTCTGTCCGCCAAAGCCCGGATTCACCGACATCATACAAACCAAATCAATATCAGATATAATATCTTTCAGTAAATCAACCGAAGTATGCGGATTAATAGCTACACCGGCTTGCATACCTATACTTTTAATGTGTTGCACCGTTCTGTGTAAATGATTACATGCTTCAAGATGAACGGTTAATATATCGGCACCCGCATCGCAAAAAGTTTGTATGTACTTATCAGGTTCAACAATCATTAAATGCACATCCAATGGTTTTTTCGCATATTTTTTAATTGCTTTTACAACAGGAAATCCAAAAGAAATATTGGGAACAAATACACCATCCATTATATCAACGTGAAACCAATCGGCATTGCTGCTATTAATCATTTCAACATCACGTTGTAAATTTGCAAAATCGGCTGAAAGTATGGAAGGTGCTATTATGTGTTGCATAGAATAGGTATTATTGTCAACAAAGTTAAAAAGAAAAGCGTTTCACAAGATTGCAAAACGCTTTTCTTTTAATGTTTTATTTTACTAGCCTAAATATGCTTTCAAATGCTTGCTTCTAGAAGTATTTTTCAATCTTCTTACTGCCTTTTCCTTTATTTGCCTAACCCTTTCACGGGTAAGTTCAAACTTTTCTCCTATCTCCTCTAATGTCATCGAATGCGAACCATTTAAACCAAAATAATAACGCACCACATCTGCTTCTCTTCCGGTAAGTGTTCCCAAGGCTCGTTCTATTTCTCTTCGCAGTGAATCACTGATTAAACCATTTTCAGGACTAGGGCTGTCTTCACTTTGCAATACATCGTATAAGCTACCCGCATTGTCGTCAGAAATGTTCAAAGGGGCATCCATAGAAATATGTTTACCCATATTCCGTTGTGAATCCTTTACCTCATCCTCAGTTATTTCTAATATTTTCGCAATTTCTTCAGCCGATGGCTCTCTTTCAAATTGCTGCTCCAACAATGAAAATGTTTTATTGATTTTATTGAGTGCACCAATTTTATTGAGCGGTAACCTTACAATTCTTGATTGTTCAGCCAATGCTTGCAAAATTGATTGGCGTATCCACCAAACAGCGTAAGAAATAAATTTAAAACCACGCGTCTCATCAAATCGCTGAGCAGCTTTTATTAAACCCAAATTGCCTTCATTGATTAAATCGGGTAAACTCAACCCTTGATTTTGATATTGTTTTGAAACCGATATAACAAAACGCAAATTTGCTTTGGTAAGTTTATCAAGTGCATTTTGATCGCCAGCCCTAATTTTTCTAGCTAATTCAACTTCTTCATCGGCAGTAACCAAATCGAGGCGACTAATTTCTTGAAGGTATTTATCGAGGGATGCTGTTTCACGGTTGGTAACTTGTTTAGTAATTTTTAATTGTCTCATAGGCAGTATTTATAGTATTAAATACTTATACGAGTACTTTTTTTAAAAGTTACGTTTGAATGTATTTTATTTGCGATGAACTGTGATTTTATGAAGACCAAGCTAAACTTTACTCTGTAGGCTCCTCAAACATTCTGTTTTTAGAATAAATGCGCCATTTTTCAAGTACTTGTGCCATATCATTAGGAAGCTCTGAATCAAAAAACATCATTTCACCTCCTTTTGGATGTTTAAACCCCAACTCCTTTGCGTGCAAGGCTTGTCGGGGTAATATATCAAAGCAATTTTGTATAAACTGTTTGTATTTCGAGAAAGTTGTACCCTTTAATATTCTATCACCACCATAGAGTGAATCGTTGAATAAAGGATGCCCAATATGTTGAAAATGCACACGAATTTGGTGTGTGCGACCTGTTTCTAATTTACATTCAACTAAAGTCACATAGCCGAATCGCTCCAGTACTTTATAATGCGTAACTGCGTGCTTCCCTTCTGTACCATCTTCAAACACATCCATCTTTTTTCTATCCTTTATGTTACGTCCAACGTGCCCTGTTATGGTTCCTTCATTCTCAACCATATCGCCCCAAACAAGTGCAACATATTTGCGTTGTGTAGTGCGCTCGAAAAACTGTTTAGCTAAATGTGCCAGTGCAATCTCGTTGGTAGCCATCACCATTATTCCGGTTGTATTTTTATCCAATCGATGAACCAAACCCGGTCGTAAATTATTGGTATGAAACAAAGGTAAATCCTGCAAATGATACATCATTGCATTTACCAAAGTACCCGAATAATTACCAAACCCCGGATGTACCACCATATTCGAAGCCTTATTCACCACCACCACTTGGTCGTCTTCATACACAATGTTCAAAGGAATATTTTCGGGTTTAATTTCCTTATCTCTTGGTGGATGAGCCAATACGATGGAAATTACATCGAAAGGTTTTACCCTGTAATTTGATTTTACAGGCTTATCATTTACCAATACATTACCTGCCTCGGCTGTTTGCTGAATTTTGGTTCGTGTTGCACTCTTAATGTGGTTCATTAAGTACTTGTCAATACGCAACAACTCCTGCCCTTTACCCAATTCAAAACGAAAATGTTCAAAAAGTTCTTGCTCTTGATCTTCTACTTCTAACTCACTATCAACGATATCTTGCACGCAATTATTTATTTATGATTACTTTACTTGTATACAATAAAGTGTTTGAAGAAGAAATTATTCGTAATAAATAAATTCCATTAGAAATGCCTGAAACATCAATGCCCTCATTTTCTTTTACCGATTGACGGATAACAGTTTTACCCATCATATCCATGACATTCACAGTACAATCATTTGCTTTTATTCCTTTTATATAAAGCACATTACTTGCAGGATTAGGATACACAGAAACAAGTTCATTATTACTCACCAAATCCTCAACACCTGCAGGCATAAAACATTTGCCAAACACCGGTCGTATCATCCACGAACCCGGAAACTGGGTATTTAACCAATTTCCATTTGTATTATAAAACATATTGGGCGTGTTGTCTATATTTCTATCTAAACCAACGTTCAACATATCGGCCGAATTTTGTTGCCAGCCAACATAAAAAACACCGTTCATCTCAAACAATGAATCGATGGGATATTCATAAAAACCATTGTAACAATTAGTATACTGAGGATTGTACACAATGTCACTTTGATAAACAATATTCAAAGGTCTATTGTTTACTGCATCGTGGTTCCAAACAGTAAGTTTGAATTGCTTTAAACTTACATCGTTTACAACAGGGTTAAAATAAAACTTAACTCCTGTAAGTGTATCGGGAACAGTCATTGTAAACTTATATGCTAAGGAAGAATACGATTGAGTTAAACCATAAGCAGCTTCTGCCGAACCATCATCGTAGGAAAAATAATTTTCTATGCGTTGAATAAATCTTAGCGTATCGTTACTACGAAATGCATCCGAAGTAGCCTTTATACTTTCTTTCACAAAATAATCAATACAAGCGGTGGTGTCAACATACGAGAAATTAATGGGTGCCAATCTCATACCATTGTTTGGATTACAATTGTTAAGGCCGCTTGAAAAAAGGTCTGTTACAACACTTTGTCCGCCCAATTTAGTTCCATTGTACCTGAAAACATCGTATTTAAAATCGACAGATTTAGTGCTGAATAAATTACGAAAATTATTGCTGATTTTTGCCCCCATCATAGAAGTAGTATATTGCTTCCAAGGCACCGATGTATATTCATTAAGAAGAGAAAGAATGGGAGTTACAAATGCTATATCATCAAAGATAGTATCAGTAATACTTCTAAAATCATTCAACTTCACATAATCTAAATGCCAGTGGTCTAAATTTCCGGAAAGTGTTGCGTAATTTTTAAACCTAAATTGAAATCCATTGTAAAACCATTGCGGATCAGAAACGGGTATCATTACTCTGAAAAAGGAACTGTCGGCAGCTATACTATAACCGGGCTTTGCCCATATATGAAGCCAATTACCAAGTGAATCTTTAAACTCCAACACCAATGAATCTTGCACTTCGGGTGCATTACCACGCCCCTGTGCCTGATAATAAAAACTAAAATATACAGAATCGGCCAACTGCATATTCTCCATATAGATATACTTTGAAGTTAAAAAATCGGCCACACCTTGTGAATTGGGTTGTGCAAAATTATAAGGCATTCCATCCTTCTTTAAGCCATCGAAAGTGGCAACACCAATTGTAGGCTGATTAACAGGATAATTGGAATTAATATAAACGTTGGTATCGAACCAAATAGTAGGATCTGGATTTGAAAAAACAGAAAATGAAAAATCATCAAAAATACCATTTACACCCACGTTCGGATCAATGGTATCGTTCACTCCCGCAACTTTCTTCACGTGAGGAATATACATTTTCACTTGTATGGCAGGATCTTTAGTTATTATTCCTTTTTGTTTTACCATTTCGCCTTCACAAAAACTTGCTTGTATGATTGGGTTCACAGAAAGTTCATAGATTGCTTCTTGCGCAAACACATTTATTGAAAAACAAAAAACAGAAACTAGGAATACTATTTTTCTCATTATTTCCCTTCTACTTTTAAAGAATCACTTGTGCCATTCATTTTTGCATCATCCTGTGTAATAAAAATATCTATTTGCTTTCCTACTTTTATGCTAATTCCCGATGTATAGCTTGGCACTTGCTTATACACCTTTGCCAAAGATGAATCTTTCACACTGGCATCAGGAAGTATAATACCTACATTTAAAGATGAAGCCACTATTCTGGATATGGCTTCCGCTCTTGAAAGTCCAATTAAATTTGGCAATGATACCTTATCCCCTTTTAATCCATCACCCAATACCAAATCAATTTTTGATTCTTTCACAATCATTTCACCGGGCTTAATAATGTTCCCTTTATAGTATTGTCTGATAACAGCATTTTTAGCAAAATCGGGCACATAACTCAATTTGCCTACTTGTAGTCCATACGTTTCAAGCATAGCAGTTGCTTGTCGTAAAGATACATCTACTAAACTTGGCATTTGAACTTTTGCAGGATTAAACGAAGAAAGCGTTACATATATTGTACGGTTCTTTTTTACATTAAAATTGGCAATCGGATCTTGATCTATAGCTGTTCCCTTTTTCTTTGTTTTATCGTACAAAGAATCCACCACTACAAATCTCAAGCCTTTTTCATCAATTACATTTTTTATCTCAGACAATGATAAGCCAACTAGATTAGGCACTACAATGGTTTCACCGTGCAATGTATAAGTCGATATCCACTTAAAAGTAATCCACAATATAAGTGTTAGCGTTACGAGGGCAATACCCAATTGCTTAAAAAAAGACTTACTGATTAAAAATTTAAACACATCAAAAAGATAGGTAATTTAGCAAGCAAAGTTACTATTTGTTTTTTACGATACATATAGTATATCATATTATTCAATATTTTTACGCCAATGAAGTATGCTTTACTTATTTGGATATTTTTATTTTGCTGTTGGGATACTGTTTTTTCGCAAAACCTATTTAACAACTACAAAAACCTGAGCAAACCCGAAAAAAAATGGGTTATACTCCACCCCTTTGTAGCAAAAAAAGCATATCGAATTACACAAATGGCAGTAAAAATATGCTCTGAAGTAAAAGCAGAACAATTGCTTGACCAAGAAACTAATGGTGGGAAACTGGATGCGTTTAGACACAGTTATTGGATGGCTATTTTAACACAAAAAATCGGAAAAAGAAGGGCAGAAAAATTGGGGCTTGCTCACGAAAAGGGAAATAGAATATTATTCGAAAAAAACCAAACGGAAGATGGTGAAATACCTGATTCGGTGAGTTGCGCAATGGATGTATTCAATAACCAACGAGGAATTATAATTGGACAAGCAAATAAAGCTGCAAATGCGCTTGACATAAAAGCTATCGTTATTAAAAAAACAGAAGAAGGTGATATGAAAATAACAGCTAAAAACAGCCGGGGACAACTTGTTGATTGTAACGGAAAAGCGATTCCGATAATGGAAATGGAAAAAAAATGGAAAAACGATAAATGTCTCGTTCCTTCTAATTATAAACCTCATTAACAATTATGCAATTTTCTACCAGAAACATTCATAAAGAAGCTGAATTTAAAGCCACCAGAAGCAGTGGGAAAGGAGGGCAAAATGTAAATAAAGTTTCAACAAAAGTAGAAGTACGTCTCAATATTAACGACTCAAGCTTGCTTAGCGAAGAAGAAAAAGAAATAATACGTAAGAAGCTCAGCACTAAAATATCGGCAGATGGTTGGTTAATTACAAATGATCAAAGCTCCCGATCGCAATTAGATAACAAAAAAGCTGCCATAGCTAAACTTTATAAAATGCTTGATAAGTGCTTTGTTGTAGCTAAAAAAAGAAAAGCAACAAAACCCAGCAAGGGCTCCAAAGAAAAACGACTGCAAACAAAAAAAATCCGCTCAGAGATAAAAGCAGGTCGAAAACTAAGAGCGGAATAAAAATAAACAGTACCAGGCTATCAAAACATTTTATTATTAAGACTTAAAAACGTATATTCGCAACCCAAATTAATTTAGAAGAAAATGAGCACTTTAGCAAAAATCAGAAACCGTTCGGGTTTATTAGTTGGTATTATAGCGCTTGCGCTATTGGTATTTGTTCTGGAACAAGCATTTCAGTCGAAAAATTCATTTTTTGCAGGCGACAGAACCAAAGTGGCAGAAATCGCTGGTAAAGATGTGAATATTCAAGAGTTTGAAGCACGTGTAGAAGCTGCCCTTGAAAATGAAAAAAACAAGTCCGACAAGCCTTTAGACGACAACACGGTTGATAATTTAAAAAATCAAGCCTGGAATCAATTGCTGTTTGAAAAAATAATGCAACCACACTATGACGATTTGGGTATTACCGTTTCAACTGACGAATTATTTGATATGGTTCAAGGAAAAGAACCTCATACTTCTGTGAAACAAGCATTTACAGACCCAAAAACGGGCGAATTTAATCCTGCCCAAGTTATCAATTTCCTAAAAAATATGGACAATGATAAAACAGGTGCTAAACGCGACAGATGGTTGAAATTTGAAGCTGCCATTAAGCAAGAGCGTATTGCCAATAAATACAATACCATTATCAAACAAGGTTTTTATGTAACAAAAAACGAAGCAAAAAGAGACCATATTGCAAAAGGTAAAACAGCAAAGTTCAGCTACCTTGTTAAGCGCTATATTGATATTCAGGACAGTACAATTAAGGTTACGGATGCTGATTTACAAAAATACTACAACGAGAATAAGAACAAATACAAACAAGAAAGTACAACTAGAAGTTTTGATTTTATTACCTACGATGTACTTCCTTCAAAGGAAGACAATATAAATACAGAGGAACAATTGAAGAAATTGGTGGATGAGTTTAAAACCGTTACAGACGATTCTTCTTATGTAAATGGTAATTCTGACGTAAAATTTGCTGAGCGTTATTCAAAAAAAGGAGAATTGCCACCAATGTTAGATACCGTTGTTTTTAAAGCACCAATAGGAACGGTTATGGGTCCCTATTTTGAAAACAATGTTTACAAGTTGGCAAAAGTGATGAAAGTAAAAATGAGCAGCGACTCTGTAAAAGCACGCCATATTCTAATAAAAATTGACGGAACTGACACTGCTAAGTATATGGCACGTGCCGATAGTATTAAAAATGCCATCAAAAAGGGCAAAAAATTTGAAGACCTTGCTAAATTATTATCGAAAGATCCGGGCAGTGGAGCAAAAGGTGGTGACTTAGGTTGGTTTGCAGAAGGAATGATGGTGCCTACTTTTAACGATGCTTGCTTTCAAGGTAAAAAAGGTGATATGCCGATTGTTAAATCTCAGTTTGGTATACACATCATTGAAATAACAGACAAAAAAGTAGAAACTCCAAAGGTAATGATGGCAGTTATTGAACGAAATGCTTTACCAAGCTCACAAACTTTTCAATCCTATTATCAAAAAGCGAGTGAATTTGCCGGTAAAAATTCAAGCGTTGAGTTATTTGACAAAGCTGTAATTGACCAAGGTTTAAACAAACGTATTGCCGAAAACATTAAAGACATTGATAAAAATGTGAACGGACTAGAAAATTCTCGTGAAGTGGTGCGTTGGGCTTACAATGAGGATACTAAAAAAGGCA
>CAIMGI010000142.1 GCA_903840505.1 uncultured Bacteroidota bacterium
ACTTTATGAATTATTCTTTCAATCATAGACCTATGAAATTTTTTAAACAAATACTTCTATTAATATTACTCCTATTTGCTTGTGAAAGCTCATTTTGCCAAATGCAAAAACTTTTTACCAAAGTTACAAATCATTGGTATGAGATGGATTTTAAAGGCAATCGCACAGGCAGAATTAACTATGATGAAGGACAAAAATTTGAATTTTATTTTGACAAGTCAAAAAGTTATGGATATATTATGGTTACTGAATATTACAATAACAATAAGTGGAAAATGGAATTAAAAACAATGTATACTCGTATGGTTAATGGTGCTAAAGTATATTTTTTTCAAAGTTCAGATGATGGTTTTAAAATTAGCACCCAAATTGGGTTTAATGGTGTTTGCCTATGTAGTTATTCTGAGAACAAATGCACAAATTATTATCAAGAATAAATGTAATCAATGATGGCAGGAGAATTTCTTACACTCAACCAAATAAATGCAATTAGGTATTTTATTAAGGACAACCCAAATTGCAATTTTAGTGTTTTAGCAAATAATCCGAATGATGGTTCTTTAGCAATTCAAATAAAAACCTCTGAACACTTTGGCGGCTTACTGTTAAATATTGTTACTGCTTCTGGAATACCAATTACCGAAATTGAAAATATTGTTAAGGATGAGAAATATATTGGACAGTATGTTGTACTTAGAAAAGTCCATAGTAAACGCTAAGCTGAAGTGAAGCCTTTTTGTGTTGGTGCTTAGTGCCATTTATTTGTTTATACTATTTTGTTCGCTTACGCACTCCTTCGACAAGCTTAATATGACAGCACACACTGTGCGTTTGTCATATTGAGCCTGTCGAAATATTGCGCGTTGCTTCTTCAAACAAAGTTCCCCTTCGCAAAGCCGTTCTAAAAAATTTACTGCACTTCCCCCGCACTCACAACCTCCACCCATTTACCCTTTTTTAGTGAGCTGATGGAGTTATCGTACATAGCTTCGCTGTATGCACCCGGCAGGTAAAATTTACCAAGGTATGATGCATTCAATGCAATTCTAAATGTTTTGCTTTCGTAGGCATTTAAATCGAAATAAGTATACACCCTGTCATCTCGTATGTCTTGGTAAGTAGGGTAGGCACTTTTTATAGCCGATTCAAAATCATCCATACGCGTATTGTGTATTTCCCAACCCGAAGCAAATATTTGTGTCAATGCCAATGAACGGTACTCTCTTCGTAAGCCCGGGTTGTGTATGGTAACCTGCGCAATAAAGTCTGTTCCTTGTTCTAGCTTGTCAACCATAATGGCTTCACCTTTCATAGTGGTATACGTTACAGTCATCTCTAAATTATTTTCAGCTTCCACTTCTTGTCCTGTTTCGGGTATGCCTTGTAAAATAATACGAGCAAACAATATTCCTTTGCCCTTGTTTTTTACTTGTACGTTTCCGTTTACAGTACCCTTCACTTTCATATCAATTTGAGCCACCGACAAACGTGTTACAGAATTTACTTCTGCTTGTTTGTTTAATTTGTAGGCAAGGTTCATCTCGTTGGAAGTAGCATCTTTGCCTGCATATTTAGCAACTGCAATTAAACAATAAGCAGTAGTTTGTGTACTCATCCAATTGTTTGCATTGCTCAAATTGGCACATACTTCTTTTAACACTGTAGCTGCTTTTACTTTATCCCCCATCAATGACATTGTTTCCAACATCATTGCTTCATCGCGTTCGTTTGAGCCATAGGAGTAATACATTTCGCGGTAGCTCGCAATTTTTGTAGAGAGATTTTTAACCAGTTTACGCGCCACTTCGCTTTGTCCTGCCAACTCATAAGCTGCTGCCAGTCGCCATTTTGCAGCGGTTGTAAGGTCTTTCAATTCTTTCAATCTGTTCATTGCACCCAACTCCGGACTTTTCGCCAATGCCAATGTATACAATCGGTATGCTTGTATTAGGTCGTCATTGTAATAATAACTCTTCGCATTTTTGCTCCAGGATTGCGCCATTTTTTTCTGGTATTTTTTCCAGCTTTCTTTCATCCCCGATGGCAAGGTGTATCCTTTTGCTTCGGCTTCCAATAAGAAATGTCCTGCATAATTACTGCCCCAGTCGTTCGGGTCGCTTTCGCCCGGCCAGTAGGATAATCCACCACTTGAAGTTTGAAAAGATTTTAAGCGAGTAATAGCTGCTTTTATATTTTTTTCGATGCGTTGTTTTGTTTCGTTTGGCAATACCATAATGTCGCCCAAAAATAATTGCGGAAACACCGAGGAAGTAGTTTGCTCCACACATCCATGCGGATATTCAATGAGGTAACGCAAACGTTCACCCAAGTTAATAGGAGGAATGGTAGAGAATTCCAAGGTTCCTTTATTCGTTCCGTTTATTCCTACAGGAGTATAATCGCTCGTCCAAGTTTTACCGGGTTCAATAACCGCTTCTACTATTTTCGAAATCTTGGTATTGGGATTTCGCACATCCAATTCAATATTATATTCAGCGCGTTCATTTCCGCAACGTGCCACCACTTTTACTTTGCCAATGCCCAATCCCGATTTTACTTTCAAATCGAAGTTCACCACATTGTCGCCAATTTCCGTAAAAGTAATGTTGCGTTTGGTGGTTCCATCCACGGTAAACATATTGTTTGGAGTAATTTCCAGCGTTACATTCTTGATGTTTTTTTCCATCGCAAAAACGGTAACAGGTAATTTTACTTCTTCACCCGGACCAACCACACGAGGCAGTGTTGCCAATACCATCAATGGTTTTCGCACAGGAGTGGTTTTTTCGGCTGAGCCATAAGCACCGTGATCGCCTGCAATTACCATCGTTCGCACCGAACCAATGTATTGCGGCATCATAAAAGTTTGTGTTTGCGTTTCACCCTTTTTCAAATAGAAAGGACCAAAGAATTTCACCATCGGTTTAAAGCGATTTGCTTTTGCACCGTCTTTTCCTTTTCCTTCACCGTCACCACCAATGGAAAGTATTTTCTCCAAATCGCCACCATAAGCGCCCATCACATAATCAAACATATCCCAAGTTTTAACACCCAAGGCTTCGCGTGCATAAAATGCTTCCCAAGGATCGGGAGTTTTAAAACGGGTAAGGTCGAGCAATCCTTCATCCACAACTGCAATCGTATACGCCATCGCTTTTCCGTTTTCTTCTCTTATGGTAATGCTCGCTTTTTCTTCAGGACGCAATACTTCCGGCATTTTAATCATTGGTCGTAAATGCGTATTCGGGTCTTCCACTAAAATTGGAATTACCCCGTACAAGCGAATAGGAAGGTCGTTGGTAGTTTGTGCGTGAGGTTGTAACAAAGTTACATTCACGTAAACGTTGGGAGCCATCTCTTCGGTAACAGGAAATACAAAAGGTGTTTCTCCTTGCTTGGTTTCCACCCAATAAGATTTCAATACTTTTGATCCTGATTCAATACTAACCAATGCTCTTCCCACATTGCTGGAAGGAATTGTTAAACGAACATTGTCGCCTACTTTGTATTTTTCTTTGTCGGCACTAAAAGTGAGCATCGTTGCTGCAGCACTGTTTTCACGGTTCTCACGACTGTAATAGCCCGGCCAATCCAAATACATTGTGGAG
>CAIMGI010000143.1 GCA_903840505.1 uncultured Bacteroidota bacterium
CTGCATTTCCGATGCCAATTCCAATTCCTTTTTAACACCCTCCTGACGTAGATATTCTTTCGCTAATTTCTTGTTCTCTATGGCTACGACAATAATATTTGTAAGGGTTTGAATAAATGGCAAATGCTTTATTGTTGCACTAATCTCCAATTTATTTTCATCCAAATCACCTATTAAAAGATATGCTAAGGGGTGTGATTTATGGTACACCGGAATTACAACATCAAATGCTCCGATATTGCTTGATGATATTACATTTGTTTCCGTTATTTCTTTGTAGTTAAGCAAATCTGTTTCCACTTTAATTTGCTCATATTCACTTTTAATACCGTGTTTTAATACACAACGCCAACCTTCATCGTTAATAAAAAGAGCCAGTTTCCCTATTCGTAAATCCGTTATCAATACATTTTCGTAAATACGATACAAATCGGCAATGGACGAGTTACTGTTGATTGCTTTGGTAATTTCAAGCAATGAGTTCAGCTTAAGGTTTGTTATTTTCCTTTTCTGAGCAGCAGTCTTACTATTCGTATTTTGCTTTACCACAATTAAAACATTGGTTTGTATAAATGTAATTAAAAATTATTTAAAAAGGAATAGTAGTTTAGACTAATCCATACTTATTTACATACCAAATCCAAAAAAAGCAGGCATAAGTGCTATTTTATGTCCCTTCTCCACTTCTTATATAATGCTATTGGATTTTACCGATAAATTATATAGCTTTGCAACCCTTAAAACTAAAAACAAATAGGGTATAATTGATTGATTAATAACATTTAAGAAGAAATTAAAATAAAATTTATGGAGAATAACATTATTTATTTGGCTCCCGCATTAGGGATTTTAGGATTGATAGTAATGGCAATAAAATCTGCTTGGGTTAGTAAGCAGGATGCAGGGGATAAAAACATGCAGGAACTTGCCGGTTATATTGCCGATGGAGCAATGGCATTTTTAAAAGCAGAGTGGAAAGTACTCAGTATTTTTGTGGTATTCGCTGCTGCATTATTAGCCTACTCAGGAACTATCCACGAAATCAATGGAAAAGAAGTTCATGGAAGTTGGATTATAGCTTTAGCATTCATCATAGGCGCTGTTTTCTCAGCTACTGCAGGATATATAGGGATGAAAGTAGCTACAAAGGCAAACGTTCGTACAACGCAAGCAGCTAAAACAAGTTTGAAACAAGCATTAAAAGTTTCTTTTACAGGCGGAACCGTAATGGGATTAGGTGTTGCAGGATTGGCCGTGTTGGGTTTAGGTGGTTTATTCATTGTTTTCTTAAAAATGTTTAATGTAGTTAATGTGGATAGCAACGAAATGAAAACTGCTATTGAAGTATTAACTGGATTCTCATTAGGAGCAGAGTCAATTGCATTATTTGCACGTGTAGGTGGAGGTATTTATACAAAAGCTGCCGATGTTGGAGCTGACTTAGTAGGAAAAGTAGAAGCAGGTATTCCGGAGGATGATGTTCGTAATCCTGCAACCATTGCTGATAACGTAGGCGATAACGTTGGTGATGTTGCCGGTATGGGTGCCGATTTATTTGGTTCTTATGTGGCAACAATATTAGCAACTATGGTATTGGGACAAGAAATTATTGTTAATGATAATTTTGGTGGTATGTCCCCAATCCTTTTACCAATGGTTATTTGTGGATTAGGAATTGTATTCTCAATTGTAGGAACTTGGTTCGTTACAATTAAAGATGAAAAATCGAATGTTCAAACAGCATTGAATCTTGGTAACTGGGCTTCAATGATTATTACTGTTATTGCTTCTTATTTTATTGTAATGTATATGTTACCTGAAGGAGATATTTCTTTACGCGGTATTGTATTTACAAAAATGGGTGTCTTTGGAGCTATCTTAGTTGGTACTGTAGTAGGAGCAATTATGAGTATAGTAACTGAATATTATACTGCAATGGGTAAAGGTCCAGTGAATTCTATTATTCAGCAATCTTCTACTGGTCACGCTACAAATATTATAGGCGGTTTAGCAGTAGGTATGAAATCAACCGTTATTCCAATTTTAACATTGGCTGCCGGTATTATGGGTTCATACTATTGTGCGGGTTTATATGGTGTTGCTATTGCAGCAGCAGGTATGATGGCAACAACTGCTATGCAATTAGCAATTGATGCTTTTGGACCAATTGCAGACAATGCAGGTGGTATTGCTGAAATGAGTCAATTACCTCCTGAAGTTCGTGAACGTACTGATAATTTGGATGCCGTTGGTAATACAACAGCTGCAACAGGAAAAGGATTTGCCATAGCTTCAGCAGCATTAACATCATTGGCATTATTTGCAGCATTTGTTGGTATAGCAGGAATTGATGCTATTGACATATACAAAGCTCCTGTATTAGCAGGTTTATTTGTTGGTGGAATGATTCCTTTTATTTTCTCGGCCTTGTGTATTCAAGCAGTTGGAAAAGCTGCAATGGATATGGTGCAAGAAGTAAGACGTCAATTCCGCGAGATTCCTGGTATCATGGAATACAAAGCAAAACCAGAATACGAAAAATGTGTGGCTATTTCTACCAAAGCTTCTATACGTGAAATGATGATGCCGGGCGCTATTGCGTTAATTACTCCTGTTATTGTTGGTTTTGTTTTCGGACCAGAAGTATTGGGCGGACTATTAGCAGGTGTAACTGTATCGGGTGTATTGATGGGGATTTTTCAATCTAACGCAGGAGGTGCTTGGGACAATGCTAAAAAGTCGTTTGAGAAAGGTGTAATGATTAACGGTGAAATGTTTTACAAAAAATCAGAACCACACAAAGCATCTGTAACTGGCGATACTGTTGGCGATCCATTTAAAGATACATCTGGTCCTTCAATGAACATTTTAATAAAATTAATGTCGATTGTATCCTTGGTAATTGCTCCATACATTGCAGTGAATAGCAGCGAATCAACCAATGAGAATGGAAAAACTACTGTTACTGTTGTAACAATGGTTGATTCTAATGCTGTTAAATTACCAAACTTGGCTGAAGTAAAATCTGAATTGGTATTAGATAAGTCACATTCATTTGTTGAGTTTTCTATCAAACATTTACTTACAAACGCGAAAGGAAGTTTTGCTGTTGATAGTGGTTATTTGAATATGACAGGAGATTTAGCTACCTCTACTATTTATCTTGAAATTGATGTTAAGTCAGTAAATACTAAAAATGAAGACAGGGACGAGCACTTAAAAAATGCTGACTTCTTTGATGCTGAGAAATACCCTACTATGAAATTTGTAGCGAATACAATTCAAACTTCGGAAGGAAGATATAAATATAAGGCAATTGGTGACCTTACTGTTAAGGATGTGACTTTGCCACTTGTACTTTCTTTTAACTATGCAGGTGAAATTGAAAACCCGATGAGTAAATCTTTAGCTTATAGTTTTGATGGCAACTTTAGTATTAATCGTGTTGATTTTCACGTTGGTGATGTTAGCCCGATGGTAGGAAGTGAAGTATCTGTAAACTTCTCTGCTGAGGCATATAAAAAATAAGCATCGTTTATCTAATAAAAAAAGAGGATTGTATAAATACAATCCTCTTTTTATTTTGAGTAAAATATAAAACCGCTTTTACATCTTCTTATTTAACAATTGAGATTCTCTTGTTAAGTACTTCTGTACCATTCGACATTTTAATAAAATACTCACCACTGTATAGGGTTTTTGTATCAAAATAAGCAATTGTACTGCCTTGATATAAAATTGTATTTTGCACCAATTGTCCTTTTACATCATATAAATCAACGTATATATTTTGTTTGGTTAAATGATTCAACTGTATAACCACCAAGTCGCTTGCCGGATTCGGAAAAACGGTAACATTCATTTTTTCGTTTACATTATCAGAAATAGATGATGGTGTATAGGTTGAAACAGCCTCGCCTATAGAAGCAACTTTTGCAGCACTTTTAACCCCGTAAAAAGTGGGACCTACAACATAAGGATATGCAGAGTTCCAGTTTTGATCAACTGTAGCAAAATAACAATAGATACCACTTGGGTATTCAGGTGTTACACAAAATCTACCATTGTGTTCATCTAAATAATCAGGGTTCACTGTTGGGATATACTCATAATCCTCTCTAAAATATCCGATTGGGTAGGTTGCATTTACTGCCGGACCGGGAGTAACAATTGTTCCATCAGCATACTGGGTTCTGGTATTAATATTACGCTTATTATAGCTCGATTTCATACGCACAATACCACCAGTACCATTTGTATTTTTATAGCCATAAGCACCGTAAATTGGAAACCCATCGTAAGTAAAACCAATGAGTGGAGAATGTTGCATACTGTCAATTGCATATAAACCATCAGCATCATATAAACTACAAATAGTTGATATAACAGTTAAATCCAATTTAAATGCACTCGGATTTTGATGGTGGTGATAATTGCCCATTGCAGGATGTCCTTTTGAACAATCGAATCCTCCCCTTTCACCAACTACTGCATCTCTGTTCCATACACCGTCACCGGGACCACCAGGTATTGGCCCACCTGCCAATGCTTGAGTAGCATCTTTCCACGAAACACCATCTCTGTAATCAAACAAAGCAACACCGTTAATAAAAACACCAATATTCCCCCCGGTTGTATTAACAGGAACACCCATATTTTGAACCGGATTTAATGGAAATTTAAAAATTGCATTTTGATTGCTAGCATTGGATGGATTTCCATCTAAATAAGGTCCTGTTACATAGGAAGGAATTCCTTTCGTCCTAACATAAGCCCAAGTGGCCGAATACAATACCGTTTGAACATTCACAGAATCATTGTCATTGATTGGCGTAAAATTACCGTTCACATAGTGGCGACCTTTGGTACCATTTGTATTATGCAACCAAGAAGTAATAGCAGGATTTGTTTGTGCTTTTACCAAAATACCACTCGCTACGAGGGATAGGAGAATTACTGTTTTTTTCATAATCAATTAGGATTTGAATTTATACGTACAAATTTATAATTTCAAAACATCAATAAAAATAAATTTACCGAGTCAATTATTGAAGCTGCCGAATTATTTAGTTCTTGGGAAAGAAAAATTGGTATTAAACAAGAATTCTTTGTCGGTGAGTGTTAATAAAAATGCAATTATATCTACTTTCTCATTGGAAGTTAGCTTAATCTTGTTTTTCAATTGCGGAGAAAGTGTATTGCTATATTGAACACCAGATGTATAGTAATTTAATACATCAGAAAGTCTTTTAAAACGCCCATCGTGCATATACGGATATGAAAATTCAATGTTACGCAAACTTGGCACCTTAAACTTTAATGAATCATTTTTATTTAGTGTCACTTTCATTCTACCAAAATCGTTCAGCGTTGTGTCAACAGGCAATCCATTGTTTTCAAATTGAAGATTCGTAAACAATGGCTCTATATGACAGGAAGAACAATTTTTTTGAAACAAACGATAACCACTATTTTGCTGAACAGTAAAGTAGCTAAGTTTACGCATCACACTATCGTATTTTGAGTTAGCAGTAACCAAGGTAAGTAGAAATTGAGATATTGCTTTCAGTGTATGCTCCCCTGTAATGATGCTGTCGTTAAATGCAGTAAAAAATAATTTAGGGTAAGCGGTTGAATGTTTCAATTTTGCTACCACATTCGCTATGCTTTCTCCCATCTCATCGGGATGACTAATGGGTGCTAATGCTTGCATATCCAATTGATTGATTGCTCCATCCCACATAAATGTGTTGTGCCAAGCTAAATTCATCAATGCCGGTGAATTACGAGTACCTACTCTATCGTCAATACCGTGACTCAATGCGTGATCAACGTGTGTAAATGCAGTATACTGTGAATGACAACTTGCGCAGGAGATGCTGCCATTTCGTGAAAGTATAGGGTCATAAAAAAGCTTTCTACCCAATTCAATTTTCGCTTCAGATAATGGGTTTTTCGAAAAATTGTACTGCGGAGCAGGCCAATTTTTAGGTATATAAAAAAGGGTTTGAGTGCCAATAACAAAAGCAAAGGATACAAAACAAGCTATTGAAAATAGAACTACTGCTTTTTTCATTTTTACTTGACACTAAAAATTCCCACCGCTTTTTCGGAAAGCAATACCGCTTGCTTGTTAGGTGACATTATTTGATTTTGTTGCGATAAATCTATGCTCTCAATAAAATTCTTAATATCTAAAACTATGTCTATCTTTTTATTTTCCTCCACTTTTAATATCACTTTTTGTAATGTATTGAATGGATATTGATAACCTCCTAAATGAAATTGAAATTCATTGTTTCGTGATTTACATAAATTACTTCGGCCCTCCAATTTTAAGTTGACATAGCCACTTTGCCAAGTCCAGTACATTCCTTTTGTAGGGTCTAAATCCCCACCCATTGCACCCGAAACATTGATAAGACTATCAATACCCAAATTGAAACTTATTGTATTGTACACAGTATTGGAAGCTCCCGGAATGAAAATTGTCAAGGATTTTTCGTCAGCAACATTTATCAAATGAAAGCTATTCTCTTCTTTCCATACAATTTTATCATCCTTCAATAATTCAATTGCAGAAATATAAAATTTAAAAGTTTCAATTTGTATACTGTCACCATTGTTGCCTAGTGAATAAAACAAATTGTTCGGGGTGAGAATTGAATTGCCAAACATTGGATGGAATACAATTGATGTTTTTTGTTCAGTCTGTGCAAGTGCCAGGAATGATTTAAAAGCAAAAATTAAAAGAATAAAAACGCATCTTAATTTCATTTTACTGACTATAATTTCCTTTAAAGATATTATTTAAACACTTGCCCGGCAAGAATGAAGATATTGGACTAAACATTGCTTTTCAAATCCAACATTTTGATGGCTGTAACAGCTGCTTCTTCACCTTTGTTTCCGTGTTTTCCTCCTGAGCGGTCGATTGCTTGTTGCTGATTGTTGGTAGTAAGCACACCAAATATAACAGGTTTATTGTATTTGATATTTAACTGGGTAATACCGTTTGCAACGGCATCGCATATAAAATCGAAATGTTTTGTTTCACCTTGTATAACACATCCTAAACATATTACAGCATCAATGGTATTTGCCTTTTCAAGCATTAATTGTGCACCCAAAGTAAGTTCGAAACTGCCGGGTACCCAATGCGTAAAAATATTTTCCTGCTTTGCTCCTGCTTTTAATAAAGCATCAACAGCACCTTGAAGCAGTGCTGCTGTAATTTCGGTATTCCATTCGGAAACAATGATGCCAAAACGAAAAGCTGCAGCATTTGGAATTTCTCCTGAAAAATGGGATAAATTTTTATGAGCAGATGACATTAAAAATTAGATTCCGGCTACTTGATGCGCCTTTACTAGGTATTTTTCAATCTCTCTTCCTTCGTTGCTTTCAGGGTATTCAGACTTTATTTGCTCGTATATTTTAATGGCGTTCGCATAGTTGTTTAACTCTTCGTATGCCAATCCCGCTTTCATTAAATAAATAGGCGTTGTAAATTTATTCTCCTGAACTTTAGCTGCTTTTAAGTAATAGGTGATCGCCTCTTCGGTTTTTCCTAATTCCATATTTGCATCACCAATAGCTGCTGTAGCAACCGGTTCAAGAATTATATCATCTGTATCAAAATCATTTAATTCTTTAATGGCATCTTCAAATTTGCCTGTCTTCAAATAACAAATACCCAAGTAATAGTGTGCAAGATTAGCACTTTTAGTAACTCCGTACTCTTCAACAATGTATTTAAAGCCATCGTTATTTCCATCACCGTTAATTGCTTTTTTCAAAGAATCCTGCTCAAAGTATTTCTCCGCCATAAACATTGCTCTTTGTGCATCTTGTTCTTTTGGACCAACATACAATTTTCCCCAAGCAAAATAACCGGCAATGATGAGAACAATGCCTCCTAAAATAACAGCTAAGCTCTTCTTGTTTTCTTCAATATAATGTTCTGTTTTACTATAAGCTTCTTGAACATCAACTAATACTTCATCTTTATCTTGTGCCATTTTATAAAATTTGAAATGCAAAATTAATTTTTTCTTGCCAAGAAGCAACATTTTAAGGCAAGAAATAGCGTATTTACTTAAAATAGCTCTATTATCGACCTAAATTCACAAATTACCGCCAATTGTTCCTTTTGATAAGCCAATTAACAAACAAATAGTCATTTTATTCCGTGTCTTAAATTAAAATACAAGCATTTTTAATTTATGTTTACCTTCGTGCCCTTATAAATTAGGAATTAAGTGCAAAAAAAATTACTTCCCATCACGCTTCATACGCTTAGAATTCTGCTAGGAGCTTCCTTTTTGTTTTCGGGATTCGTAAAACTTTACCCCATTGAACCTTTTGAATTTAATTTTGTAGACCAAGGCTTTGCCAATTGGTACACAGCACCTTTTATGGCACGCTTTATTATCTCCTTCGAATTTTTATTGGGACTATTATTGGTGCTGAATTACAACTTGAAGCGTTTTACTTTAAAAGCTACCATTGGATTACTGATATTTTTCACCCTCTATCTCATTTTTGGAATCATTAAGGATGGAAATACAGGTAATTGTGGATGTTTTGGCACCTTCCTAAAAATGACACCCCTTGAATCGATTATCAAAAATATATTTCTGCTGTCCATTGCTTTTACCTTGTACTATTTGCACAGCGAATATGATTGGAAATATAAAAAAGCAGTTTTTATTAGTTCCCTGTTACTGTCTTTGGCAACACCAATGATTCTTAATCCGATTGATTTATTTATGTCGC
>CAIMGI010000144.1 GCA_903840505.1 uncultured Bacteroidota bacterium
ATGTGGTAAGGTTAAAGATGAAATGGCCGAAATACACATGGAAGGATAAAAAATAAAGACAAAAAATAAAAACTATGAAATTTAAAGAATGGGTAATTGAACTTTTCAAAGATGAAAGGGGTTCGATATCGGTAAAACCGGTAATTGCAATGATAGGTGCATTGTTCTTATGTATAACAATGATTTTAAATTCGTTCTCTCACGCGGATTTTGCACCATCACCTGAATTGGTTAATGCAGTAATGTTAATCACGGGAATCGGAATGGGTGCGGATACTTTGGATAAATTCTCTCACAAAAAGAAAGAAGAAACGGAAGGTTAATACGAAAGGGAGTTAAAAACTCCCTTTTTTTATGTATTTATATTAAAAGAATATATGTCAACAGAAACAAACGTAAATGTAAATCAGTCAGCTGAGGTACATTCGGATAAGGACTCAGCGGGAGTATCTTATAATAATACAATAGAGGCATCCGCTGGTGCTAGAACAGGTAATGACAATGCAAACATTGGTGTTGAGGTATCTGTTAAAACAGGAACCGAATTTTCCGCAGAAGGTGGATTAGACGGTAATAACGCATACGCTCAAGTAAATTATTCAGACACAACTGAAGCTCATATTGTGGTGGACGGAGAAGTTCAATCACATGGAGTTGGTGTTGGTGGAAGTGTTGATGCATATGTAAAATCAGGTACCGAGGTTGAGGGTCACATATCAGTTGGTGACAAAGGTGTTGCTGCTGGTGGTAATGTATCAGTTGGAACATCGGTAGGTGTTAATGCTGAAGCAACAGGTAAATTTAGAGAAGGTAGTGCAACCGCAGGTGCGGGTGTAAGTGTGGGAGAACATTTTGAAGCTGGCGGTAGTGGTGAAGCGACATTTAAAAAAGGAGTTGCTACGGTTGGTGTTAGTGGTGACGTGGCGGCACTGGTTGGTGTTGAGGTAGATTTAAGTGTTAGTATTGACACAAACCAAGTTGTTAAAGACGCTAACGTAGTTGCGAAAGAAACAACTAAGGTTGCGGACACCGTGGCTAAAGAAACAACTAAAGCGGCAAACACCGTTGCGAAAGAAACAACTAAGGTTGCAAATGATGCTGGAAAGGCAATATCAAAAAGTGCAAAGAAAACAGGTAACGCAATTAAAAAAGCATTTAAAATAAAATAATATGAAAAAAGAACAAACTCCTACGGGATGGAAAGGTGGTTTTCCCTCTGAAAATCAAAAACAAATGTTATATCCTACAACGGATTTAACTTCATTACCTATGTTGGGTAATATGGATAACATCAATTTACTACAAAGACAATGGGGTGTTAAATGGCCTATGTTTAGTTGGAATACCCTAAATGGAGAAAAAGACCCAAAACGTTGTTATGTACAATTTGCTCCTTATATCTCAAGAATAGGATATACCAATGAAGGTAGAATCTATTCCATAATCTGTCCTCAACAAGGGATGTGGATTGGAGATGAGATTTGTATCAATGTGGAAGTAACAGTTACGGGACAAAGAGGATGGGTTAATGAAACCACAAAAGAAATTGCCGCAGATATGATGGTTGAGGGAAAAATTTGGTTAACACCAAGTGAACATCAAGGTAGTCATTTAAAAGCAATTTGGCCGTTATTAAAATACGGATCTCACAAATACCCTATTGACAAAGAAAACGCTATTCGTGTTGGGACACATCTACCAGGAAATCCTAAACAACCTATATTCCAACTTGGAAAGGGTTTAACCAAAAGATTTAAAAATCCTGAATATGCTTTACACGAAGAAGGATCATTTACAACAGGACATATTGATGTTGAAATAGGGGGAATGATACCTACAAACGATGAAAAACTAGATAAGTTTAATCAATATTTTTTAAACATTTTTAACATAGCTACGGGTAATATGCTACAAAAGGGTAATGTATTATC
>CAIMGI010000145.1 GCA_903840505.1 uncultured Bacteroidota bacterium
CTATCGAACAAAAAAAATAATCTTTATATTGGAACCGTAAATGGATCCAATAACATTATTTGCTCTTGCTAATGGAGCTGTTTCTGCCGTAAAAGCTGGGTGTAAACTTTATAAAGATATTAAGGGTGCGGCCGGTGAGGTCAAAGATGTTCTTAAAGATTTAGACAGTCAGTTTCATGGTGCTTATGCCGCAAAAGGTAAAACACCACCACCTGCAGCAATCAAACAACTCAATGAAGAAAAGACAAGAGTAAAAGAATTAAATAAACGTGAAGGTGAAGTTACAAACATTTATTCTGAAATTGGTGAACACTTGGGAGCATATTATGATAACTTCAACAAATGTATAGCAATTTTTGAAGAAGAAGAACGCAAAGCTAAAAGAGAAGTTTATAAGGGTGATGTTAGCTTAGGTAAGCGTGCTCTACAACGTGTTCTGATGAAAAAACAATTAGAACAAATGAGCATTGAATTGCGTGAGTTGATGGTGTATCAAAGTCCACCAGAATTAGGTGCTCTTTATACTGAAGTTGAAGAAATGATGGGTACAATGGGGAAAGAGCAGAAAGCTCTTATCGCTATTGAAATGAGAAAGCATGAAATAGAAGAACGCAGACAGAAAGCAAAAAAACAAAAACTTATTGAAGAAGCAATTATTGGTGTTGCTATTATGTTTATAGTTATTGTTTTTATGTTTACAATGATGTGGGTTGCATATGATAGACAACAAAAATATCCACAATATGGAAATGAATTATTTCCAAAAACTGAAGAACAACGGCGTGAAGAATCACAACCTAAAAAATATATTGGTAGATAGAGAGAGAAATGGATCCAATTTCAACTGGTGCAAAAGGTGCAGTTAACACATTAAAGAGTGCTCAAACTGTGGGTAAAGATTTGGGTAAAATTGTTGGTGACCAACAAGCAGATATTGAAGCAGCTGTAAACGAACAGCACCGTATAAGAGTAGAAAAAAAATTAAAAGAAAATGCTATTAAAGCTGCTGCAGAGTTTAAAGCATTTGAAAGATATGAGAGAGATAAAGCACACCAAAGAGAATTGCAACATTTGAAAGAAAGAGCAATTGCTAAGTATGGTAAAAATGCTTGGGTTGAAATTGAATCTCTGAAAGTTAAATTAGAAAAAGAACGCACCGATGAAGAAAATTTTATGAACCAAGATAGGGAAAAGGTTAATCAATTATTTTGGTGGTGTGCGACTGTTGCAGCTTTGGTAACCTATTTCTTTAAGTTATACAAATGAAACTACAACCAACAATATTCATAATCGTTCTTATTATGTGTTTAGTATTGATGGCAATAGAATCTAAATTGGTGGGCTGAGAGAGAATTGAACTCTCACTCAAGGCATTATGAGTACCCTGCTTTACCATTAAGCTATCAGCCCGTATTTGGTGCGAGTAATCGGAGTCGAACCGATACGCATTGAGCGGCGGATTTTAAGTCCGCTGGGTCTACCAATTCCCCCATACTCGCAAAAATTTTGAATGCTTTAATTTGGTCCGGCGTGAGAGAATCGAACTCCCATTAGAAGGGTAGAAGCCTACTGTATTATCCATTATACTAACGCCAGAAATTTATTCTATACATGTAGTATAGTTGATGTTGATTGCATTGTCAAGTGGAGCGGGGTAAGAGAATCGAACTCTCA
>CAIMGI010000146.1 GCA_903840505.1 uncultured Bacteroidota bacterium
GTTGTAAAAGCAAAATTCACAAGTAACGTAACCGTTTCTACGAGCGGTAGTGGTAAAAAGGCCAGTATTACACTTAAAAGCAATGGACTACCCGACCACAAAACACCATACTGGGGTTCTGGAAATGCCTTATTTGAAGCGTTTCCTTTTGGACATCAAGCCAATGCAAATACCGAAATGATAGCTCAAACCTATGAGATGAAAATTCCAACAAATCCAAATGAAGCATCTTCAAAAGAAGAAACCTCGTTAGGTGAAATTGGAATGGCATTAAATGGAGTAGCCATTTTCAATGATCGTGAAGGTGGTAACGTTTCGCTAGATGCTATGACATTAACAACTTTTGACAATTCTGGAGCGCACCCTGCACCTGCCAAAAATTATCACTACCATACAACGGGCAAATACACATCCGTAGATGATGCAAAATTAATTGGTTTTTTGCGAGATGGATTTCCTATTTATGGCAGAAAAGATACCACAGGCGTCTATCCAACTTTAGATGAATATGGCGGTCACTATGGTCCTACTCAAGATTTCCCAAATGGAATTTATCATTACCACGCATCAAACGTAAATTATTTAAATTCTGGCTATTACCTATTGAAGTCAGGTAGTTATTATGGCACTAAAGGAACTTTCACGAAATAAACTCGCCTTTCTTATTATTGTTATTTTTTCTTTTGGATGTTCGCAACCGAAGGACAATAAAATCACACCAATTTTTGAAAAGGTAGCTATTTCAACTATTCCGTGCGATACTATTTTCCAAAACGATTCAACATTAAAATTGCGGAATGGGATTTATTATCGTAATCATAAACCTTATTCGGGTATTATAAAAGACATCTATGAAACAGATACGTTAAAAACTGTTGGATCTTTTTTAAATGGAAATAAACATGGAATTGCCAAAACATTTTTTCCAAATGGAAAGTTGGAAACACTTCGGAATTATAGAATTGGAATGGCTTATGGACAACATTTGGGTTATTGGCAAAATGGGAACAAGAAATTTGACTTCATCTATTTCAACGACAAAAGAGAAGGAATACAAAAGCAGTGGTATGAAAGTGGAAGCAAATATTACGAATTAACCTATGCCGATGACAAAGAAGACGGCATGCAAAAAGCTTGGCGTGAAAATGGAAAATCCTTTATGAATTACGAAGTAAAAGATGGCATACGATACGGTCTACAAAAATCGGCACTTTGCTATACGTTAAAAAATGAACAACTAAAATGAACTATTACCTTTTTACTCTTTCCTTCATCCTAATTGTGTCTTGTAAAGAAAAACAGCCACAACTTCCTTATTACGACACAGCAGATTTTACACCGAAATGGGAAATATCTAATGAAAAAACATTTCACAAAATCAGACCTTTTAAACTGATCAATCAAGAAAACCAAATGTTCACAGAAAAAGACATGGAAGGGAAAATTTGTGTGGCAGATTTCTTTTTTACTACGTGCCCTGGCATTTGTCCTAAAATGACAAAAAGTATGGCAGATGTACAAAAGGAATTTATCATTGATAATGAAATAATGTTGTTATCACATAGTGTAACCCCTGAAAAAGATAATGTTGCTGTTTTAAAAAAATATGCGAAAGAAAAGAATGTTAATTTTAAAAGATGGAAACTTTTGACAGGAAATAAGGCTGAAATCTATGAATTAGGTCGAAAATATTATTTTGTAGGGGAAGACGAGGGAATTGAAAAGGGCAATGATATTTTTTTACATACTGAAAACTTTATACTAATAGACAAGCAAAGACATATTCGTGGAATTTACAACGGACTTGACCTAAATAGTATACGAAATTTAATCAGAGACATTAAAATATTGAAAGCTGAATAGAGTACAAAACAACGAACGCACAACAGGCGTTTGGCAAAAAAGCGGGTTCAGTGGTTAATTGAAGCTTTGTGCTTCTTATCAAGTTCAGTGCTGGCAGACAGTTTTCTGCTTCGAATTCCGCTTCTTCGCCAATACTAACCAATTGGTTAAACAAGGAATTAACAAAGTTATTCAAAAGGTAGGAGAAGAAGCTGTTGAATTGGTTATCGAAGCCAAAGATGACAACGAGGATCTATTTAAAAACGAAGCAGCTGATTTGTTGTATCACTTTTTAATTTTATTGAAAGTAAAAAACATTAAACTAGAAAACGTAGAACAAATATTATCTCTAAGATCAAAAAAGTCAAGAGGGTGAAAGAACCTTAAGCCTCAAACTTTAGAAGTTCTCTTTTTAAGCGCAGTTTTTAAAGAATCTATGTTTGGGCGTTCAACTTTGTCGCGCTATTGCCCAACGCAATAAAAATAATCAGATATCTAATTAACCCTTTCGCGCCTTTTAATTTCATTAATACTTTCCAATATAACAGCACAGCAATCTTTTATCTCTTGCTCAGTTATTATAAGTGGTGGAGCAATGCGCATAGCACTGTCGTTAAATAAAAACCAATCGGTAATCACACCTTTTTCAATACACAAATCAATTATTTTTTTATTTGTTTCAAAGGAATCAAACTGCACTGCCATTAACAAGCCTTTTCCCCTCACCTCTTTAATGCTCGGATGAATTAATAATTGCTTGAATAGTTTTTCCTTTTCCGCAACTTGTTTAATTAAGTTTTCTTCCAACAAAACAGATAAAGCGGAATAAGCGGAAGCACAACAAACAGGATGACCACCAAAAGTGGTAATGTGTCCCAACATTGGGTTTTCGGTTAGTGAATGCATAATCTCTTTTGATGAAATGAAAGCCCCCATCGGCATTCCCCCACCCATTGCTTTTGCCAAGCAAAGTATATCGGGAATAAAATAGTATTGCTCAAAAGCAAAGAGTGTTCCCGTACGTCCAAAACCGCATTGAATTTCATCGGCAACCAATAGTGTTCCTGTTTCGTTACAACGTTGGCGAAGTTTTTTTAAGTAATCCTTTTCAGGCACTATTACTCCCGCTTCCCCTTGTATGGGCTCCACAAATACAGCTGCGGTATTACACGTGATTAAACTTAACTGTTCTTCACTATTGAATTCAATTATACGCACATCGGGCAATAAAGGACGATAAGCATTTTTAAAAGTTTCGCTACCCATTATGCTCAATGCTCCTTGTGTACTTCCGTGATAAGCATTTGTGAATGAAACAATTTCGCTTCTACCAGTATACCTTTTTGCCAACTTCATTGCCCCGTCAATGGCTTCGGCACCCGAGTTTACAAAATAAGTACAACTGAGGTTTGGTGGTAACTGTTTTGCAAGCAAACTTGCAAATTGCACTTGCGGTGATTGTATGTACTCACCGTATACCATTAGGTGCATATATTTATCGAGCTGACTTTTTATTGCCTCTATTACTTTGGGATGGCAATGCCCAAGATTACTTACAGAAATACCTGAAATAAGATCGGCATACTTTTTACCCTTTTTATCATACAGGTAAATCCCCTCGGCTTTTTCAATTTCAAGCATCAAAGGAAACGGAGTTGTTTGCGCTAAATGGGAAAGAAACAACTGGCGTTGTGTTAGCATATCAATTAGACTTTACCTTACGAATAATGCGAAAAAACAAATTGGGAAAAAAGCGTTTAAGACGCACCGCATTTAATTCGCCTCCACCAATAAATACTTCGTACTTGTTTTTTGAAATGGCCCTTACTATTTGTGCCGCACAGTCTTCTCCCGACATCGCCTTTTCGTGTGATGCTTCCATTTCATTTAATTTTGCTCCACTTTCGGTAATTGCATTGATGGATACATTGGTTTTTATTTTACCCGGACAAACCATCAATACTTGAATATTGTTATCGTATACTTCCATACGCATGGACTCGAAAAATCCGTGTAAAGCGTGCTTCGAAGCCGAATATCCTGAACGTAAATGAAATCCGAATTTACCAGCAATGCTGCTTATTACAACAATATGACCGGAATTTTGTTTTATAAATTGCGGCAGTAAACTTTTGGTTAAAGCAACATATGAAAAATAATTTACCTCCATCAATTTTCTGTCAAGCTCAATGGGTGTATCTTTTGTTAATGAACGCTGACTAATACCGCCATTGTTTATCAAGATATCAATTCTTCCAAAATATTTAATTACTTGTTGTGTAAGTATATCAACCTTGCTTGTATCTTCCAAATCAAATGGAAGCAGCAAAATATCGGGCGAACCTGTACAACCATTTTTAACTCTTTGCAATTCATTTTCTCTGCGAGCAGATAAAACCAATTTTGCTCCTTGTTTTGCAAAGGCATAGGCCAATGCCTCTCCAATGCCAGAAGAAGCACCGGTTATCCAAACAATTTTATTATTAAAATTCATATTACTCTTCACTTAACACCACCAATTTTCCGGATGTAATGGAGTGGCTTTTGCTTAGCAAGGAATAAAAATACATTCCTTGTGACAATTCATTTTCATTTATCTCCACAAGCAATTTTCCATCCGATTCCTTCATAGTATAGCTTAACTGTGATGTTACATTTTGTCCTGTTATGCTATAAACAACAAACTGCAGTTTTTCATTTACAGCTGTAAAATAAGGTACATTCGACTGGATTTTTGTTTGTTGGTAAAAGGGATTGGGGTATACCGAATTATCGGCAGCCATCATTGCCTCTTCCTCTTGGAACAAAAATACTATAGGATTAGGACTGCTTACAAAAAGACTATCACTTTTTAAGAAGAGAATATTTTCCAATCCAGTAGCATAGGAAGTACTTGTACCAATTTGTGCAAAAC
>CAIMGI010000147.1 GCA_903840505.1 uncultured Bacteroidota bacterium
CCCCAGGTCCAGGCCGAGCCCGGGGCCGCGAGCTCGCCGGCGAGCACCACGAAGGCGACGCCATCGAGCGACAGCATCGCCGGCCTCAAAAGCCGAATTTTTCTTTTGAAATAGGCATCTCTAATAAAAAACTTTCCCTTAAATCAATTCTTACCGGTACAATGGTTGAGAAATTCGATACCGCTATGGCTTTTGAATACCTAACTGGGTTCAAAGATGTTCACTATGAGTTTTCAGCGAAGGAATTACCCGCATCTACACGTGATTCCGTTTTAATGCGAAAGCCAATGCACATCATAACCATTACTGATATCAATGGAAAAACAGACAGATTGACAACCTATCCGAAATTGGCTAGCGTGGTTCAAATTACACAAGACAGTACACTTATTTATGATGTCGACCGTATGTACGCAATCCATAACAATGATAAGGACTTAATTTCTGTTCAGTTCTACGTATTCGACCATTTGCTTAAACCCCTTGATTATTTCACAAGCCACCCCAAAAAATAAGCAAAACAAGCTCATTCGCAGTTCTCATTTGCGAAATCAACAATTGTTAAAAAATAATTAAAACTAAACCCTTAGTTTTCTATCCTTTAAAGGGGCAAAATATATATTTGTCCTTTAATATTAATTCTAATTAGAGCTGTAAATATGAAATTTTTAGTATCCAGTACCACTCTTTTAAAACAACTACAAACACTTAGTGGTGTTTTAACCTCTTCCAACGCATTACCAATACTCGACAATTTTCTATTTGAAATCGACAAAGGAGAAATGTTGGTAACTGCTACCGATTTGGAAACCACAATGACTACTAAAATAGCTGTTAAATCGGACAAATCGGGCAAAATTGCAGTTCCTGCAAAAATGCTTATTGATACATTAAAAACATTTCCTGAAATTCCTTTGTCATTCAGCATTGATACCAAAACCTTTAACATTGATATTTCGGCAGGAGAAGGAAAATATAAACTTACCGGACATAACGGTGACGAATATCCTAAAACACCCGATTTGGATGGAGGAAGTTCGGTTACCATCAACTCTTTTACCCTTGCAAATGCCATCAACAAAACAATATTTGCTACCGGCAATGATGAACTTAGACCGGTGATGAGTGGTGTTTTTTGCCAACTATCCTCTGACAACATTACGTTTGTAGCTACCGATGCCCATAAATTGGTTCGATACATTAGAACGGATGCTAAATCAAAAAATACTGCTTCTTTTATTTTGCCTAAGAAGCCGCTTAATCTTTTGAAAAACATTCTTCAAACTGAAGAAACAGATGTAAAGATTGAATACAACAAGTCGAATGCATTCTTTTCATTCGGTTCTATTAATTTAGTTTGTAGACTTATAGATGGAAAATATCCAAATTACGAAGCTGTTATTCCTAAGCAAAATCCAAATAAACTAACAATAGATAGAAGTGCTCTGTTAAACTCAATTAGACGTATTGCTTTGTTCGCCAATAAAACAACAAACCAAATACGCCTTAAAATGAATGGCAGCGAACTTACTATTTCTGCTGAAGATTTCGATTTTAACAATGCAGCTACCGAAAGACTAACATGCTCTTATATAGGAGATGAAATGGAAATTGGATTCAATTCCCGTTTCCTTGCCGAAATGCTAAGCAATTTAGATACTGAAAATGTAAACATTGAAATGTCGGCCCCAAATAGAGCCGGAATATTATTGCCTAGCGGAAGCGATATAAAAGATGAAGATGTATTGATGTTGGTAATGCCCGTAATGCTAAATTCATAATATCATAACAACTATTAAAGAAAAAGGCTTGGAGAATATACTCCGAGCCTTTTTCTTTGATAACAATCCCGTACATTTGTAGCAGTGTAAAAAAGCACCTATGAAAAAAAGAATACCGATTATTTTTTCCGCCTTACTATTGATACTCATCGCAATTCCTATTACCTATGTATTCTCCTGGGGCTTTTTTGCACACAAGCGTATCAACAAAATGGCTGTTTTTACACTTCCACCTCAAATGATTGGCTTTTATAAAAAACACATCGAATACATTTCGGAACACGCAGTTGACCCCGATAAACGGAGGTATGCCGTTGCAGACGAAGCTCCAAGACATTATATAGACATTGACCATTATGGTAAACACCCTTTTGATTCGGTTCCAAAATATTGGAAAGCCGCCATTGCAAAATACAGCGAGGACACTTTAATGGCGTACGGAATTGTTCCTTGGCACATTGAAAAAATGGTATACCGATTAACCGAAGCCTTTAAAGAACAAAACGTAGATAAAATATTGCACCTAAGTGCCGACTTAGGTCATTATGTAGGCGATGCGCACGTACCATTGCACACTACCGAAAATTACAATGGACAACTTACCAACCAAAAAGGGATTCACGGATTTTGGGAATCGCGTATACCCGAATTATATGCCGACAAATATGATTATTTTGTAGGGAAAGCAAAGTACATTGAACAACCCATTGATAAAGCTTGGGAAATAATAAAAGAAAGTAATGCCGCAAAGGACTCTGTACTCCTTTTTGAGGCAAGATTAAATGCAGAATTTTCACAAGACCAAAAATACAGTTTTGAAAACCGGGGTAATGCCACCGTGCGGGTATATTCACAAGCCTATACTGCCGCTTACGATAAAATGCTGAACGGAATGGTGCAAAGGCGTTTACAACAAGCAGTGCAAACAACAGGAAGTTTTTGGTATACCGCTTGGGTAAATGCCGGTCAACCCGACCTCATAAAACTTGAAAGCAAACAGGTTTCCGACTCCCTTAAAAAAGTAATGGATGCCGAAGAATTACTGTGGAAGAATGGTAAAATTAAAGGTGCCGGAAAAGGACACGAAGATTAATAACTAAACTTCGGACTCCATTTATTGCTTCCATTCGGCAATAAATCAAAATAATGCCAAATACCGCTGAATGCATCGCCCGGACCAAAAGTTGCTTTGTTGTAATGAAATAGATTTCCCTTTTCATCTTTTGTAAAAACCGAAACTCCCGGTTGAACCATCCCGTCCACATTCTCAAAACCCATATCCTTTTTAAAAGTATTCCCATTACTTGAATATATATCAAAATTCCAAGTCCTGCTTTCCGCAAACTCTTTCATTACGTTTGGCTCGTTTGGCGAAATAACTACCAAAGGCACTCTATTGTTCATATGATTTGAAATTCCATTTAACTCATCGGCCCAAAGGGTGCAATAAGCGCAACTTTTACCCATATTGTGAATCAACAATAACTCATTTGAGTTACCGAACATTTCCGAAAGCGACTTGTTATTTCCCTGTTTATCTTTAAATTCATAATCACTTATTGGTTCAGCCGCACGTTTTTTACGAAGTGCTGTAAGTAACTGTTGCTTTTCAGTCACTTCATTTTCCAATTGTTGTATTTCCTTTTCTAAGCCCATTTTTATTTTTTTTGTAAATTTAGATTTTTGTTTTATATTTGCATATACAATAGCATAATACTATTTTAAATTAGTATACAATAAACCACTAAAACTAGGAGGAAAGCCATAGGAAACATCTACTTTTTATAATTGTTTTTTTAACCAAATAAAAAGGAGGTACTATGCTAACTAGTAATTTAAACGACAACGAACTCGTTGCCACTTATCTAAAAGGAGATGAATCAAGTTTAGAAGTACTTGTTTATCGTCACAAAAAGAGAGTTTATTCCTACATCAAACAATTAGTTAAGGATAAAGAAGTAGCAGAAGATGTTTTTCAAGACACCTTCATTAAAGTAATTAAAACTTTAAAGACCGACAAGTATAATGAAGAAGGCAAATTCTTACCTTGGGTAATGCGTATTGCCCACAACTTGGTTATCGACCACTTTAGAAGAAACAAAAAAATGCCAACCACAAGTGGGGGTGACGATTACAATATTTTCGACAGCCTAAATTTGTTTGAAGACAATGTTCAGGATAAAATGATTCGCCAACAAATACATACGGATATCAGGAAACTTATTGAACAATTGCCTAACGACCAAAAAGAGGTTCTGGTAATGCGTCATTATGAGGATATGAGTTTCAAAGAAATTGCCGACACCACCCAGGTAAGCATTAATACAGCATTGGGAAGAATGAGGTATGCACTTATTAATCTTAGAAAAATGGTGGAAGACAATAAAATGGTTTTGTCGGAATAAAAAATGGTAGATGCACAATAAAGTGTTTTTTTGTCCGTTATACAGTTAATTATGAATCATAAAACAAACATAAAAACTGCGTATGGTAAAAAACTCTACATTAAAAAAAAGTATTTCATCAATTCAATCAAAACTTAAAACTACAGCTGAACAAGGACCAAGTACTCAAACACTAAACAACATTTTTGCTTTCTCTAAAGCCTATGTTGCGAAAAAGTCAAAAACAGTTGAGCATATTGAATTGGTTTTAAACTAAAAAAAGGCGTAACAAATGGTTACGCCTTTTTTATGACGTATTGTCACAAAAAAATGCTTGGCATTCTAATTGAAATAGTTTGTCTATGTTAGAAAGCGAAGCACATAGAAAACAACTGTTTCACACCTTCTTTTTTGCCTGCTTTTTTGCTACCATATTATGGATAATCAAATTTGCAGAAATTGTCTTTCAATTTGATTTAGCCGAATGGGGTGTTTATCCCCGTCAAATAAAAGGCATTGCCGGGATTTTATTTGCCCCTTTAATACATTCTGATTTTAATCATTTATTTTCGAATACAATTCCCATTTTAATACTTACCTCCGGTTTGTTTTATTTCTACCGAAGTATTGCTTATCCTGTTTTTTTCTGGATTTACTTAATGAGTGGAATTTGGGTATGGGTATCTGCCCGTCCAGCCTTTCATATTGGTGCCAGTGGAGTAGTTTACGGATTGGTTGCTTTTTTATTTTTTAGTGGTATAATTAGAAGGCATTCTCGTTTAGTAGCATTCTCAATGCTGGTAGTATTTATTTATGGTAGTTTAATTTGGGGGATTTTCCCTATTGATATTCGTGTTTCATGGGAATCTCATTTGTTGGGCTCTATAGCAGGTGTTTTTTGCGCCTTTTATTTTAAAAAAATAGGCTTGCAAAAAGAAAAATTTGAATGGGAAAATGTAGCCGAAGATGAAAGTCAAAATAATATAAATGAAGATGTTGAACCCTGATTTTTTAAATTTTATTCATGTAATGATAATATTTAGGATATGGGCTTATGACATAAAAAACTCTGAAAGTGTTTTTTTTTTCATTATTTAAAAAAATAATTTTATATTTGCCTTGTGTAATTAAACATTTAACTATGAAAACAAACCTACTTTTAAAATTATTTCTTGCCTGTTTTATAGGCTTAACAGCTAGTTCTTCTTTAAGAGCGCAAAACAATTTAATCTACACCGATACCTTTAGAACCGGAGTTGCAGCAACTGCAGCTCAAAAAACTACTTGGGATAACTATCGTGCTTCATTGACTCCACATTGCTGGAATCTTGTAAACATAAAAGGAACTTTTAGTGCTGTAGGATTAACTACTACAGACCCTACTACCATAACAAATTTAGCAAATGCATTGAAAAACGGAACAACCGGAAGTTTTGTATTTGGAGCCAATACTTGGAGAGTTGGTACTTGTGGTACAGGTATTGAACTATCTTGTAATTCACTTATCTGTAACTGTATAAACCCTGCGTATTCAATTCGACCGGGAGGCTTAAGTACAATTTGGGGTGGTGTTGCTACAAATAATTGTAACGGACCTAACCAACGAATTACGGTAACTTTTGGTTTCCAAAATTCTCAAACCACTGTTACAGGACCAAACCCTGTTTGTGCTTTCACTACTCAAAACTATTCTTGTACTGCAGTAGCTGGTGCTTCTAACTATGCTTGGACAGTACCTGCGGGAGCAACTGTTCTTTCAGGACAAGGTACAACCTCTATTAGTGTTGCTTTTGGAAACACGTCAGGACAAGTTCGAGTAGCTACTACAACTGCTTGTGGAATTAGCGCCCCTGTAGGAATAGCGGTTACAGTAAACCAATTGCCAGTTTTAACTTTTCCTCCATTGGCAGCTATCTGTGAAACAGCAGCTCCTTTTGCATTAAATACAGCAACTCCTGCAGGTGGAACATACTCCGGAAATGGTGTGGCAGGAAACGTATTTGACCCCGCTCAAGCTACAGCAGGTTCGCATATTATTACATATACTTACACAAATGGAAACTCTTGTGTAAATACAATTACACAAACCATTAATGTTAACTCAGGACCAAATGTATTATTGGCAAATATTCCGTCAGTATGTGTGAGCGTTTCTCCTTATACAATTTCTCAAGGTTCACCAATTGGTGGAACTTATACAGGAACAGGTATCGTAGGTGGTTTATTCGACCCAGCTCTTGCAGGTATCGGTACGCATAATATCACTTATACATTCACAAATGGAAACAGTTGTACTGATTATGTTACAACAACTATTACAGTTACACCGCTTCCTGTTGCGGCACTTAGTCCTTTTGCAAATGTTTGTTTAAATGATGCTGCTGTTATGCTTTCCGGTGGAACTCCTGCAGGTGGTTATTATTCAGGACCAGGTGTAAACGTAAATTATTTCTACCCAACGGTTGCCGGAGTTGGTACCCATACATTATTATATGTATACAATGATGGTAACGGTTGCTCTGATACCGCAATGCAAACCATTACTGTAAATCAATTGCCTACTGTTACTTTTACTGACCCTACACCGGTTTGTTCAAATGCAAGTCCTGTTACTTTAACAACAGGTACTCCTGCAGGAGGAACTTACTCAGGAATTGGTGTAAATGCTGGTATGTTTGACCCTATGGTAGCAGGTGTTGGTTCACATACACTTACATATACATATTCAGATGGTACTTGTACCAATATGGATACTGCAACTGTTGTAGTATTAACATTACCAAATGTGAGCTTCCAACCTTTTGCAAATTCAGTTTGTTCTAATGGGTCACCTGTTGCTTTATCGGGTGGAATGCCTGCTGGAGGAACTTACTCAGGACTTGGTGTAAACGGTGGAATGTTTAACCCTGTTACAGCAGGTACCGGATTCCATACTATTACTTACACAGTAACAGGAAACAATGGTTGCTCTAATTCAACAACCCAAGTTATACAAGTTACAGCTGCACCAACAGTAACTATTCCTGCTACTGATTTAGTTTGTATTACTCAACCTGCTTATGCTTTAGCTGGAGGGTCTCCAATAAACGGTTCTTATTCAGGTGTTGGAGTAAATGCAGGCATGTTTGACCCAACGGTTGCAGGTGTTGGTGTTCACCCAGTAGTATATTCTTATACAAATGCATTAGGATGTATCGGAACAGCAACAATGCAAATAACAGTTGATGCTTGTACTGGAATACAAGAGGCTAAATTTGCTAGCATTCTAAACATTTACCCTAACCCTAATGATGGTTTCTTTACAATTGAAACAGTTGTAAATCAAACATCTACATTAAACATTGTAATGGTTAATATGTTGGGTGAAGTTGTTAAGACTATTGAAAACACACAATTTCAAGGTGAATACAAAAAACAAGTTGAAATTACTGATATGCCATCAGGAATTTACTTTGTTATGGTAAATACAGGATCAGAAAAACAGGTAAAAAGAATTGTTAAAAACTAATTCTCACCTATTCAAATATAAAAGAGCTCCGATTTCGGGGCTCTTTTTGTTTTTAATTCTATCTTTGTGTTATAACGATTAAGTGCTAAGGTTATGTCAGCAAAGCAAAACAAGGATAATAAAACTACCCTTTCAAAAGAAATATCTTTCGAAGAATTTAAAAATACAGTACTAAACGACTATCGCATTGCCAACGAAAGTCGTGAAGCCAGCTTAATGGGAAGAAGAGAAGTACTTACCGGAAAAGCCAAATTTGGTATTTTTGGTGATGGAAAAGAAATACCACAACTGGCAATGGCAAAAGTTTTTAAAGAAGGCGATTTTCGTTCAGGTTATTACAGAGATCAAACTTTTATGTTTGCTACCGAAAATTTAACCTTACAACAATGGTTTGCAGGATTATATGCACATACTGATGCAGACGCAGAACCAATGAGTGCAGGAAGACAAATGGGGGGCCATTTTGGAACAAGAACAGTGAACACTGATGGTACTTGGAAAAATCTAACGCTACTAAAAAATTCTTCTGCTGATATATCACCAACGGGAGGTCAAATGCCACGCTTGTTGGGATTGGCAATGGCGTCAAAACATTATAAGTTAAACACACAACTTCAGTCAGCTGAATTCAGTAATTTTTCAAATAAAGGAAATGAAATTGCATTTGGTACAATTGGTGATGCCAGCACATCGGAAGGTTTATTTTGGGAAACCATTAACGCAGCCGGAGTAATGCAAATACCAATGTTGATATCTGTTTGGGATGATGGACACGGCATTTCTGTTCCAAAAAAATACCAAACTACAAAGGAAAATATTTCTGAAATTTTAAAAGGGTTTCAGCGTGAAGGTAACAGTAATGGTTACGAAATATTTAAAACGAAAGGTTGGGATTATGCACATCTTTGTGAAACTTACGAAAAAGCAGCCACTGTTTGTCGTGAACAACACGTACCTGTTTTAGTACACGTTGAAGAAGTAACACAACCTCAAGGACACAGTACATCAGGCTCACACGAGCGTTATAAATCAAAAGAAAGATTGCAATGGGAACTTGATTTTGATGGATTAAAAAAAATGCGCGAATGGATTATTGAATCTGCAATAGCAACAACTGAAGAGTTAGCTGCAATTGAAGAAGCTGCAAAAAAATCAGTACGTGAAGCCAAATCGGCCGCTTGGACTGCTTGTTTAAGCCCTATAAAAAATGAAGTAATAGAAGTCGTTGAACTAATTGATGCGGTAGAAAAGCAATCAGAGAATTCCGTATTTATTGCTAAAATAAAAAACGAATTGCTTTCGATTGCCGAACCTATCAGGAGGGACATCAACATTGCTGCAAAAAAAGTACTGCGCATAACGCGTTTAGAAAACCTTACAGCCAAAGGTAAATTAAGCGACTGGATAAGTGAATCGAAAATTGCAAATTACGATCGATACAGTTCATACCTTCATAGTCATTCTAATTTAAATGCATTGGGAATAAAACCGATTGCTGCAGAATACAAAGAAGACAAACAGGTAGACGGGCGAGAAATTTTGCGCGATAATTTTGATGCGATACTAAACAAATACCCACAAGTTTTAATATTCGGTGAGGACAGCGGGAAAATTGGTGGTGTAAATCAAGGATTAGAAGGACTTCAAGATAAATACGGTGAGATACGTGTTTTCGATACGGGTATACGTGAAGCAACAATTATGGGGCAGGCTATTGGACTTTCAATGCGTGGCTTGCGTCCAATTGCAGAAATTCAATACCTTGATTACTTATTATATGCATTGCAAATAATGAGCGATGATTTAGCCACCGTTCAATACCGTACAAAGGGTGCACAAAAAGCCCCTGTAATAGTTCGTACACGTGGACATAGGTTAGAAGGTATTTGGCACAGTGGATCACCAATGGGAATGATTATTAATTCACTCAGAGGTATTTATGTTTGCGTTCCTAGAAATATGACTCAAGCAGCAGGATTTTACAATACCCTATTATGTGCAGATGAACCGGCATTGGTAATTGAACCATTGAATGGATACAGATTAAAAGAAAAACAACCTACAAATTTAGGTGAGTATAAAGTACCTTTGGGTATTCCTGAAACAATACATTCAGGTAACGATGTAACATTGGTAACATATGGTTCTTGCTGCCGTGTAGCATTAGAAGCTGTAAAACAATTGCAAGAAATTGATATAAGTGTTGAAGTAATTGATGTGCAAACCCTATTGCCTTTTGACATTAATGCCACAATCGTTGAATCGGTTAAAAGAACAAATCGATTGTTGGTATTGGATGAAGATGTTCCCGGAGGAGCCAGTGCATACATTATGCAAAAAGTATTGGAAGAACAAGGTGCCTATAAATATCTCGACTCAGAGCCTAAAACACTCAGTGCAAAAGAGCATAGACCTGCTTATGGTTCGGATGGTGACTACTTTTCAAAGCCAAGTGCTGACGATGTATACGATGCAGTGTATGAAATGATGCACGAGGTAAGTCCTACGAAATTTCCTAAAATTTACTAATCAGGAAATTATTTTTTCTCTTTAGGAACTACTGCCATAGCATCCTTCAAGGATTTTATCAATTGCAAAGTTTTGCTGTCAACCTGCTTTTGAATATCACGGAAGTCCTCTTTGTATATTCCTAATTCTTTTACCTCAGCATATGGCCTGCCCACAAAACCTAAAGATGGCACTTCCCCACCCTTTTCGTGTGCAAAACCTTCCACCTTATACGTGTATTTCCCTTCTGAAATTGTAACTGTAAGTGTGTATCGTACACTACCGGCATCCTGTGCTTTTTGAAAATATATTTGGGTTACATTGATGCGTGACTTAACAACAATATTGCCGGCTGTTTTATCATTTGTAATTACAGAGTCGGTAGGATTCTTATAGGTTTTAGTAAGCCAATCACTCGCTCTAACTATTAAATCTGGTTTCAAGACACCGTCTACTTTAACCTCTTCAGTGTATACAATTTTACCATTTGGGTCTTTCGGAAAAGGCACAGCAGGTGCTTTCGGTGGAGTTGCTGTTTGTGCATAAGCCACATTCACTAGAAATAATAAAACAAGTACTTTTTTCATATTGCTATTTTATTGATGCCCAAAATTAATGATTTTTAAATACATACAACATTCACACCAAATCTTACCTATTCTTCACTATCCAATCCGAAATGTTCTTCTCTACCCTAGTCAACACATTGCTTACATCGCTTCGCTGAAATTTTTCGCCTGTTATTTTTTCATACAATTCAATGTATCGGTCCGAAACTTCCTTTACAAAAACATCAGTCATTTCAGGAATTACTTGACCTTCCTTTCCTTGAAAATTATTGGCAATTAACCATTGGCGTAAAAACTCCTTGCTCAACTGTTTCTGCGCTTCACCTTTTTTTTGTCTCTCCTCATATCCTTCCATATAAAAATAACGCGATGAATCAGGAGTGTGTATCTCGTCAATAAGATAAATTACACCGTCTGCTTTTCCAAATTCATATTTCGTATCTACCAACAATAAACCTCGTGACGCTGCAATTTCGCAGCCGCGCTGATAAACAGCTCTTGTATATTTTTCCAATTGCACATAGTCTTGTTCACTAACAATACCCTGCTCCAATATTTTTTCACGCGAAATGTCTTCATCATGTCCAACGGAAGCTTTCGTTGTAGGAGTAATAATGGGCTGCGGAAATTTATCGTTCTCTTTCATTCCTTCGGGCATTGCAACGCCACAAATTATTCTTTTCCCTAAACTGTATTCTCGCCAAGCGTGACCAGACAAATAACCTCTTATGACCATTTCAACTTTAAATGGGTCGCAGACCCTGCCAATGGTAACAACCGGGTCGGGCACTGCAATCACCCAATTCGGAACAATGTCGGCTGTTTGTTTTAAAAAGCCTGCTGCTATTTGGTTTAACACTTGCCCTTTATAAGGAATACCTTTTGGAAGTACCACATCAAAAGCAGATATGCGATCACTCACTATCATTACCAAGTATTTGTTATCGATGTTGTATACATCACGTACTTTCCCTTTGTAATAATTTTTTTGACCTAAAAAAGTAAAGTTTGTAGCAGTAATTGTTGACATAATTATCTATTATTTTCGTTTGAATATGCTTGAATTATTGACCTTACCAGGCGATGACGTATAACATCAGTTGCATCTAGTTCAATAAAAGCAATCCCTTTCACATCCTTCAACACACGTATGGATTGTATTAAACCTGATGGCTGATTTCTTGGCAAATCTATTTGCGTTACATCACCGGTGATGATAAATTTTGCAGTACGTCCCATTCTGGTTAAAAACATACGTAACTGGCTTTCTGTTGCATTTTGTGCTTCATCCAACAATACAACTGCATTGTCGAGTGTACGCCCGCGCATAAATGCAAGTGGAGCAATCTCAATGGTCCCGTCTTCTAAATATTTAAATAATTTATCGGGAGCAATCATATCACGCAATGCATCGTAAAGGGGCTGCAAATACGGATCGAGCTTCTCTTTTAAATCACCAGGTAAAAAACCCAAATTTTCACCCGCTTCAACGGCAGGTCGCGTTAATATTATTTTCCGAACCTCTTTGTTCTTTAATGCTCTAACTGCTATGGCAACTGCTGTGTATGTTTTTCCTGTTCCTGCAGGACCAATTGCAAAAACCATATCGTTGCTTGCAATTGCCTGAACCATTTTTAATTGATTGGGTGTGCGTGCCTTCACCATTAAACCGTGATTTCCAAAAACAAGCACATCTGAATGTACATTGTCGGTATTATTTTCAAGCTGCACTTCTGCGTGCATTTGTGTTACAATACGTTCAACATCATTCAAGGTTATTTTTCGATACTGCTCATAGTGTTCAATAAGCGCATTAATTTTATTTTCAAGCACATCCACATCTGCCTCCAAACCTACCAGCTTCAATACATTTCCGCGAGCAATGATTTTTACTTTGGGATAATACTTTTGTAACTCGTTTACATTTTTATCATTTACACCATACAGTTCAACAGCCAATATATTGGTTAGTTCAATAAGTTTTTCCTTCACCCTCTATTTTATTAAACGATTATATCTATTTTTGTTGCTGCAAAATAACAAATTTTTGGATGTGGAAATTAACATTTAATTAACCAATGGCAATCATAACACTCACAACCGATTTAGGTATCAACGACCACTACGTTGCTGCCTTAAAAGGCAAATTGCTGAGTAATTTGCCAGAATGCACCATTGTTGACATTACTCATCAAGTACCTTCCTTTGACTTTATACAAGCTGCACGAGTTCTTAAAAACAGTTTTATTCACTTTCCTATCGGTAGCGTTCACATTGTAAGTGTAACAACCGACTCGGACAATATTCGATACGTTGCCGTTGAATACAAAGGTCATTATTTTTTGGGTCCAGACAATGGTTTTTATACGGTGCTAGTTGACGAAGCCCCATCCAAAATTGTTATTCTACCTCCTTCATCTGAAAATTTATCTTTTGCCGTTTTCGAAATACTTGCAAAAGCCGCTATTAAATTACTTCAATCGTCCATAAATGAAATTGGAACCATCGCTGAAAGACTGAACGAAGGACAAACCCAACAACCTTATTTAAATGGAACAACATTGATGGGACAAATTGCCTATATCGATAAGTTTGAAAATGTAATTACAAATATTAGTGAAACATTATTTGAAAAAAATCGAGCAGGAAGAAAATTCAGTATTTCTATTAGAGGGTATGAAATAAATAAAATACACAGCAATTATGATAAGGTTGTTCAAGGAGAATTGGTCGCCCTGTTCAACTCTAATAAAATGCTTGAAATTGCATTAAATAAAGGCAAAGCTAAAGGCTTATTATTTATTAAATTTGGCGACAATATAGCCATTGAATTTTATGATAATTAGGATTGTAAAAATGACCTTCGTACCTGAAAAGGTTAATGAGTTTATAGACGTTTTCAATTCGTCAAAAAATAAAATTCGACATTTTGAAGGTTGCTCAAAACTAAAATTGTTAAAACAAACAAATATTGATAACGTCTATTTTACCTATAGCTATTGGGAAAGTGAAAAGCATTTGAATAAGTATCGTAATTCCGAATTATTCAAATCAACCTGGGCAAAAACAAAAATCCTTTTTAGTGCTGCACCCGAAGCATATTCAATGGATTTAATAGAAACGGTTAATAACTAATAAGATTTTTAATTGCTTTCGTAGGCTCCCATATCGGGTGTACTCACAAAAACATTTCCTTCAATATCAGTATTTAAAGGATTGTAAGGACAACAAAGTTTGGTAATACTTAATAATCCTGCATCAATAGCTGGTGAACCCGAACGCAAGTGCACATCACTATTTTTAGGATTACTAAAAAGTGGGTCTTGATTTTTAATGATACTCGTATAATAATTTAAGTCATCAGTGTTTGCTGTGGGGTCAATTTTTAAAAGACAGTGGTCGAACTTGAAATTAAAAACCGAACCTTCCTTTTTATCCAATGTAATTTCATTGGTTTGATCCCCATAAATAATACAATTGCCAAAATAAGCGCTATCCAAAGGGATGTCTTGGGCACTGTTATAATTATTAAGCAGCAATGATGGTGTTTGCCTTTGCTGATCATAGCTCCAATAATTTGAAAAGGTACAATGTCTAAAACTATAGTTACCTCCCATCGTTATTGCCAATGTTTGCTGTGCACAATTGGAAACCAAGGTATTGGTTGAAGTAATATTAAAAACACGTGTAAATATTCCTAAG
>CAIMGI010000148.1 GCA_903840505.1 uncultured Bacteroidota bacterium
GGTAATAATTATTTTCATTCTTCAATATTGGCTCATTTCAATCAATCTAAGTCTTGTAAAAATAAGATTTTTTACATTAAAAAATTCATCTTGTCACACAATCTGGATGCAGACTTGAAAGAGAAGTGGAATTTTTTGGAATTAATCAGATTTGAATAAAAAAGGCTTTCAGAATTCTGAAAGCCTTTTTGTTGGCGGTCGGGACGGGACTCGAACCCGCGACCCCGTGCGTGACAGGCACGTATTCTAACCAACTGAACTACCCGACCTTTTCCATAATGAGGTGCAAAACTAGCTATTTTTAAGTAGATAACAAATTTGTATGCAAAAATATTAAATCATTTTTGCTCTTTTTGCCAAATAGGGCAGAAGTACTTGATCGTAACCCTTGTTTATGTCAGTATCGATAAAGTCAACACGATATTGAGCACATTTCAAAAGCAATTCTTTTTTAAAGGTATTTACCGCGTTAAGGTAAGTTCCCTTTATTTCATTTGGGTTCAGTTTTATTTGCTCACCGCTTTCCATATCAATAAATTTATAGGGGCGGTTTTCAAAATCAAAATCAAGTTCTTTGTTTTTATCGTTTACGTGAAAAAGGATTACCTCGTGCTTGTTATGCCTTAAGTGCTGCAAAGCCGAAAATAATTCATTGCTTGCATTGCCCGTTTGCATCATATCGCTAAATATTAAGACCAAGGAGCGTTTGTGTATGTTGTCGGCTATTTGATGTAGTGATGCAGCTACATTGCTGTTTTGCTTTGCTTCCGGTGTATAGTTTTCCAATAATTTCTCCAACTCATTGAAAATCATTTTGTGGTGCACGGCACTTGATTTTGCAGGTGTGGTAAGTGCTACTTTGTCAGCGAAAACAGAAAGTCCTACGGCATCGCGTTGTTTGCGAAACAAGTAGGTAAAGGCTGCAGCACAATGAACAGCAAAGTTTATTTTATTTTTTTGTTCGTTTTTTTTTGTGGCATCAAAAGGGAAATACATTGACGATGAATTGTCGATAATTATTTGACAGCGCAAGTTTGTTTCCTCTTCGTAACGCTTTACAAATAGTTTTTCGCTGCGTCCGTAAAGCTTCCAATCGATGTGGCGGGTAGATTCACCAGTGTTATATATTCTATGCTCAGCAAACTCAACTGAAAAGCCGTGAAAGGGACTTTTGTGAAGACCGGTAATAAATCCCTCCACTACCTGCTTTGCTAAAAACTCAAGGTGGGAGTATTGCCTTACTTGTTGTTCTGCTATTTTAGTCAAAGCGTATGTATTAAAAAATGAAGGCGTAGCGAGGCTTATACTCGCCACGCCTTCATTTTTATTAGTTTTTTAGCTGTGCATCCAATTTGGCAGCCAATGTCGATTTTGGCACTGCGCCTACTTGTTTGTCAACTATTTCACCGTTTTTAAAAAACAAGAGGGTAGGGATGTTTCGTATACCGAATTGTGCCGATATGTTTGGGTTGTTGTCCACATCCACTTTTCCGATAACTACTTTACCATCATATTCTTTTGAAAGTTCTTCTACTACCGGTCCTACCATACGGCAAGGTCCGCACCATACTGCCCAAAAGTCTACTAATACGGGTTTATCTGATTTTAACACCAATTCTTCGAAGTTAGCGTCTGTAAGTTCTAATGCCATTTTTTTTATTTTAATTGTTATACAAAAATATTGAATATAAGTGATAACTCAATTTGTTTGCCAATAGTTTTTTAACGACATATTGACAGTGCTATCTACCCAACCTTTTTCTTTCTTGTTCCAACTGTTGGATGAAATTGCTAAACTCATGGGCACTTTCTGTTTTAAAGTTTAATTCAGCCGCTTTTTCAAATCCCTTTAATGATTCAGCAAAATGATGCAAATAATAATTAGAAAGTGCTTTGTAATAATGGCTCTTTCCATCCAGACTATCAAGTGCTAATGCTTCACTAAAAAGTGGAACGGCTTCTTTGAAATCTAACAAGTGCATATAAATGAGTCCTAGGTTTGATAGTACTACTTTATCTTTTATAGTTTGCTTATTCTTAAAGTCAAGAATATTATCTCGTGCTATTTTTAGCTCTTGGGCGCGAAGTTTGCCGCTTTGTTGATTGTAAATTCTGGTAATAGCCATATTATTATAGGCTTGGTAAAAAAGTGAATCTTGTTTTATAGTATATGTATAATCATTAATTGCCATTATGTATTTTTGTTGTTCTGAGTAGCAATTTCCTCTATTAAAGTATGCTACAGCTGATTTTGGTTCAGTTCTTATTACATTTGTAAAAGCCTCAATTGCTTCAGGGAATTTTTTTTGTTGCTGATATAAATAGCCCAGCATCATATTGGATTTAGAATAATCAATTTTTTGTTCTACCAGTTTATTTAAAATACGAATGGCCTTTTTTGTATTGCCATCTTTAACGAATTGAATGGCACGGTTAAATTCGGATGAATGAACTGTAGTGTCTTCCTGTGTATGTGCCTTTGTGCTAACAAAAAGCAGTAGAAAGGCTAAAATATATTTACGGAATTCGATTTGCATCTACCATCAAATATAAGAAGCTTATAGCGGAATAAAAAAGCCCGCACAAATGAATGTACAGGCTTTAATATTAATTGAAAATTAACTTACTCTTCTACCACTTCAAAATTAACATCCACAGCAATGTTCTTGTGTAAACGAACATTGGCAGTATACTTACCTAAATTTTTAATAGGCTCATCGTTGATGGTGATATTTTTTCTATCTACTTCGTATCCTAACTTTTTAATAGCATCAGCTAATTGCAAAGTAGTTACTGAACCAAATATTTTTCCTTGATCACCGGCTTTAGCCATAACTTTAACAGAAATATTTTTAAGCAATTCGCAAAGTTCGTTTGCAGACTTTTCAATTTTTTGCTCTTTATACGCTTTCTGTTTAATGTTCTCCAAACGAACTTTTTTCATTTGGTCGGTAGCTAAAATACCAAAACCGCGAGGTATGATGAAATTTAATCCGTAGCCGTTTTTAACTTTGATTAAATCATCCTTGTACCCTAAGTTCTTTACATCTTGTTTTAATATGATTTCCATTTTTATGTCCTCCTATTGATTATTTTAACATATCGCCAACATACGGCAATAAAGATAAATGACGTGCTCTTTTAATCGCTTGAGCAACTTTACGTTGGTATTTCAATGAAGTACCGGTAAGTCTACGAGGTAAAATTTTACCTTGTTCGTTCACTAATTTTAATAAAAAGTTAGGGTCTTTATAATCGATGAACTTAATGCCGCTTCGTTTAAAACGACAGTATTTTTTCTTATTCACCTCAACTGTAGGAGGGTTTAAGTATCTTATTTCATTTTTTGCCATTGTCTGTAAATTTAAGCGTTAACTTTTTGACTGTTTAGTGATTTGCTTTTGCGTTTAATGCTGTATGCAAGAGCGTGTTTGTCGAGCGACACGGTTAAGAATCGCAATACTCTCTCGTCTCGCTTGTAAGCAACTTCTAAATCGGCCACCAAAGTGCCCTCTGCTTTAAATTGAAGTAAATAATAGAACCCAGAAGATTTTTTTTGAATCGGATATGCCAGTTTTTTTAGGCCCCAATTCTCTTCGTTCTCTATTTTTGCTCCGCTTGATGTAAGCAGCGACTTAAATTTACCTACGGCTTCCTTTGCCTGATCATCAGACAAAACGGGAGTTAAAATGAAAACCGTTTCATAGTCTTTTAACATAATAGTTTGTTTGTTTTTATTAATAATTAGTTATTCCGTTTTTTTTAACGGATGGCAAATGTAGTAAAAAGAATTATTACTACCAAGCAATTTTAAGGCTTTGCGGGAAGTGCTTTTTTTACCTTTTTAAGACTCAGTAGGTTAAGCGGGTTGCTGCTTAGTCCGGAAATGTTGTTATGATAGAAAACCACAGCCTCATCATAGTATAAAGGTACTATTGGCGACTCTTCAATAATGATTTGATCCATTAAACCATAGTATTCATAACGTTTTTGCTCATCGGTTTCTGTTTGTGCCTGCTCGTATAAATGGTCAAATTTGGCATTCTTAAAATGGGTGTAATTCGGACCTTCTGGCGCAAAGTTCTTACTGTAAAACAAAGCCAAGTAGTTTTCTGCATCCGGATAATCAGCCACCCAAGATTTTCTAAAAAAGTTAACTCCTTGACGTGCAACCATTTCGCTGTGAATTGCAGGTGAAAGAACTTCCACTTTTAAGTTGATACCTATTTCCTTTAATTCGCTTTGAATAAACTCACACAAATCAAGGTACATTGAGGTAGTTACTAACTTTATTTCGGGCAAGCCTTTTCCTTCTGGAAATCCTGCTGTTGTTAGTAATTCTCTTGCCATATCGGGGTTATAGGTATACCCTTTTACGTTGAATTTCTCATAACCTGGCATTCCTTTAGGCACAAATCCTGCTGTGGCAGCCTTTCCAATATTGTTTCGTAAAAAGCCAATCATTTTTTGTCTGTCAAAACCATAATTGATGGCTTGACGAATGGCTTTTAATTTTAGCGGACTGTTTTTTACAATATCCAATTGCTCATCTACTACTATTCCTAAATAATCCGTTTTTAGGTAAGGGTGTATGTCTAAGTTGATTTTGCCAACATATTTTTCACTTAATTTACCTTCTTTGCTCAATACGTCATCTTTATATGTGCCATCAATCCCTGAAAGAAAATCGAAGTTGCCTTTAATAAATTCAAGGAAGGATGATTGCCTGTCTTTAATAAAAGAAATGGAAACTGCGTCTAAATAAGGAAGTCTGTCATCACCCTCTTTTTCGAAATAGTTGTCGTTTTTAACAAAAATGAGTTTTTCATTTTCCTTCCATATTTTAAATCTGAAAGGACCTGTCCCGATAGGGTGGTTTCTAAAGTCGTTACCATAAAAATCGACAACCTCTTGCGGAACCACCGAACAGTATTGCATAGTAAGCAATCCTAAAAATGGAGGAAAGGCTTTTTGTAAATATATTTGTAAGGTGCTGTCGTTTGTTGCAACAAATCCCAAATAGCTGCTTTTAAGTGATTTGTCGATGTTGTTAAAAATCCACTCTCCCGGGGAAGCAATTTCAGGACTTGTGAGTCGCAAAAAGCTGTTTACAAAATCGCTTGCGACTACTTTTCTACCAATACTGTCTTTAAAAATTGGGTGGTCGTGAAAAAATACATCGTTGCGTAAATGAAAAGTGTACATCAATCCATCGTCACTTATTTCCCAGGATTTAGCAATGCAAGGTTTCACATTTAAGTTATCGTCCATCTGCACCAAACCGTTGAAAAGTTGGTTTACCGCCCAAATGTTTTCAATACTTCTTGAAAATGCAGGATCCAAGGAAGTTATTCCAGCACTTTCATTATAACGAAATACGGTTTTTGTTTGCTCTGCTTTTTGCACATCACTGCCACAAGAATAAATTAAACATATTACAAGTAAGGATGCTGAAATTGTAATTACTCTTTTCATACTATGCATTTCTTTAAAATTACAAGGTAAAATTACGGTTTTTGTATGTAGCCTATTGTGGTGATTGGTATGGTTTTCATTTTTTTATTAACAGAGCATATTTAATCAAATAATCATTCAATACAAAACCTATAACTGTATTGAAAGCATAGATTTAGCTTATAAAATGTAACTTTGCAAAAATGGACTTTCAATTAATATCTGATTTTTTGCCTACAGGCGACCAACCACAAGCTATAAAAGAGCTTACGGAGGGAGTTCGAAAAGGTTCAAAGGCTCAGACTTTATTGGGTGTTACCGGCTCAGGTAAAACCTTTACCATTGCGAATGTGATTGAAAGAACGCAAAAGCCAACTCTGGTACTAAGTCATAATAAAACATTGGCAGCCCAATTATATGGAGAGTTTAAGCAGTTTTTTCCGAACAATGCGGTGGAGTATTTTGTGTCCTATTACGATTATTATCAGCCGGAAGCTTATTTGCCAACCACCAATACATATATTGAAAAGGATCTTTCCATAAATGATGAAATAGAAAAATTACGATTGAGTACTACTTCATCTTTGCTTTCGGGAAGAAAGGATATCATAGTGGTATCATCTGTTTCCTGCATATACGGTATGGGAAATCCTGCCGATTTTGATGAAAATATTATCCACCTAAAACGTGAAGACAGAATAAGCAGGAACGAATTTTTGTTTTCCTTGGTTACAAGTTTGTATGTGCGAACAGAAGCAGATTTTAACCGCGGTAATTTTCGTGTAAAGGGTGATACCGTTGACATATTTTTGGCTTATGCCGATTTTGCTTACCGTGTTTATTTTTGGGGCGATGAGGTGGAGGAAATTGAATCCTTCGACCCTGTGAGCGGTAAAAAAATAGAATCCTTGGAATCGATTGTGATCAATCCTGCCAATCTTTTTGTTACCACAAAAGATGCGATGAAGAATGCTATTTTTATGATACAGGATGATTTGGTAAAGCAAACAGAGTATTTTAATGAGATAGGGAAATTTGCTGAGGCAAAGCGTTTGGAAGATAGGGTTACCTACGATTTAGAAATGATGCGGGAATTGGGCTATTGCTCGGGCATTGAAAATTATTCACGCTATTTCGATAGAAGATCGGCAGGGACACGCCCCTTTTGTTTGTTAGATTATTTTCCGAAAGATTTTTTGATGGTGATTGATGAGAGTCACGTTACTGTTTCGCAAATAGGTGCGATGTATGGCGGTGACCGTTCCCGTAAACAAAATTTGGTGGAGTATGGTTTTCGCTTACCTTCAGCAATGGATAACCGTCCGCTTAAATTCGAAGAGTTTGCTTCTTTGATAAATCAAACAATATATGTAAGTGCAACACCTGCCGATTATGAATTGGAACAAAGTGAAGGTATTGTTGTGGAGCAAGTAATTCGTCCTACAGGTTTGTTGGACCCTGTTATTGAAGTAAAACCTACGATTAATCAGGTAGATGATTTGTTGGAAGAAACACGCATTCGAGCCGAGAAAGATGAACGCGTATTGGTAACAACACTCACGAAAAGAATGGCAGAGGAGTTGGCAAAGTATATGACCAATGTTGGAATTCGATGTAGGTATATTCACTCGGATGTGGACACTTTGGAGCGTGTAGAAATTTTGCGTGATTTACGCTTGGGTTTGTTTGATGTATTGATAGGAGTTAACTTACTGAGGGAAGGCTTGGATTTACCGGAGGTTTCATTGGTTGCCATTTTGGATGCCGACAAAGAAGGTTTTTTACGTTCAGCACGTTCACTTACACAAACATCGGGTAGGGCAGCACGTAACGTGAATGGAAAAGTAATTATGTATGCTGATAAGATTACCAAGTCGATGAAAATTACAATTGATGAAACAAACAGACGCAGACACAAACAATTGGCCTATAATTTTGAGCATAATTTAGTACCGACTGCTTTGGTGAAATCCAAAGAATCGATTATGAATCAAACCATAGTAGGTTCAAAAACACCCAATGCAAAAGCACAAGCTTATATTGAGAATGAAACAATGAACATTGCAGCCGACCCTGTTGTTCAATATATGAATAAGGAACAGTTGGATAAAAATATTTCAAATACAAAACGACAAATGGAGAAAGCTGCAAAGGAACTTAACTTTGCTGAAGCAGCTCGTTTGCGTGATGAATTATTTGGATTGGAAAAGTGGAAGAAGGAAAAATTCGAGAGTAAGTAAGTAAAAATCTATTTTATTTATTCGGTTTAATTTCCGGCATTGAAATATTTAGCGGTACAAATTGCCTGTCAATTATATCCGACATTGGAATTGTTTTTTTGAGTATTCCCATTTTTATTGCCATATCTTGAATGGCTTGTAAGTCTTTATCGGTGGGAGTAAGTTTAACATAACTTACACGAGATGGGTCGGATGTAAGTACAAAGTTCAACAGCTTTTCATCTTGTCGGTAATAAGGTGCTGCAATTTTTGCTGCTTCGGCCCTATGTGTTTCAACCCATTCGCCCGATTCAGCAATTCCTCGAACAAGGTCTCTTACAATTTCTGGTCTTTCCTTAATTAAATCTTCGTGTACTACCAATGCACAGGAAATAAAATTGGGCCAAATATCACTTGCTAAATACAGCACCCTGCCAACACCTTCCACTTCAGCTTTTGCACAAAAAGGTTCGCCCACAAAATAACCATCTATGGCTCCGGAGGCTAAAGAAGTAGGCATATCCGGTGGGGGGAGGACCACAAAATTAATGTCTTCTTTTTTCATTCCTTGGTCTTCCATCAGTTTATGGAGTACTAAGTTTTGGTTACTGTATTCACTTGGGATAGCAAATGTTTTTCCTTTTAAATCCCTTAGACTTTTGGCTTTATTATTTTTTGCAATGATAATTTGTGAGCCATCACGATGACCCAAATAACAAATTTTTACAGGCACACCATCTTCTCTTAGTTTCATTGCCAATGGAACAATCATAAAAGTAGCCTGTATTTGTTTTGCTTCCAAAGCACTTACTACAGTAGGGAAATCAGAATAGCGTTGCGAATTGAAATTGGTATTTGAACTCGTTGTTTTTGAAGCAAAATCAGTAACAGGACAAGTTAGGTGACAGGTTACAGGAAGATACCCAACGGTAAGTGATTGTCCCGCATCATCTTTGGGACCTTGATGAGAATCGGATGATATTCTAGTGCTTTTACTCCAAGGGCGAAAACGCAATAATCCAAGCAAAGTAATAACAATGACTGCAATTATCACAATACCCAATCTTGTTACTTTCATTGTGTCGTTAGGTTATTAAATTCTGAAACGTCTAAGTCGCTTGAAGTATGCAAACCCAATTCATCCAATATCGTTTTCATTGCTGTTATAACGGATGGATTATCTAAACTTCTTGGGTGTTGCGCTTCTATTTGCAATTCACTGCAAACGTATGCGGGGCGCTTGGATAGTATGAGTATGCGGTCGGCAAGTTGAACCGCTTCTTCAATATCGTGTGTTACAAATACCACGGTGCGTGGTCTTTTTGCAAGTAATCGCAATAACTCTCGTCTCAAACGTAAACGTGTTTGGTAATCAAGTGCCGAAAAAGGTTCATCCATTAACAATATGTCAGAGTCTCCCGCAATGGCGCGTGCAAGTTCTACACGTTGGCGCATACCTCCCGACAACTCGTGTGGATAATGATTCTCAAAACCTGTTAAGTGTATCAATTCAAAAAGTTCTCGCAACTCTTGTTCTTGAATGGCAGTATCCGATATTGAACGTAAACCCATAAGTATATTTTCCGATACTGTCAACCAAGGAAAAAGACCGTCTTGTTGGTAAACGGTTCGAATGATTCCCTCTCGTTTTACGTTCCCGGAAATAGGCTTTATATGTCCTGACAATAGATTTAAAAGTGTGGTTTTTCCACATCCTGATGGTCCAACTAAAACAACCAATTCTCCTTGTTCAACAGTTATATTTAAGTCTTTTATAACGTGGAGTTCACCGAAACTGTGTGAAACATTTTCCAATACCAATTGGCTATTTGAGCGATTATCTTTCATAGCCCCAACGTGTATTTGGAAGTTTTGTAAGTTGTGAAAGGAGCTTGTCCATCAGCATACCTAAAATGCCGATAACGACCATGTAGCAAACGGCAGTATCAAGGCGCAAACCGTTACGGGCATCCCATATTCCGTATCCAAGTCCATCCTGACAGCCAACCATTTCTGCTGCAACAATAACCACCCAAGCTATGCCATAGCTCACGCGCATTGCCGTTATTATTTGAGGTAAAACAGCGGGGAAGGTCACCTTGGTAAGTAATTCAGTGCCCTTGTAATTATAATCTTTTGCTACGTTGAAATATATTTTTGGGATGTTTGCTACTGCCGCCATCGTTGAAAGTACTAAAGGGAAAAAAGTAGCCAAAAACAATAGGAATATAGCAGGCTTATCACCGACATTGAACCATAAAATTGCGAATGGAATCCAGGCCAGTGGCGAAAGGAAACGGAAAAAATTCAGGATAGGGAGAAGTGCTTTTTTTGTTGCTGCGTGCTGTCCAAGCCATAAGCCTGTTGGTATTCCCAAACAAGCTGAAATAATAAAACCAATTGTAACCCTCCACAATGAAGCAATAATGTCGTTAATTAATCGCCCGCTCAGTAACTCTTCCTTAAAACTTTTTAATACATCAAATGGAGAGGGTAATTGATATTTAGGAACCAATTGCAAAAAACAAATTGTCCACCAAACAATTACAAGCACAGCAATTACCGCAATAGGGTAAAGGATACTAAACTTGTTGGTTTTTATGCTCATTGTTTTAAACGGCTGTAAAAGTAAAAAATAGTAAGAATACTCGACAATATAATAATAGTTGTTGACGATTATTATTAAAGTGCTTTACACAAAAGAGAATGGTAGGACATAAAACTTTTGGATGTGTAAAGGTGACAAAAAGCAAGACGGCAAACAATATTGTTTACCGTCTTGTGATAATAGCATTGTGAATTATTTCTTTTTCAAAATAGAAAGAATTTCAGCTTGGTTACTAACGACTGTTTTTAATAAACTTTGGTTTGATAAAATAGCAGATTGGTTTTTCTTAATTGTATCTTGATTTTTTTTGATTGAATCCTGATTCTTCTTAATAGAATCTTGATTTTTAATGATTGCAGATTGATTTTTTAGAATGGTACCTTGGTTTTGGATTACTGTTTTATCACCCGCAGATCCACCTTTTTTTGCTGCTGTTTTAGTTGCCATTTTATATAGTTTTTAGATTAGTTTTTCAAATGTACAAAAAATAGGTAGAAGAAAACTATTTTTTTTAATTGCAATTGCAGTTAAATTCTTTGTCCAATTCAATGCAAGTAACAACTTTTGTGACACCATCTTCGCATTTTGCAAATACAATTCGCAAGTTTTTATTTGTTTTTGTGTAATCCTCAATAGCAATTGTAGGGTATGGTTTGTGGTTTGGATTTGATTTTTTTTCATTGATATGTCCTTCAATAATTACTTCTTTTATTTCAGCTTCGCTGATGTGTCGGCAATCCATTCTGCATTTAGCGTGTCGAGTATAAATAAGCTTATCACTCGGTAAAATAGAATGTTGTTTGTTTTGAGAAGAGGTGTTACCTATTAAATTGTTGCCACTTTGTTTTAAAAAAAATAGAATTGTACAGGTAATTAATACAATAATAGCAATACGACTTTTAGGGTAATTTTTCTTCATACGTAAATTGAGTGGGGAATTTACTTGGCTAAATTCAATAGGGCAGGTGACACTTTTAATTTTGCCTTGTTCATTGCAGCTTTATTTAAGCTAAATACAATATCATCAACATTAACCATAAAATTAATGTGGCTGCCATATTCTAATGCGCCATCAGATTCCGTTATAACCAATATGCTGCTTTTAATAGCTTTGCTTGCTGAAGCAGAAAGCTGGCTCATATTTGCGGCAGAAATAAAAACTATATGACATTCTTCAATCCCTTTTGAACTGCTGAATTCTTTTACTTTAATTACTCTGTTGTTTACTTTTTTATCTGCAACATCATTTCGCAATTTCTCGGTAATAGGTGAATTCCCGATTACTCCGATCGTGAAATCTTCTAGTGTTTTAATTGGCCACTCAATGTAGCGTGTAAAATTAAATATATAAAAGGATTTGTTTTTGTATTCGGCATCAACGCTGATGTTTCTTTTCTTAGCGGGTCTTGAATTGTTTGTATAATTACCGTTAGTCGATTTTTCTTCTGCTGCTTTATTCAATAGTTCGATTTGTGTATTGAGTTTTTTTATTGAATCAACAAAAAGTTTAACTTGAGCCGTTAGCGTTGCAGTATCCGATTGTAAGGCTTTGTTGTTTTGTTCTAAGGCTTGGTTGTTCTTTGTAACAGTTTTATACTTTTTATTGCTTACGCAACCCACAATAAAAATGGAAAACAAAAGAAGTATAGCAAACTGATTTTTCATTAATGGTGTAGCATTTTTAACTCGAACAAATGTAGTATTCTTTTTTGAAAAATTACTTGCCGAAAAAACCTTTTTGATACAATGCACAAATGTCCATTGTAATAGCCACACTATAGTGTACAGCTACTCCTAACCATATACTTCTGCTTTTTAAACTAAGTGTGCCAAGAACAATTCCGGCTACAATGGCACCAATTGTTTCTGCCATAGGTTTGCCAAAATGTATCATGCAATATGGGATCATCATCACCAACACGCTGTAATAACCAAATTGCTTTTTTATTCCGTGTAACATAAACCCCCTAAAGAAAAATTCCAAGCCGATAAACTGTAAAAAGTAAAAGCATTCCCAAATAACAAAATCGGGAAATAAGTTTTCACCCGTTTGAGGATCGTAGAAAGGATATTTGTTTTGGAAACTCTTTGTATATGAAACAGCTACAACAAGTGGGAGCATTACAGCAATTAGTGAAAGATATATTTTATAGTCTTTAAGCGCCCCTTTAGGTGATAAACCGAAGTTAAAGGGTTTTTCTTTTAAGATAAATACTGTTACCAATAGCGGAAGAATAAAATAGAATACAAAAAGCATAGATGCCCAATATTCTAATCGAAACAAACCTTGGTTGTTGCTATTGTTATAGAGTTCGGATAGTGTCTTTGATAAATTATTTAAACCAATTGAGGAAAGAAAACCGATAAATTTATCTACACTGTTCAGGTAATTAATAAACACCAGGCATAGTGCACAGGTAATACAAACTATAAAAATAGTACTATCGAACCTTTTGTTATTGGCTTTCTTGTGAGCAATGGTATCCTGTTCGCTTAGGCTTAGGGTAGTGCTGAAAATATCTTGCAGACGTTTCAGCATCTCATTAATATTCTGAGGTAAAATGAAATTGTATGTCGGGGTTTTTTTCTTGAGCCATTTGCAGTGCCCAAGCCGATTCGGCTAAAAATACAAAATTACCTTCTTTATCAGTTGCCATATGTTGGTACTTGTCATCGGCAAAGGCTTGTAATTTCTTTTTGTCTTTGCAGCTAATCCAACAAGCTTTGTGCAGTGATATATTCTCGAAGTGGCAGGATGCACCGTATTCACCTTTTAATCTGTATTGTATTACTTCAAATTGCAAAGCACCTACCACACCTAAAATTTTTCCACCTGTAAGTGTTTTGGTAAATAATTGTGCTACTCCTTCATCGGTTAATTGCTCCAATCCTTTAGCCAGTTGCTTTGATTTCATTGGGTCGGCATTCAATACCGAACGAAATATTTCGGGAGAGAAGCTTGGTATTCCTTTAAAATGCAATGCTTCACCTTCGGTTAAGGTATCACCTATTTTAAAATTTCCTGTATCGTACAATCCAACAATATCTCCGGGATATGCTTCTTCCACAATTGTTTTTTCCTGTGCCATAAAAGCAGTAGGATTCGAAAAGCGTAAATTTTTACTTAAACGGGTATGAAAGTAATTGTTGTTGCGCATAAATTTGCCGGAGCAAACCCGCAAAAATGCAATTCTGTCACGGTGTTTTGGGTCAATGTTGGCGTGTATTTTAAATACAAATCCTGTAAATTTATTTTCGGTAGGAGCAATGCTTCTTTCTTCAGTATTTCTGGCCAATGGAAAAGGTGCAATATCAATAAAGCAATCCAATAATTCACGTACACCAAAATTGTTAACGGCACTGCCAAAAAATACGGGTGATATTTTCCCTTCTCGGTAATCTTGTTGGGAAAAAGTAGGGTATACACCTTCTAATATTTCAATGTCTTCGCGCAATTGATTGGCGAATTTCTCTCCTACATTTTCTTCAATTAGCTTACTTTTAATATCGTTTATTTCTATAACCTCACGTTCCAATTGTTTTGTACTTGCCTGAAATAACAGCAATCTTTTTTCATATAAACTGTATACTCCTTTAAAGGTTTTTCCCATACTGATGGGCCAACTCAAAGGGCATACCTTGATTTTTAATTTGTTTTCAATTTCATCTAACAAGTCGAATGGGTCACGACCTTCTCGATCGAGCTTATTGATGAAAACAATAACAGGGGTATTGCGCATACGGCACACTTCCAACAATTTTTCTGTTTGTGATTCCACACCTTTCACACAATCTATCACCATTATAACACTGTCAACTGCAGTAAGTGTACGGTAAGTATCTTCACTGAAATCCTGATGCCCTGGAGTATCAAGCAAGTTGATTTTAACGTTACGATAATTGAAACCCATTACCGAAGTAGCTACTGAGATACCTCTTTGGCGTTCTATTTCCATAAAGTCGGAAGTAGCAGCCTTTGCATTTTTATTTGATTTTACGGCTCCAGCAGTTTGTATGGCACCTCCGTACAATAACAATTTTTCAGTCAGGGTAGTCTTTCCCGCATCGGGGTGACTAATGATTCCAAATGTTCTGCGTTTCTCTATTTCGTCCTGTAATGCCATTCTCTTGTTTGTAAAGCGGGTGCAAATATAGCAGAATTCTACAGTTGTTTTTTCGAACGGGGGTGAAAGTCGATGATGGCTGTCCGTAAATATTCTCTGTCGAGGTGCGTGTAAATTTCGGTAGTGTTAATGGATTCGTGTCCCAACATTTCTTGTACAGCCCTTAAATCAGCTCCACCCTCAATTAAGTGGGTGGCAAAGGAGTGCCTGAAAGTATGTGGACTGATACTTTTTTTCAATCCAATTTTTTGAGCTAAATTTTTTATGATGGTAAATACCATTACGCGGCTAAGTCCGGCTCCTCTATTGTTTAAGAAAACAATGTCTTCTGCTTCTTTTTTTATGGGAGTATGTATGCGGTCAAATTCCAAATAACCGTTAATCCGTTTTATAGCTGTTTCTCCAATAGGGACCAAGCGTTCCTTGTTTCCTTTTCCAACAATGCGTACAAAGCCTGTATCGAAAAAAAGTTGGGAAATTTTTAATCCCACTAATTCAGAGACACGTAATCCACAACTGTAAAGCGTTTCCAGCATTGCTCTGTTTCTTTCTCCTTCGGGTTTGCTTAAATCAATTGCATTGATGAGTGCGTCAATGTCCTCAATGCTTAATGTATCGGGTAATTTTCTTGTTGTTCGGGGTGTTTCAATAAGTTGTGTTGGGTCATCTACAATAATGTTTTCCAGTAATAGGTATTTGTAAAAAGCCCTTATGCCCGACAGTGTTCGTGCCTGACTGGTAGCTTCCATATGTTGTTCGTTTACTTGCTTTATAAATTCTTTTAACTGCTCAGCTGACACCTTAGCCGGATTTACATCGCTGTTTTGTTCGGCAAAAAAAGTGGCTAATTTCTCAACATCGCGTTTGTAAGCTTCGATGGAGTTAGCAGACAGCGAACGCTCTAACTTTAAGTAAGCAACAAAACCCTTTATATAAATTTGCCAGTTCATTTTATGCTTGGTAATTTCAATAAATATATATTTGAAACAAATATTAGAATTATAAACAATATATTTATCGGGTGAAAATTATTATTATCAACGGACCTAATTTAAATTTGTTGGGTAAGCGTGAGCCGAGTATTTATGGCAATACCGATTTCGATACCTATTATAAGGGCTTAACCGTGAAATACACTTCACTTGAATTACATTATTATCAGAGTAATGTGGAAGGGGAACTCATCAATAAACTACACGAAGTTGGATTTACCTACGATGGCATTATTTTGAATGCAGGAGGTTACACCCATACATCGGTTGCCATTGGTGATGCCGTTGCGGGGATTAAAACACCTGTTATTGAAGTTCATATTTCAAATGTATACGCCCGTGAGGAATATCGGCATACGTCACTAATTGCAAAGCATTGCAAAGGTGTAATAGCAGGATTAGGCTTGGATGTGTATAGGTTGGCGGTGGAGCATTTAATTGCTTAAACCTTCATGCCAATCACCAGCACATCATCAATTTGCTCTAAGTTCCCTTTCCAATCAAGATAAAATTGATTGAGTTTTTCTTGTTGCTCAACCAAAGGCAATGATTGAATAGAAGTCAATACTGTTTTTAGGGTTTTTGTAGTTATTTTTTTTCCTTTTTCGCCACCAAACTGGTCGGCATAACCATCAGAGAATATATAAACGGTATCGTTTTTTTGAAGAATTAGTTCGTTGTTTTTAAAATCAAATGCATCAATTGTATGTCCGCCAATAGATGTTTTTGTGGGTGAATATTCTGTTAATATTCCTTCTCTGAATAAATAACATGGTCGGTTGGCACCGGCATACACCATTTTGTTTTCTGCTTTGTTATAGTGTATCAGTGCTATATCAAGTCCGTCACGCGAGTCCGAACCTTCTTGTGATTGTTTTAAACTGTTTTTAATACTTTTATTAATGTTGCTTAATATTTCTGAAGGAGAACTATTAGAAAGCAATACAGCAGAGTTTAATTTTTCAATGCTCAATATACTCATTAAGGCTCCAGGAACTCCGTGTCCGGTACAATCACCGGCTGCAATATAAATACTGTCTGCTTTTTCTGAAAGCCAAAAAAAGTCTCCGCTAATTACATCTTTTGGCAAATAAAAACAAAAAGCTTCCTGAAAGTAATTTTTAGTCAATGCGAAATCAGGCAAAACGGCACTTTGAATATTTTTGGCATAATTGATACTGTCTTGTATTTCTTTTTTCTGTTCGCTTATGGCTGCTTTTTGCAATGTCAACAAATCGTTCTTTTTCTGGCTGTTTTTATAGGAGCGGTAAGAAACTACAGCCAATAATAAGACCAATACTGCTATTCCAATAATAGAGTAGGTGATATTCTTTTGCTTACTAATTTCTGATTTTTGTTGATTTAATTTTGCGTCCTGCAGTTCGAGTTGGTTTTTTTGTTTATCGCTATCAAACTTTGCTTGCATTTCGGCTATTTGTTGGGTGCTTTCAGAAGTTAAGAATGAATCCTTAACAGCGGCATGTCTTTTAAAATAATATACCATTCTTCCAACATCTTTCATTTCGGAATATATATTGAAATATGTGGTTATTAGAACTACGATTGCATCTTTAACTTGCAATTTTTCAAAAATTATTTTTGAGCTATCCGTATACATTAATGCTATCTTATACTTTTTTAATCCGGTTAAAGCATTTGCCATATTAATGTAAACAGATGCTATGCCTAAACTGTCTATCATTTGCTTTTTTAAGGGTAATGCCAACTCAAATTGTTCAAGTGCTTTTGAGAATTCGCTGAGTGAAACATATAAAATTCCTTTGTTATTATATACTTTGGCTAAACCTCTTAAATTACTTATTTCATTATAAATTGTTTCTGCCTTTGCAAAATAAAAGATTGCGCTATCTTTAGAAAGCAATGGCCCTTCAGAAAAAATATTAGCAATATTTATACAAGCATTTGCTGCAATTTTTTTTTCATTTAGTGATAAACCTAAAAGATATGATTTCCTGTAAAAACTATAGGCCAATTTATCCATTTTCATTTGCGTGTATACCAAGCCTATATTGCCTAGTGTTCCTGCTTGACCTTTTAAGTCATTTATTTTTTCCCTATTTGTTAAGGCTTTTAAGAAATTTGAAAGTGCAAGTGCTGACTCACCCTTATCTGAGTATAAAAGTCCTAAATTATTATATGAGTCTGCAATTCTTTTAATGTCATTTGTTTTTTGGAATTCCTTAATTCCTAAGACAAAATGTTTAGTGGCCTGTTCGAAACTCGATTTGTCTTTTTCAATGTTGGCTATACTAAGGTAGTATTGTCCTTTTAGTTTAGAGTCATTTAACAGTGTTGCAATATCAAAAGCCATTGTTAATTTTAATGTTGCACTGTCAGGATTTCCTTTGTCAACATAGAGGTCAGAATAATTTATTAATGAATTAAATTCCCCTTTTTTATCCCCTGTTTTTTTACTTATACTATATGCTTCCGTTATTAAGTTCCATTTTTTTAATTGGTCTTTGCTAACATTATTCAGTGCAAGAAGTGTTTTAACCCTGTTGCTATCCAGCCTCGTTTGAGTTTTCAAAACAGTTTCCAGCGAATCAATTTTATTGCTTGTGTTGTCTGCAAAACAGCTTATGCAGGTAGTAATACAAAGTAGGGTAGCGATGAATATTTTCAA
>CAIMGI010000149.1 GCA_903840505.1 uncultured Bacteroidota bacterium
AATGTATTTTGTTACAGTAAAATCAGATAATGAATTGAAACAAGTGAAGATTGTGAAGAACTAGTTTCAGTAGAGTAGAATAAAAAATAATGCAACAATAAAAATCCCCGTTAGGAATTCCTAACGGGGATTTTTTATTCCAACTATTTAATTCATTACAGTACTACTTTTTCTTTAGAAGTCCTTTTAATTTGTTTTCAGCCTCCTTTTTCGCTTTTGCTTCAGCTTCTTTCTTTAACCTATCTGCTTCAGCCTTAGCTTTTGCTTCTGCCTCCGCTTTAGCCTTATCACCTTGTGCTTTTAATTTATCTGCTTCGGCTCTTGCTCTTGCTTCAGCCTCTGCTTTTGCTTTATCGGCTTCTGCCTTCGCTTTATCCTCAAGTTCTTTTTTCTTTTTGTCCAATTCTTCTTTTGCTTTATCTTTTAAATCATCAACAGCACCTTTCGCTGCATCTTTCAATCCGGTTTTAATGATAGGTTTGCTGCTGGTACCGGTAACCAATACTTCTACTTTTACTTTATCACCAGCAGTAAAGTTTGCTCCTTTACTATTCGCTTGTGATACTAAACCTGTAAGAACACTGTTTGCTGCACCACCAAAATCGGAACGAAGAATTTCAAATATCATTTTGTAATCGAGTGTTTGGTCGAAACCACTTGATCCGGCAATATTTACATTGGAGTTACCTGCTTTTATATCAAAAGGTTTAACAAATACTCTACCGTCTTTAAATTCATAGGTAATGTCAACATTATTTAAATCCATTCGCTTATACTTATCCATTTTAAGGGCATCAGCAATTTTAACCAATGGTTCATAGCCTGATATAACAATATTAGTTGTTTTAAGCGTTCCTTTTCCATTTAATGAAGCTAAAACAGGTTCCATTTTACTGTCCAATGCTGTGCTTAATTTCAATGAAGTGGAAAATTTACCGGTAGTATATTGAGTAATGTGAGCAAGTTTGTCAATTGTTTTAAATGTTTTGTGCGTTTTTTGAATGTCAAAATTTGCTATATTTAAATCCATATCAACCTGCGGTTGTTTCGGATTGGTGGTGGCATAAATACCATTCATAATCATAGTGCCATCCAGTAAATTCATTTTTAAATTGTCAAGTGTAATTTTACTTTCTTTTATTTTTACTCCACCCGAAACATTTTTCATTTCAATGTTATCGTAAATGAGTGTATTAAAAGCTGAAGTTAAAGTAAAATCAATGTTAGATGGCACCTCGATAATACTCATCGGCATTGTGTCGGCAGCGGCAGGCGCTGCTGCTGTTTCTGATTCGCTCATAAATTCATTTAAATCCATCAGGTTAGAATTCATTGAGAATTCTCCTTTTAATGTTTCGTCTTTAAAGAAATAGGCTAAAAAATTATCGAGTTTTCCTTTTGCATTTACATCACTCTTCCCAATTTTTGCATCAAACTGAGATACTTCAACCAGTTGAGGAGTAAAGTTCATATACATTTTATTGAGTAAAATTCCGTAAGGGGTATCTTTGCTTTTATAGTTAAGGTCCATTACAATAATTTGCCCCTTTGCCGTAAATTTTTCGTATTCCTTTTTATCAATTGAAGACATTCTTCCCTTAAGTGCAATGTCTGAAATGATTGTTCCATTTAGGCTTTGGTCGCTTTCCAATGGGATAAATTCTTTTACAGAAGCCAAGTCAATTTTAGCTTTAATATCACCGTCAATATTCGGATCAGATACAGGTGTAGAAACGTGCATTTTCATATCCACAGGATTTGCTCCCATTTCGAGATGAAGTTTATTTAAATCTATGATGGTATTATCGGGCTTACCATCTTTATTGCTAATGTTTACATCCACAAATATGTTGTTTACTGATTTTGGTAAGGATGGATATTTAAACATTGCATTGTCTATTTTTACTTTCAAACCAAATGCAGGGATTAATTTGTCATTGTAAGTTCCTTTTGCATAGCCATTAAATGCTAAATTCCCGCTTGTTTTTACATCTGCAAAATCTTTGGTGTAAATTCCCGGAATAAGAGATAGGAAACTTTTAAAAGAAGCTTTTTTAGCATCAAATTTTAAATCCATATCCATATCTTCTTTTGGCATCGCAAACCAGCCATCCAGTCCAAAGCCAAGTTCATTTAAATTAAATTCGTTTTCCTTAAAGGTGAATTTAAAGTTAGGCATATCGGCTTCTAAGTCAGCTTTTATATCTGTTTTAACTTTGTTTAAATATTTTACACCTCCATAGCTCATATCAAATTGTTCAATGCTGGTATTTGTTTCCATTGTAAAATTATCTTCCGTAAAATCACCGCTAAGTGTATGGTTCATATTTTTTAAGGTAGTAAAAAATCCCAATGAAGCATCATCGTAAACAATATTTCCTTCTATGATTTCGAATTTTTTAAGTGTCATTTTGAATGGCGATGATTCGCTGGATGCAGGTGCAGATTCGGGTGATGGTTTGGTTATATCCCAATTGGCTTTTCCGTCCTTTAATACTTTAGCCAATATTGTTGGATGGTCGAGTAATATACTGTTGATTTTATATTGACTGCCATTAATAACACTCATTAAGTTTACATTGAGTTCCAAGGTGTTTAATGCAATGAGCGTATCACCCTCAAATTCCTTAATACCTGCAAGGTAAAATTTGTTTAACGTAAATTTAAAATCGGGAAAACTACTAATGATGGATACGTCAAAACTTGCAAAATCCATTTTGGCATTTAAATTTTTGTTAGCCTCATCCTTTACTTTTTGAATTATTTTGTCTTTAAAAATAAAAGGGAGTGCAATT
>CAIMGI010000150.1 GCA_903840505.1 uncultured Bacteroidota bacterium
AAAAGGCTTTAGAAGAAATGAAAGAGGAAACATATCCTTCAGCTATGTTACAACAAGACAAAGAATATGTTATAAAAAAATTGGGATTAACCAAAGATGAATTCGAAGAAATTATGTCAGCGCCTCCGAAATCATATAAAGAGTATCCCAATAGTGAATGGTTTTTGAGATTTGTATATAGGGTTTATTATAAAATTAAAGGTATAAAGCGTGATGAATAAATATGTATTCAGATTATCAATCCTTCTTATTGTTTTGGGCTTTGGCGCTTGTAAAAAAAACAAACATAGTATTTCAGGACAAGTTCTTGATTATAGAGGATCGGGGTCGATAGCTTCAATTGAAGTTGAGGGTCAGCCAAAATCGAATACTACTTCAGGAAGTAACGGTAATTTTGAGATTGAGGATTTACCCAAAGGTTCTTGCAAAGTAAAATTTACTTCTCAAAATTCTGATGGATCATTTAGTAGTAGGACCCAAGAGTTAACTGTTGGGGAAGATGGAGTAGTAGTTATGCTGCCCAATCCGGTTATTCTTCGTACTCCAATACTTGGGCCTGCTTTTGCTAAAGACAGTGTTCGTTTAAGCTGGACAAAATCTATTGCGGCTGATTTCAGAGAATATAAAGTTTATCGACATACATCTCCTGGATTGGATGAGGTTACTGGAACGCTTTTGTATGTGGCTACAAGTGCAGATGATACATTGTTTACAGACGAGATTGATCATGGTGATCAATTTTATTACCGCGTTTTTGTTTTGAATGAGTATGGATTATTAGGAGGAAGTAATATTGAGTCGATAGCAGGTATACCTGTACAAAATAATCCACTAATACAAATTGGTGTGGATTGTCAATACTTTATGAATAAAGGTGATATTCAATGGTATGATTTTCAGGTAGTAAAGGGTACGGCTTACAAGGTAACTTGGAGAGATTCATGGTTTGCTCCCTATACTGCTAACAGTATATTTTTAGGTGCCTATCACTCCGATAAACAGAACTATTATTTTTATGATGAAAGATTAATCCAAATGATAGGTGGGCCAAGGGCTTTTGTTGGTAGAACAAATGAAACTGCACATCTAAAAGTATATGGTTATAATGGAGAAACAAACGGTACATTTTATACTAGGGTTGATACACTTGATAGAACTTTGGCTCAACAAATGAGTTTTAATACAGACTATTCTGGCTCCTTTTTTGTAAACGACACGAAAATGTTTTGCTTTGATGCATTAAAAGATACTAGTTATAAAGTTGCATATTATGGAGTATATGGTGGGGGAGCAGGTGACGGCTTGTCAGTTCAGTTAACTTGTTACTCGGCATTGAGCAGCACAACTTTTATCAATAGAGACTATGTACCAACACTTCAATACGCAGATACCATAAATATCGTTCCAGATGCTTCTGGAAAGATATATTTGGCATTAACAAGTGTCTTTTTTGGGGTGCCACCAACTAATGTCAATCTAAAGATAATTAAGTGATAAAAGTTTGCCACATAAGTTCAGCACACCCTTCAAAAGATATACGTATTTTTATTAAAGAGTGTACTTCTCTCGCAAATGCGGGTTTTGATGTTTCCTTTGTTGTTCCTACTGAAAAATCTGAGCTTGTAAATAATGTAAATATTATTGCAGTTGAAAAAAACGGAAATGGAAGGCTGAAGCGAATGACCAAAACTGTTTGGAAAGTTTACAAAAAAGCCAAGTCATTAAATGCTGATATATATCATTTCCACGACCCGGAATTATTAAGCATAGCATTACTTTTAAAATCAAAAAACAATAGGGTGATTTTTGATGCACACGAGGATGTTTCGAAGCAAATTTTGGAAAAATATTGGATTAATAGGTATTTGAGGAAGTTTGTATCTTCATTGTATAAAATGGTTGAAAATTTTATTACAAAAAGATTGGATGGAATAGTTGCTGCTACGCCTTATATTACAACAAGATTCACTGGTATAAATAAGAATGTAATTAATATAAATAATTATCCTTTACTAAATGAATTGAGTAATAATACAGAGTGGAAAAGTAAAAAAAATGAAATTTGTTATATTGGTGGTGTATCAGAAATAAGAGGCTGTAAGGAAATAATAGAAGCAATGGGATTCTTGAATAATGTAAAATTGAACATTGCGGGCAATTATTCTCCCGATAATTTTAAAGATGAATTATCCAAAATAAATGGTTGGAACAATGTCATTGAACATGGTGTTGTAGGAAGAAGCGAAGTTGCAGAAATTCTTAAAAAATCAAAAGCTGGTTTGGTAACTTTTTATGGTGTTCCTAATCATATTGATGCTCAGCCAAATAAAATGTTTGAATATATGAGTGCAGGAGTGCCTGTAATAGGTTCAAATTTTCCTTTGTGGGAAGAAATTATTTTAGGTAATAATTGTGGTATTTGTGTCAATCCTGAAAATCCGAAAGAAATTTCACAAGCTATAAAATTTATTATTGATAATGATGATAAGGCTCAGGAGATGGGTAATAATGGCAGGAAAGCCGTAATCGAAAAATATAATTGGGGAGGAGAAGAAAAAAAACTATTGGACTTTTATAAAAATTTGATCACGTGAATTTTGATAATTCTTTAAAAGTATCTATTTCAATTCCTTGCAGAAACGAAGAGAAGTATATAGCCAAATGCCTCGACTCCATTATTAATTGTGATTATCCT
>CAIMGI010000151.1 GCA_903840505.1 uncultured Bacteroidota bacterium
ATATGTTGCTCCGGAATCACTTACAAAAGAAGAAAATGTAAACTTTCTGAAAGATATTAAAATATCTTTTTTTGCGATAGATGAAGCACATTGTATCTCTGAATGGGGTCACGATTTTAGACCGGAATACAGAAGATTAAGACCCATTATTGAAGCAATAGGAACAGTGCCTATTATGGCATTAACAGCAACCGCTACACCAAAAGTACAACAAGATATTCAGAAAAACTTAGGAATGAACGATGCGGCAGTGTTTAAGTCATCTTTTAATCGCCCTAATTTATATTACGATGTTCGCCCTAAGCAAAATGTTGCCAAGGAAATAATTAAATACATTCGACAACAACAAGGTAAATCGGGAATCATTTATTGCTTGAGCAGAAAGAAAGTAGAAGAACTTGCTGAAACATTAAAAGTAAACGGAATAAAAGCATTGCCCTATCACGCTGGATTAGATGCAAGTACACGTGCTAAAACGCAGGATATGTTCTTGATGGAAGACATTGATGTAATAGTAGCAACCATTGCATTTGGTATGGGAATTGACAAACCTGATGTACGTTTTGTTATACACCACGATATTCCAAAAAGTTTAGAAGGTTATTACCAAGAAACAGGTCGCGCAGGACGCGATGGCGGAGAAGGAAACTGTGTTACCTTTTACAGCTATGACGATATTGTAAAGCTTGAAAAATTCATGAAAGGGAAACCTGTTGCTGAACAGGAAATAGGACAACAACTTTTATTTGAAACAGTTGCTTATGCTGAATCATCAAGCTGCAGAAGAAAAGTATTGTTGCACTATTTTGGTGAAACATACGATGAAACCAATTGCAACAAAAAGTGTGACAATTGCGCACATCCCAAACAACGATTTGAAGGAATGGAGAGTGTTGTACTTGTATTGAATGCCATTAAAGCAGTAAAAGAAAAATTCAAAGCCAAACACATTGCTCAAGTATTAATGGGTGTGGGATCTACGCAAGTAAAATCATACAAACACGATAGTTTAGATATTTTTGGTGATGGGGCCGAAGAAGATGAAAAATATTGGAATGCTATAATGAGACAATGTATTGTAAATGACTTTATCATTAAGGATATTGAGAATTATGGTTTATTGAAAGTGAGCGGAATTGGAAATGAGTTTCTCAAAAAACCATACAGTATAATGCTCACCAAAGATGTTGATTACGATGCAATAAACGATGACGATGATATTATAACTGCAGGAAGTGGCGGAAGAAGTTCTGCGGCAGATGAAACCTTGTTTTCGATGCTAAAAGACCTGACTAAGAAAATTGCGAAACAAAAAAACGTACCTCCTTTTGTAGTTTTCCAAGAACCATCTTTAGAAGATATGGCTATCCAATATCCTATCACGATGGAAGAAATGAAAAACATTTCGGGTGTAGGAACAGGAAAAGCGATTCGATTCGGGAAAGAATTTGTTGAGATGATTGCTAAATATGTTGAGGAAAATGAAATTGAGCGTCCTCAGGATATGGTGGTGAAGTCGGTAGTAAACAAAAGCGGAATGAAAGTATACATCATTCAAAGCATTGACAGAAAGCTACCATTGAACGATATTGCGAAAGCAAAAGGCATCAGTATGGATGAGGTTATTACAGAAATTGAACACATTGTTTCCTCCGGAACCAAAGTGAATATTGCGTATTACGTGAATGACACAATGGACGAAGAAAAAAGAGAAGAAATATTTGAATACTTTAAAACAGCCGAAACAGACTCCATTAAAGAAGCATTGGATGAGCTAGGAGAAGATGAATATACCGAAGAGGAAATACGTTTAGTACGTATTAAATTCATAAGTGAAATGGGTCACTAAATTTCAACAACGAAATCGATAATAAATTAATATGAAAAAGCACAGCATAAAATTACGATACAATACCGAATGCAGCGATAACCGCCTTTTTTGGAGGGTACTGATTGACGGCAAAGAACATCTTGCTCAAGATGTCCACTTTACTATTCCAGTTACAACAACCTGCGATTTTTTAGCAGACAAAAATGTAACTAAACACCACATTTCCTGTGAAAGTGACAACCTTGTTTGGGAAGGTGATGTGTTAACGGTAAAATAATTATTCCACTATCGTCATTTCATCAATCAATCTTTTTGCTCCTGCAAATTTATCGATGATAAAAAGAGTATATCGAATATCCAACGTAATATTGCGAACCTGTGACGGGTCGTACATAATATCGCTCATTGTACCTTCCCAATTACGGTCGAAATTAGTACCTATCAACTCCCCTTTTCCATTAAAAACAGGACTACCTGAATTTCCACCCGTAGTGTGATTAGTAGCTATAAAGGCAACGTGTACTTCTCCATCCTTATCGGCATAGCGACCAAAATCCCTTTTAATATACAATTCCTTTAAACGCTCGGGAACTGTAAATTCTTCATCACCCTTGATTTCCTTTTCCATTACTCCTTTTAAAGTTGTAAAATAATTATACTGTGTTCCATCTTTAGGGTAATAACTACTCACCATTCCATAAGCTACCCGCAGTGTTGAATTCGCATCAGGAAAGAATTTTTTATCCAACATAACTTCGCGCAATGCTTTCATATATGTTTTGTTCAATGCTGCGATTTCAATATCAGCTTTTGCCACTTGCTCTTTTACCTTTTTACTGTAATTCTCATACAAACTTTTTATTAATTGATAGCCTTCATCCTTCTCCAGCTTTGCTTTATTTTTATTAAAATTGAGAAACAATTTTTCTGTTTTACTTGTATTTAACACCAACGTTTTTAAAAATATCCTGTCCGCATACAAGCTTATATCGCCCTTGTATTTTTTATCTATCTCAATAAAAATATCTGCCTGCGATTCTTTGTCCATATCATTATGGTATGCAGAAAGCATTTCTATAAACACTTTTTTATCAGCAATGCTGTTATACGATTTTATAAAATTAGCACTCGCCATTTTTAAGTCTTCAATTGCTTTTTTATACTCTGCCTCATTGCGATTTTGACTTTGCGCCAAATTCATCACTTTGTAATATTCGAATAAATGGGCGAGCAAGTCAACGCTCATAATTCCTTCGGTAAAATAATCCCGCGCTTTGTTCAGAGGTCTGAATTTTTTGTAGGCTGCTTCTATATCGGCAAGTAAATACTGATACCTGCTTTTTATCTCCGCTTTTTGATTTAAACTAGCCATAAATTGCTGCTCAAAAACTTTCTTTTTGTTAATGGCATCGTATTTTTTCAAACCATTTACCTCCCCAATCATTTTTTTATACCCGTTACTGATAGTGGCAAACTTTGCAGCATAGCGCAATCGAAGGGTATCGCTTTTGCGCATTTCCGTTTTCAAAATATCCAATCTTTTTTCACGCAGTTTTATTTTTTCGGGGTCGGCTTCATTTACAATCATATCAACGGCAAATGAAGTTAAATATTCATTGGTTCGCCCGGGAAAACCATATACCATAGTAAAATCATTTTCTTCAACCCCTTTTAATGAAATAGGAATATGGTGTTTTGGTTTATATGGAACATTACTTGCAGCAAAAGCTGCCGGTTTATTGTCCTTATCGGCATAAATCCTAAAAAGGCAAAAATCGGCATTGTGACGAGGCCAAATCCAATTATCGGTTTCACCGCCAAATTTACCAATACTCTCAGGAGGTGTACCCACCAATCGTACATCCTTAAACACCTCTGTAACAAATAAATAAAATTCATTTCCATTATAAAATGGTTTCACAAAAGCCTCATAATGTGTTCCGGCAACGGCTTCCATTTCAATTTTTTTGGAAATAGCTTGTAATTTAATAGCCCGGGTTCTTTCATTCATAGAATCACTTAGTACTTCGAGTACCTTTGACGTTACATCTTCCATTCTGACAATGAACGTAGCGGTTAAACCGGGGGGGGCTAACTCTTCCTCACTTTTTGTAGCCCAATAGCCATTTTTTAAGTAATTATTCTTTACCGAACTGTGCGATTGTATGGAGCTATAGCCACAATGATGGTTTGTCAATAATAAACCCTTATCCGAAATTATTTCACCTGTACAACCTCCGCCAAACAATACCACGGCATCCTTCAAAGAAGTTTTATTCACGCTGTATATATCTTCTGCACTCAGCTTCAAACCCTTACTCTGCATATCGCTTTCATTTAGCTGCTTCAGTAAAATTGGCAACCACATACCTTCATCGGCTTGTGCAGTAAAGCGAGCAAATAGCAGCAAAATAAAGAGTAGCCTTTTAAAAACTGAGTAATTCATTTTTTGTGTTTTTTAAATCTTAAAACAAAGGTACTATTTGCTTTTAAAAGTATCTTATGCTTGATTTTGTATCACCTTAAAAGATACCGTTAACTAAATAAAGTGTAACCGAAATTCCATAAACGTTATAAATTTAATTCCATTAAGTATATTTACGTAAAAATTTACAGATTTTACTTTATGGTAAAGAAATTACTTCTATCCTTTTTTCTGTTAGCGCTTTCAGTTAATTCGTTTGCGACTCACTTAATGGGTGGCGAAATTACTTGGGATTGCTTGGGTAATGGTCAGTATGTTTTCACCATGAAGGTTTACCGTGATTGCAATGGTGTTCCATTTAATACGGTGGGACAACAGTTGGATGTACACAACAACCCTTTTGTTCTTTCTATACAAATGTCTGTTTTAGTTTCTGTTACTGATATTTCACCCAAATGTAACGGTTTAGGTCCAACTATTTTTTGCCCACCGAACAATGGTATGGGGGGAGGTCAAGGAGCTGTTCAAGAAATAATATTGCAATCACCACCCGTTACACTACCGGGAGTTCCACCTGCACAAGGTTGGGTATTCTCTTGGCAAAATTGCTGCCGCAATAATATGGCAGGAGGAGGTAGTGGCAATATGCTATACAATTACAATGGCGGACAAGTTGCGGATGGGATGGCGTTGAGAGCAAAAATGTTTAATTATCAAAACAAAAATGAAGACCCTTGTTTCGACTCGTCACCCATATTTGCAGAAAGACCCTCACCTATTATTTGCGGTAGCCAATACTACGCATATAACCACAATGCATTTGACAAGGAATTAGATTCATTGCGTTACTATTGGGACGAACCTTTAAACAATTATGCAGGTGTATGGGGAGTAGGAAACCCTCCTCCAATTGCTTATTGGCCTGGATACAGTATGAATGTGCCATTACCAAGTGCCTTACAAAATATTAATAATATTCCTGCAGTACTTGATCCTGTAACCGGACAAATATCCTTTACTTCTTACACCATCGGAAACTTTGTTACTGTAGTAAGAGTTGATGCCTATAAATGTGGAACTTTGGTGGCGCAAATTTTCAGAGAAATACAGGTTACTATCCTTCCTTGTGGTTTAAATTCCGCTCCGGATGTATTGCCTCCTTTTCAAAATGCACAAGGTCAGTATACTGATTATTGTGATACAGTAACTGTAGGTTCATTGGTTACCTTTGATATTAAAGCGGTTGACTTAGAATGGTTACCCACGGGTGCCAAACAAACTATTTCATTGAATGCTTCGGGAGGTATGTTTGGAGCAGGTTTTGTAAATCCGAATGCGGGTTGTTTACACCCTCCTTGCGCTACATTAAACGCACCACCACCTAACTCAGGTCAAGATAGTATAGTTACAACTTTTTCTTGGCAAGTTACTTGCGACCATATAGCCTTAAACGAAGAATGCCCGGCAAACCTCAATACATATACATTTAATATTGAAGCAAAAGACGATTATTGTCCCGCGCCACAGCAAAACATCACAACAATTTGTATAACGGTTATACCATTGCCCTATATGCCTAGTCCCGACTTGCGCTGCGTGTCGGTATTGCCCAACGGTGACATAACATTGACGTGGATTACACCACCCGACCCCGGCAACAACTTTAACAGTTATCACGTATACTCAACCACAAATCCGGCAGGACCTTATACGCTTATAGATAGTATTTTCAATTACAATCAAACCAGCTATACGCACGTTGGTGCAGGTGGAAATGCGGGTACGGTATATTATTTTTTAAAGAGCCGATCGGGTTGTAACGGGAAAGTTAAAAACTACCCTATCGATACCTTACAATCTATTTTTCTTAACGTACAAAACATTGGTAACGTTGCAAACTTAATTTGGAATCCGCTACACACCCCGGCTAATCTTCCTTCAACACTATTACCCTACCGAATTTTCAAGGAATACCCTGCAGGTGTTTGGAACCAAGTAGCTACCACCAACAACTTATTTTGGAGTGAACCAATTAACTTATGCAGTACACTGATAAACTATAGAGTTGAAATTAGTGATGCTTCCGGCTGTATATCATCTTCTAATATTGATGGCGACATTTTTGCGGATGTCACCCCTCCTGCTACTCCTGCACTTGACAGTGTTACTGTAAATCCTGCTACCGGAATAGCTTCCATAAGTTGGATTACAAACAATACTGATACTGATGGATATATCATTTATAAATTGATTAACGGTGTGTGGACTCCTATTGATACTGTTTATGGAATGAACACCTCCACCTATACAAACTTAAATTCAACGGCAGGAAGTGGATCGGAAGAATATTGTGTAGCAGCATTCGACAGTTGTTTTAATGTTGGCGGAATGAGTATTCTTCACAATACCATCTATCTTCAAGATACCATTGACCTTTGCGATGGAGGAAGTCATTTAACTTGGAATAAATATGTTAATTGGGCAGGTGGTGTTTCTAAGTACGATGTGTATGTAAGTACAAACGGAGGACCATTTACTTTTGTGACCACTGTACCGGGAACTGATACAATGGCTACTCATGGACCATTAACACAATTCTCCAATTACTGTTATTTTGTACGAGCTTGGAATCAAGGAGGAACAAAATCCTCTACTTCAAATCAAGTTTGTAAAGTAGCCAACTTACCTGCTCAACCTGTATTTAACTATTTAAGATATGTTACTGTTGAAGATGTGAACAAAGTGGAAGTAGCATTTTATGTTGACATCAATGCAGGTACATCGCTTTACAAAGTGATGCGATCGCTCGACTTAAATGGCCCGTATATAGAATTGGGACAAATTGCACCAAACGGTAGCGCCACCTTATTATTTACAGATTTAACTGCTGAAACAGGTGTAAGAAGTTACTATTATAAAATTATCGCTGTCGACAATTGCGGTGCCGATGGAATTACTTCAAACCAAGGACGTACTATTTATTTAACAGCAAGAGCTGAAGCAGATTTAACAAACATACTTAACTGGAACGATTATGAGTTATGGTTGGGAGGTGTTCAAAAATACCACATTTACCGTTCATTGGATGGTGGTGTAACATTTAACACCTCTCCCATTGCAACCATTGCTTATGGACAAGAAACCACTTACAAGGATGATATTTCTGGAAACATCACCAAAGATGGCTTGTACTGTTACTATATACAAGGTGTTGAGGGGCCAGGTAACGTTTATTTATTTGTTGACTCCAGTAAATCAAATATTGCTTGTGCACAACAAGACCCTAGCTTGTTTATTCCGAATGCTTTTACACCGGGTGGAAAAAACCCCATCTTTAAACCTGAGAATGTGTTTGTAAATACAGAAGGTTACTCTTTTGTAATATTCGACCGTTGGGGTGAAAAAATATTTGAAACCTCCGACCCTAAAGCAGGATGGGATGGAACATTTAAAGGCGACAAATGCCAAATGGATGTGTACGTATATTTATTGCGCTACAAAGGACTTGGCAAAAAAGTAATCAATAAAAAAGGTACTGTAACCTTGGTGAGGTAAATAAACTGAATTAAATATAAAGGGGCGAGTGTAAACTCCGCCCCTTTTTTGTTGTGCAAATTTATCTCAGTGTAGTTTTCACTGTACTGTAATTATTCTCAGTTGTGCGGCTTTGCCTCACACTCCAATTACTTTTTTTACTCATAAGTGATTTTTCCTTTTCTG
>CAIMGI010000152.1 GCA_903840505.1 uncultured Bacteroidota bacterium
ACATCGCTTTGCCAAAGACCTCTGCCATATGTTGCAGCCCTTAACTTCCCTGTTGCATATTGAATTTCCAATTCATTCACAATCACATTTGGTAACCCGTTATTGTATGCCACCCAGCTGCTCATTGTATTGTTGTAATAATAAACACCTAAGTCAGTTCCCACATAAACAGCATCAAAGGGTGAATTGTTTTCATATAACACACAATTAACAGGCACATTTGGTAATCCGCTTAAACTTACGTTTATCCAAGAAACACCACCGTTGTCGCTTCTATACACTTTATCAGTGCCAAAATAACCTGAGAAAGTTACCCATACTTTGTTTGCATCAGTATTGCTGGTAGTAATATAACTTAAGTATACATTTTGTACCGGTAAGTTAGCACTAACATTGGTCCAGCTAATACCACCGTTATTTGTTTTAAAAACATATCCCGAACTCATAGCGTAAACTGTTTTGCTGTCGGATGGTGCCACCACAAGTCCAACAAACTGTTGACCTCCGGCCAAATTAGGGGCAATTTTTGTCCAGTTCCAACCCTCGTCAGTTGATTTGTAAATGTCTTTGTAACCTGCGTAAAGTACTTGATTGTTATTTGGGTCTATCACATAGGGTGTATTCCAACCACCATTGTTATCAGGAGCAATCGGATTAAAATTTGCTCCTCCATCAACTGATTTGTGAATGTCCCCATAATATAATTCTGCATACATTTTATTGGCATTGGTATGGTCAACAATGCATTCAAACCCATCGCCACCCAATATTTCCTCCATTGTACCTGCGTTGTATGAATTGGTGCCATTGTCTTGCGCTCCCACCAATACTAAATTCACATTGGTTTGTGAAACGCCTAAATTATAGTATTGTGAAATTTGCAGTCCTGCACTTTTATCGCTCCAGGAATTGCCCGGCTCTTTTTTATAAACACCGCCATCATTGCCCGCAAATAAAGTTGCTCCATTGCCATTTACCACTTGGTATTCCAAAGCGTGCTGATCAGCGTGTACGTAAGGTAAACCATTGTCGCCATACCAGTGTGCCTTTATACTCCAACTTGTTCCACCGTTTGTTGATTTCCAAATGTTAACACCACCTACATAAACATCATTCTCATTCACAGGCGATACTGCCAAAGCAAGGTCGTACCAACCTTGCCCACCGTTATCAAGACCATCCCAATCGTGTCCTAAAACATTTGGAGTTGTAGATTTTGTTGTCCAGTTAGCTCCTGAATTGGTTGATTTGTATAGACCTTTGAAAGTATAGTCGGTTCCATCTGCCATTAAAATATAAACAGCATTTGCATTGTCTGCTGTAACACTAAGTGCCATACGTGCAATGTTGGTGTTCGGCAGTCCATTAAGAGGAGGGTTAACCCAAGTAAAACCTCCATCACTCGAAACTAAAAATTTACTATCGTCAACAGCATATACTGTGTCGGTGTTTGAAGGTTTAAATTCAACATCGAAAAAATCACCTGCGTTTAATTGTGTCCAGTTATTGCCTCCATCGGCAGTAATGTATAAGGCAAAAGATGTAGCGGCAATAATGGTATCAGGGTGAATTGGGTTCAGCAATAACTTGTGTATTTTTCTACCTTGTGTTACGTTCCAGTTTAAACCTGTTGGATTCCACGATAAGCCGCCATCCAATGATTTCATAACACCTACACTTTTTGTGTCGCCAAATTGTGCATCGCCATCACCGGTGGCAATATACATTATGTTGGTATTGTTAGGGTTTATGGCAACATCGGTAACACCCAATACAGGCAGCTGGTCGGTATTGGTCGACCAGGTACTTCCATTATCTGTACTTTTCCATAAGCCACCGGCTGGTGTTCCCGCCCAAATGGTAGTGCTGTTGTTTGGGTCGAAGCGTACACAATTCACTCTTCCAATGCCACTTGTGCCACCCAACGGAACTGCATTAATAGGTCCCATCAGCGACCAGTTTGCAGATGCCACACCCAATGCATTGTATTTTTTTTGATTTTCCTTTTTTTGAATTTCATTTAGAAAATGTTGGGTGTTTGGAAAATTCCCTGTTGGATAAACGCGTGGAGCCATCATATACTCCCATCTTTTAAACTGTTCCCAACCCGGTTTTTCCTGCTCTGCTTTTTCCTTTTTTAAAAAATTCCACCTGTCCTTTGCTTTCCAAAAGTTATTGAATTCTTTTTGTATATCGTAAAAGTTCGGATTGTCGTTTTTTTTCTTCGCTCTGTCAACCCAAGGTTGCCCAGATGCAGTAAAACAAACAATAAGTAAGATGAAAAATAGGTTGTGGCGAACTTTTACTTTTAGTATCATCTACCAAAGCTAATTAAAATAGTGTGGATTAAAAAATGTTAATTCATTTTAGTTTTACACAATAAACAACCGAATTCTTGCGTACTTTTGTGCATATATGAATTTATTCAGAACAATTTTTTTTTCAATTTTGTTATTGTTTGCAATTACAACAATATCCACCGCTCAAAAAAGCGGTAAAGAGAAAAAGCTTATCCAATTTTCGGGTGTACTTGTTAGTGGCGATAGTTTGCAGCCCATACCCTATGCAAGCATTATGATTAAAAACAGTTATCACGGTACCATCAGCGATTTTTACGGATTCTTTTCTTTTGTAGCCAATGAGGGTGATGTAATTGAATTTTCAGCCATAGGTTTTAAGAGTGCTACTTATACCATTCCCGATACCTTAAAAGAAAGTAAATGTTCCTTGATACAAGTATTGCTAAGCGACACCGTTTATTTAAAACAGATGGTGGTATTTCCTTGGCCAACACGTGAGCAATTCCGACAAGCATTTATGAGTTTGAATGTACCCGATGATGATTTGGCTAGAGCGCAAAAAAACTTATCACCACAAATGATGTTGTACCTAGCTAAAAATGTAAAAATGGATGGCAGTATGAATCAAAAAAACTATATGCAACAAATGAACAGTAAGTTGTATTATGCCGGGCAGTTCCCACCCAACAATTTGTTAAATCCCCTCGCTTGGTCGAAGTTTGTAAAGGCTTGGCAAAATGGCGATTTGAAGATAGAGCGATAGGGTTTTGTAAATTCCTTTTTGACTAATGTTTGTTTTCTTTTGGGCGTGCCCGTGAGGTTCGTCACGATAGCTATCGGGACGAACCTCACGGTCGGGCTATGCGCTGCAATCTTTGCTGAAAAGCAAAGGATTTACGCTGCTATCCCTCACGCAGGGTGCACTGCTCAAACGTTGTTAATTGTATTGATAATGTAAATTTAATAAATAGTTAAATAGTTAAAATCCAATGAAGCAGAGCTAGGCCGGTACGGAGGCTATAAATTATTAGAATAACTGTTTAGTACTAAAATCTAAATCCTTACCCCAATAATACAAACATCATCTACTTGCTCTAAATCGCCTTTCCAATTTTCAAACGAGGTTTGAATGAATTCTCCTTGTGTTTTCATTGGTTCGCTTGCAATTGATAAAAGGATGTTTTTAAATTGACTGTGTTTAAACTTTTTTCCTTTTGGTCCACCAAACTGGTCTACAAGTCCATCAGAATATAGGATAACAGAATCTCCATAAGAAAGCGGAATAGTATGATTTGTAAAGGGTTTAACGTTATCATTAAAACCAATGGGTTGTTTATCAGCTTTAACATCAATTAATTCTTTGCTATCTTTTTTAATAATGTAAAGTGAATTATTTGCACCTGCCCACTGTAACTCACAATTGTTGTTTTTTGTAGTATCAGTGATTGAGTTTATCGGTGATAAATTAATTGCACATAGGGAGATATCCATACCATCTTTAATCGCAATTTTATCATCTTTTTTTAATGAAATCTGTAATAAATAATTTAACCTGTCTAATATTTCAGATGGGCTTTTAACTGTGTGAGAATTAAATATTTCATTCATTAAAATGGAGCCAATCATTGACATAAATCCACCTGGAACTCAGTGCCCTGTGCAATCAGCAACTGCTAAATAAATAGTGTTGTCTCGTTTTTCAAACCAATAAAAGTCGCCCGAAACAACATCTTTAGGTGTGTAAATTAAAAAAGAATCTTCAAACAAATCATACAATGATAAGTTCGGTAAAATGGCATTTTGAATATTTTTTGCATAGTTAATACTGTCGTGAATTTCTTTGCTTTTATGCTCAATTATTTCTTTTTGAAACTCAATTTCTGCTTTTTGCTTTTCAACTTCGTCTTTTTGAGCCACAATGATTGCATTTGCTTTTTTCTTCTCTCTATAGGCCTTTGTAATAAAAAGAACAAAAGTTAGAGCTAATAGTAGTCCTACAATTGAGAATATTAAGCCATAACGTTGTTGGTTTATTTTTATCTGCTTATGCTCAATTTCCAATTTGTTTAATGCATTATCTTTATTCAAATAATTTATCTCCAGTTGTTTTTTTTCGTTTTGATATTTGGCTTCGGCTTCAGCAAATTGCTTATCATTATCAGCCATTGATAAGCTATCTTTTAATTTTGAAAATGATAAATGATACTTCAGTGCCGACTTAAAGTCTCCTTTTTGCAAAGAAATACTATACAATGATAGTTGCGATGCTTTTAGGTGATTCGGGAAATTGCATTTAATGGCCATTTCAGCACTCAATTTTGCAAAATGAAGGGCTTTTTCTAACAGTTTCTTTTTTAGATAATTATCAGCTAATGTGTTATAATTAGCTATTAGCCCTTCATAATTATTAATCTCTGTATTAATTTCTAATGCTTTTTCAATAGATTTAATTGCATCATCAAATTTTCCATTATCACTATAAATTCCTGCAATATTGTGGTGTCGTCTTGAAATTCCAGCCTTATCACCAATTTTGCTCAAAAGAGCTAAACTTCTAAGGTAATAAAATATGGCTTTTTCTTTTTCTCCGGAAACATCGTATATATATCCCAAATTATTTAAAACATTAGCAATGGCATTTTGATCACCTAATATTTCACGTATAGCCAAACATTTTTCATAATGCTCAGCAGCCTTCTTTAAATCCCCAATGGATTCATATACATATCCTATATTATTTAATGAAGTCGAAATCCCTTTTTTATCACCTTTCTTTTCCCGAATTGAGAGTGCTTTTAATTCATACTTTAAAGCTTCGTGTGTCTTTCCCTTATTTTGAAGAAAGTATGATATCCAACCACAAGATTCAGCTATACCATATGGGAAATTTAATTTTTCTGAAAGTACTAGTGATGAATCGCAATATAATCGTGCTAAATCAGGATTGGTAACATATAGTGAATTAGCTAAATCAAAATAAGCCAAAACCTTATTTGTGTCGTTTTTATGAGAGTAT
>CAIMGI010000153.1 GCA_903840505.1 uncultured Bacteroidota bacterium
AATGCACCACTTAATGCACCACCAAAACCTAAAGTACCTTCTGATTTTCCAGTATCGCCAGTTTTTGTAGGTGCTGTGTTATTAGATACTTTACTTTCTTTTTTAAATTTTGATTTGTATTCTCTATCTCTATCACCTGCATGTTTAAAAAACATGTCAGCTTTATTTGTTGGTTTCCCTTTATTTAATTTGACAAGTTGAAATATATTCTGCCTCATTAAATTCATATCTCTTGCCATTGCAGCATTAGACATAGAATTTTTTGCAACAATAGTGGAATTTATTTTAATGTCTTTTGATTGCGCTATTAAAATATCAAGCTTTTTATTTGATAGTCCACCAACTTCACTACTTGCAGTAGGACTTAATGTTGGAGATAATTTTGGTGATAGTGATGGTGCTTTATAAGCTTTAAAGATTGAAGGCAAAAAAGCAGCCATGAAACCTTGTTGATTAAACATCTGTCTAGGATCAAACTTTTCTTTAAATCTTTTGCCTAAAGTTGATGTTAAACCACCACCGGTGGCCTTTTCACTCTTATAAATTTCTGCTAATCTGGACTTTTTATCTGCCATTTATTTTCTCGCTTGCTGTTGAGCTTTTAATCGTTCTTTTTCTGTTTCTAAAAAATTCACTAACATATCAAGGTAAACTTGTCTTTCCCAAGGTAACATATTATCCAATTCAGTCAAACTATACTTGTGATGTTGTATCAAAGCAAAATTTGTTTCATAATAATTACTTAAACTATCATGAGAAAGACTTACCCGAAAAAATTTTGAATTCCTTCAATAGTAATATTTTCTTGATATCCACATTTTACACATTTAAAATCATGTTTAGTTTGTAATCGTGGCATTGTTTCAAAAAACTTTTGAATTTTTTCTAAATCTGATTGTTGCATTTCTTCAATGAATTCATTTAATTCATCTGCACTAACATCTTTTGCATAATACATTTGCTCCTCATCATAAATGTAATCAATACAAGCAGTTACTAAATTTAATAATTCAGCTTGCGTTTGTATATTCAATTTTTCTACAATATCAAAGTTTGGATATTTCATAACAATACCCATTTTTGCAGACAATTCAATTTTACTTGAGTGTGTTGGGTCTATAGTTGGTTTAATTTCTAAAAGATTTAAATCAATCTTTACTGTTCCACCACACACTTTAATTACACCATCTTTGTCTTCTACATCGTTATTGCACGAATATCTAAGATTAACAACTTCACCAACAGATTTAGCCCTTAATTGGACAAACAAATGTTCCAAATCAAAAGTTGGTAAACTATTAATATCAATATCATCCAATATGCAATTAGATAATACTTGTTTGATTGTATTCACAACTTCTTTTGCTTCTTCTGATTGAGAAGCCATTAAAAATAGTTTTTGTTCTTTTACAAGAAATGGCCTAAATTTAATTTTTTTGCCGGTTGAAATTAATGCTGTTTCATAAATCGGCGTGTCAAGTTTTGGTAAACCCATATTATATCCTCATATTATGTTAAAAAATAACTCTTGAAATTGCACCGCCAATTGTATCACTTACCTTTTGGCCGGCCTTATCAAAGAATGTTGCTGCTTTAGCACCAAACAGAGCAGCAGCTGCCGCAGCAAGGTCATAGCTGCCGGAATATACCACACGATATTTTTGGTATGTAAATTGAACCGAAACACGGTGAAAACCTTCTTCGCTCCAAGATAATGGTTGAGATGCGATTGAGACCGGAAAAGCATCTAGTAATTCTATAATAAATATTTTTTTAATAAAATCATCATATTGAATGATTTGAATATTTGTCATGTACCTCGATTCTTCATCCTTTGAGTATCTTAAATTGTTTGTGTCTGTTGGCATAATTGCTTCCATCCA
>CAIMGI010000154.1 GCA_903840505.1 uncultured Bacteroidota bacterium
AATAAAAGGTGAAACCGAAGGAATTACCAAGTCAATGTCGGTATTACCAACACAACTAATGTTTTGTGTGTTCGGCATTAGCCACTTAGCTTATTTACTTTCATTACCAGAAATACCGGGATTTAAACCTGGAGGAAGAGGCTTATTATTGTTTTTGGTTTTCTTAACCGAAATGAACGATGTGTTTCAGTTTACCTGGGGAAAATTGTTTGGTAAGTATAAAATACTGCCAAAAGTAAGTCCGAACAAAACCTGGGAAGGTTTTATCGGAGGTTTAATCTCAACAACCATTGTAGGATATTTTCTACGCTTTTTAACTCCCTTAAGTGGTTGGGAAGTTGTAATGGTTAGTTTTATAGTTGCCTTTACAGGGTTTGTTGGCGATGTAGTAGTATCTGCCATAAAAAGGGATATGGGTGTAAAAGATACTGGCAATGCTATTCCCGGACACGGTGGAATTTTAGACCGTATAGATTCATTAGCCACAACAGCACCGGTATTCTTTCATATCGTTTATTTTCTAGCCTACTAAAATGAGAGGATTTTTTCTTTATTTTTTGTACGGTATTTTAATGCGCAATTTTCTAAAACTAATTGTTGGAGTGAAGTTCAGTAATCAAAATGTTCTATCTAAACACCCTCAATTTATTGTAGTTGCCAACCACAACAGCCACGTTGATTCAGTTGCTATACTTTCGTCCATTCCCTTAAAACAAATTGCAAAAACGCATCCTGTTGCAGCGGGTGATTATTTTGGAAACTCAAAAATAAAAGCTTTCGCCAGCCGCATATTTATAAATGCTTTATTGATTCCGCGTAGTCGCCCCGTTGATGGTATTGGTCCCGACCCGATACAAATGATGTTGGAATTATTGGAAAAAGGAGAATCGCTTATTCTATTTCCTGAAGGCTCACGCGGTGAACCCGGAGTAATGCAACGCTTTAAAAAAGGCGTAGGATTATTGTTGGAGAAATACCCCAATATTCCATACATACCCGTTTATATGAAAGGAATGGGAAAAATACTTCCGAAAGGTGACAATGTATTAGTGCCTTTTAATTCTGTTGCTGTTTTTGGTAATGCTTGTTATGCTAAATCAAATAAAGCGGAAGAAATAGTACAAGAAATTGAACAATCCATTTTAGCCTTACAAGTATGATAAACTATTTCAAATTTAATTTCTATTTTATTGTTTCGATACTTCTAATGTCTTGCGCGAGTAGAAAATCAGTTGTATTCATTAATTCTCCAAGTATAGAAAGATCGCAAAAGGAAGCGCTGCTTATACTACCCGGTTTTGGTTCGCAAATATTCGGCACCACTAAAATGAAAGAGTATTTTACAAAAAAGGGTTATGATGTTTACATTCCCAACTACATTGGAAGAAAATCGATTGACCAATGTCTTGCCACACTTGAAAAATTCATACAGAAAAACAAACTAGCCGAGTACAAAAAAGTAAATGTATTCAGTTATATGTTGGGTGCTTGGACTCTGAACAAATATATTTCTTTACATCCCAATAATAACATAGCTTATATTGTTTATGACAGAGGACCCGTACAAGAAAGAGTTTCGAAAGCAATGACCAAAGATATACCATTTTTAATACGCATAGCTGCAGGAAAAATTCTGTGGGATTTTAAAAACACCCCTTATCCTTCATTGACAAAAGGGAACATTAAAGTGGGTATTATGATTGAATGCAAAGCATCTAAGTTGGCGCGTAAACATAAAAAAACAATACTTACATACGGTCCATTTGATTGGGATGTTAAACAACTAAAACAGGAATACGATGACTATTTATACACTTGGGTAAACCATGATGAGATGTACAGTCGCTTTGATATTTTTGGCGATGAGCTTCTGCACTTTTTTAACAATGGAAAATTCACCGATAAAGCCTTGAAAGAACCTTTGGCAGGTGACCCTTTTGAAATTTATAAGGAATAGATTGTTTTCAGAATCTATTTCATTGCGAAGAACTAAAACGATTCAAAATAAATTACATTAATTTTGCACTGCATTTCAAAAAAACAAAATGATAGAAATACTTAAACAACCTTGGCCTTGGTACATTTCGGGAACCATCATAGGATTAATGGTTCCACTTTTACTATTAGTTGGCAATCGTTTTATGGGCGTATCCTCATCTATGAGGCATATTTGTGCTGCTTGTCTGCCAACAAATATTGGCTATTTTAAGTATGATTGGAAAAAGGAATCGTGGAATTTATTTTTTGTAGGTGGTATTTTGGTAGGTGGTTTTATTGCCGCACATTTTTTGTTCAATCCAAATCCGATACAATTAAATCCAAAAACAATTGAAGAATATAAGGCATTGGGGATAGCTGATTTTTCGGGAATGATGCCGACAGATATTTTTAATGTGCAAACTATATTTAGTGTAAAAGGATTATTATTTTTTGTAATAGGAGGGTTTTTAGTGGGGTTCGGTACACGTTATGCAGGAGGCTGTACTTCAGGACACAGCATTATGGGGTTGAGTACCCTTCAGTTTCCTTCTTTGGTAGCAACCATTTGTTTTATGATTGGTGGCATAGTGATGGTAAATTTTATTCTTCCTTTAATTTTTAAACTTTTTTAAAAATGGAAAAAGCAACAATAGAAACAAATACAGATTTTGAAACAAGGTCATTGGATACAATGTGTTTAAATGAATCGTCCATTCAACAGCCTTGGTGGCATAATTTCAAATATTCTGCTGCCGGTATTTTATTTGGAATAGCCCTATACAAAGGAGAAGCCATATCCTGGTTTAGAATACAAGAGATGTTTCGGTTTGAATCCTTTCATATGTACGGCATTATAGGCACTGCGGTAATTGTGGGTATGATTTCGGTATTTATCATCAAAAAATTCAATATTAAAACGATGAATGGTGAAACAATTGTATTTCCCAAAAAGAAATTAAACAAAGGAAATATTATTGGTGGTTTGCTTTTTGGATTGGGTTGGGGAATAACGGGCGCTTGTCCGGGGCCACTATATGTGCAAATTGGAGCGGGTTACTTGGTTGTAATAGTAACTCTACTAAGCGCAATGCTCGGTACTTTAGCCTATGGTTATTTTAGGGAAAAGTTGCCGAGATAATTCCTTTTTTAATTAAAGCAAGAGGTGTTATCCTTTTGATGGTAATAAGATAATAGCACCTTATTTTATTATGGGATATTTTCCACTTTTCACATTATCATATAACTTCTCATACATTGGCAATATCTTTCCAATATCAAATTTAGCTGCCTGTTGGTAAGCATTATTTTTAAATTCTTCTAATCGCTTATCATCTTCTAAAATGTATAATGCATTTTTTGCCATATCGTCTACATCCCCTACATTGCTCATAAAACCTGAGTAACCATTCACATTTACTTCGGGTAATCCACCTGTATTTGTAGATATAACAGGCACTCTACTTGCCATTGCTTCTAAGGCTGATAAACCAAAAGACTCTGTTTCAGAAGTCAACAAAAACAAATCGGCAATAGCCAAAATTTGCTCAGGATTGGTAACCTTACCTAAGGAGCGAATATCATCGCAGGTATTCAGTTCTCTGCATAATTTCTCCACATTACTTCGTTCCGGTCCATCCCCCACCAAAATTAATTTAGCAGGTATTTTTTGACGCACTTTATCAAATACCCGCAATACATCATCAACCCTTTTTACTTTTCGAAAGTTCGATACGTGAATCAATAATTTCTCACCTAAGGGAGCATATATCTTTTTCTGGCAAATATGATCGGTGGTTTTATAATCGTCTAAACAAATAAAATTGGGTATTACCTCAATTGCTTTAGTCACATTAAAATACTTGTAGGTATCCTGCTTTAAACTTTCAGAAACTGCTGTTACAGCATCGCTTTGATTGATGGCAAAGGTAATAACAGGTTCAAAAGAAGGGTCTTTACCAAGCAATGTTATATCAGTACCGTGCAGCGTAGTTATAAAAGGAATATGTATGCCTTGTGATGCCAATATTTGCTTTGCCATATAGGCAGCTGATGCGTGCGGTATGGCATAATGAACGTGCAACAAGTCAAGTTTCTCATACTTCACAACATCCACTAATTTGCTTGACAATACTAATTCATAAGGTTGATAATCAAACAAAGGATAATCGGATACTGCTACCTCGTGATAAAAAAGATTTTCTGAAACGTAATCCAAACGAAAGGGCTGACTATAAGTAATAAAATGAACCTTATGCCCTTTAAGTGCCAAGGCTTTTCCCAACTCAGTAGCAACCACACCACTACCACCAAAGGTAGGATAACACACTATACCTATTTTCATTTAAAATAATTTAGATTACAAAATTACAGAAATAAATCCATCCTTACTTTACAGCATCGTACAATACCTGGTGAATTTTGCCCCGTACCCCTAAGGTATTTATTTTTTTGTTTTCTGCATCAGGATATACACGATTGGAAAGGAATACGTATACCAAACCATTTTCAGGATCAGCCCACACAAATGTGCCGGTAAAGCCTGAATGCCCGAAACTCTTTAAAGAGGCGCTTTTACAAACCGGACTTTCTTTTGCAGCATTCGGTTCGGGTTTTTCAAAACCAATTCCTCTTCTGTTTCCTTCCGGACAAAACTGGCAAGCCTCAGCATCTCTTAAAGTAGCAGGATTAATGTATTTCTTCCCTCCATAATAACCACTGTCCATATACAGTTGCATTATTTTGGCTATGTCGTTTGCATTGGAAAACAATCCTGCGTGACCACCCACTCCACCCATCATTGCCGCACCTTGGTCGTGCACATCACCGTGTATCAATTGCTTTCTGAAAGCAATATCATACTCCGTTGGAGGAATTCTATCTAAATCAAAACGCTTGCGAGGTAAATAGCCAGTGGTAGTCATCCCCATTTCATCGTATATTTTCTGAACATAAGCATCTAAGGTTTCACTTGAAATATTTTCTAACAAACGTTTCAAAAAATAATATCCTAAATCACTATACAAGTATTGCTTTTTCTCCTCTAATGGTGAATCGATTATCTTTTTATAAATGGATTTCACATAATCCCGTTTTATATAAATGCTATCGGCAACGCGCATTGGAAATGAATCGGTTTGCACCTTGGAATAAACAGAATTTTTCAACTCCCCTTTCTCAACGGTGTTCTGCCAAAAAGGAATCCACGATTTTAATCGAGCTTGATGTGTAAGCATATCGCGCAATACAATATCTTGCTTGTTACAACTATCAACATCCACTAAGTGATCGCACAAGCGCTCATCCCAGCTAAATTTATTTTCGTCAATCAATCGCAAACAAGCAAAAAGCGTTGCGGTTACTTTTGTTACCGATGCCAAATCGTATATATCAGTATTTTTTACTGCTTGCTTTTCTTCGTAAGTATGATTTCCATATGCTTTATTTAAAAACACTTTTCCGTCTTTGGCAGCAAATACAACACAACCGGGAAAGGCTTTTTTAGCAATAGCATCTTTCACAATAACATCAATCTTTTTAAGCGTTACAGGATTAACATTAATTTCCTCTGGCATAACATATTTAAATCGTGTTGGATTTCCAATTTGAATACCTGTACCTCTTGGAAAAAATGGCAAAACAGAAACAGGCAATTTACCTTTAGCATTTACACCTCCAAAAATAAGCTCGGCAGATAGTGTTTGTGTGTATCTGTTTTCTTCATAAGGCATTATGATTGCTTCCAATTTTTCGGCATTGGTAAACTTTGATAACGAATAAGGGTTAGCCATTAAGTTCAATACAACCTTAGAGTACTTGTGAATACTATCCACCAGTCGAACGGTTTCCTCACTTACACCAAAATTCTTTGTTGGTTTTAATGAGCCATTGTTTACACATACCAATACCAGATTGTATTTTTTCAATTCACTTAAAATAGAATCAACAAAAACTGCAGAAGAATTATCGGGTAAGTTATAGTGTGAAACGGGAGCATAATAATCCAGTGTTTTTTGAAATGTATTGATGCTTTTATCACCCAATGAAAGTGATGCTATTCTTAAGGTATCCAGTCTTTTCAAAGGAATTAAACTATCCTTGTTTGAAAGCAAAGTAAGGGATGCTTCGTACAATTTTGCTTTTAACAATTCTGCCTTTTTAGTATTCAAATCACCGTACAAGCCTTTGGTAACAATTGGTTTATGGTTATTTAATCCTGCCCATTCCTTTTGCTCTAATATTTTCTTGCAGCGTATATCAATCTCTTCTTGTGTAATAAGACAACTATCGATTGCATTTTTTATTTCCTGTATAGCAACAGGCACATCTTCCGAAAAAAGCAACACATCATTACCGGCTAATAATGCTTTTACATCTACAAAACCCGGTTTGTAATTTGCACTTACCCCTTTCATATTTAATGCATCGGTAAATATCAAGCCTTTGAATTGAAGTGAATCTTTCAACAAATTGTTTACAACACTTTTAGAAATACTGGCTGCACTTTTTTTAAGTGTATCATAAGCTGGTATATTTATATGTGCCACCATCATACTTTTCAAACCCTGCTCAATTAGAATTTTAAAAGGAAAAAGTTCAAGTGTATCCATTCTTTCTCTAGAATGATTTATTACAGGCAAAGCTTTGTGCGAATCTGCATCCGTATCACCGTGACCGGGAAAATGTTTACCGCAAGCCAATACCTGCCTGTCTTGCATTCCTTTCATATACATTAATCCTTTACTGGCTACATCGTATTTATTCTCTCCAAAAGAGCGAAAACCAATTACAGGATTAAGCGGATTACTATTGATATCAACTACCGGTGCGAAATTTATTTGCATACCAATACGTCTGCATTCATTTGCAATTTGAGCACCCATATCGTAAATAAGTCTATCATCCTGTATAGCCCCCAGCGTCATTTGCTTGGGATACATTTGTGTGCTATCCAAACGCATTGCCAAACCCCACTCCCCATCAATGGCAACAAATAAAGGTACTGTAGCTAAACTTTGATAATAATTCGTTAAATTAGCCTGACGAAGCGGACCACCCTGAAAAAAGATAAGACCTCCAATTTTATATTTCTCCACTAATTCGGCAATTTCCTTTTTATGTGCCTTGTCTCTATTTGAATAGGCTGCCACCATAAACAATTGACCAATACGCTCATCGGGTGTCATAGTAGCAAAAATGGAATCAGTCCAGGAAATTTTGTTTTTTTTACTTAACTTTTTATCAATTGCTACTTCCCCACTATCAACAACCAAACTATCGTGAATGGGAAAAGTGTGTGTGTGAACTAATTTTGGAGTATACAAAAATGAATAGGCACTTAAACTTCCCAACACAGTCAACAAAAAAACAGATTTCACAGGTATCTTTTTCATATAAATTATAGTGTATAAAGCTATTTTAATAAAACACTACTTTCTTGAAGTAGAGTATGAACTTATTAACGAAGCAATGTTGATGCCTCATTTAATATCCAATCTTTTTGGTATTTTTGAATGGATGAAAATGAAGACAAATAAAGTGGGGGCTGTTAGCAGCTATTTTAATGAGCAATTGAGTGGAATATATGAAACTGAAGAGATTCAAAACTTTCTTTTCTTTTCATTTGAACACATACTTGGCTTTTCTAGAACGGATATTTCACTAAAAAAGGAAGAAGCATTAAATGAATCGACCTTATTGCGTTTTATTTACATCGTTAAAGATTTAAAACTATTTAAGCCCATACAATATATACTGGGCAACACTGAATTTTACGGATTGAAATTTGAAGTAAATGAAAATGTTTTAATACCGAGACAAGAAACTGAAGAATTGGTTGATTTAATCCTAAAAGAAAATAAGTACATAAACGGTAACATACTCGACATAGGAACCGGCAGTGGCTGTATTGCTATAAGTCTACAAAAGAATTTGCCTCGAGCCAGTGTATATGCTTTGGATGTATCGGATAAAGCATTGGAGGTGGCAAAGAGAAATGCAGAAGCAAACAATACTTCCATACACTTTATACACACTGATATTTTAAAATGGAGTGAGTATGAATTTAACACAACATTTGATATTATTGTAAGCAATCCCCCTTATGTAACATTTGCAGATAAAAATAAGATGCATAAAAATGTATTGGATTACGAACCTCATTTGGCAATGTTTGTTGAGGATGAAAACCCTTTATTATTTTACAATGCAATAGCTGATATGGCAAAGCAACACCTTAATTCAAACGGGAAATTGTATTTTGAAATAAACGAGTCATTTGGAAATGAATGCATACTTTTGATGAAGGGAAAAGGATATAAGAACATTGAACTTATCAAAGACATTAACGAAAAATACAGAATTATAAAAGCAAGCAATTGAGATGGATTTATTTTCGGAAAAACATACTGAAACTGAAAGCAAGATTGATACTTTGAGCAAGGAAATTGAGCAACACAATTACAATTATTATGTATTGTCTCAACCAACTATCAGCGATTTTGAATTCGATAAACTGCTGGAAGAATTAATCATACTCGAAAAAGAAAATCCGCAGTTCTTGAAACCTGATTCTCCTTCGCAACGTGTAGGAGGGCAAATAACAAAGGAATTTCAAACAGTAAAACACAAATACCCGATGCTTTCCTTGGGCAATACCTATTCGCGCGAAGAGCTGAATGATTTTGATGAGCGAGTACACAAAGCCCTTGTTGGTGAAGTTGAATATGTGTGCGAACTAAAATACGATGGAGTGGCAATTGGGTTAAAGTATGTTGACGGAATTTTAGTACAAGCCCTTACACGCGGTGATGGAACGCAAGGAGATGATGTTACTGCCAATGTAAAAACAATACGCTCTATTCCTATTAAACTAAAAGGCACAAACTTCCCGAAAGAATTTGAAATACGCGGAGAAATATTTTTGCCCCGAAAATCATTTAATAAAATAAACAAAGAGCGTGAAGAAATAGACGAACCCTTGTTGGCAAACCCTCGCAATGCTGCATCAGGAACACTTAAAATGCAAGACTCCGCAGTAGTTGCCAAGCGCAATTTGGATTGCTTTCTCTATTTTATTTTAGGAGAAGGCTTACCCTTTAAATCGCATTACGAAAATCTGGAAGCTGCAAAAAAATGGGGATTCAAAGTGCCTGAAGGAGATAAAATAAAAATATGTTCATCGCTCAACGAAGTGTCGGACTTTATTAATTTATGGGACAAAAAGCGTTATGAACTGGACTTTGATGTTGACGGTATAGTATTAAAAGTAAACCGTTACGACCAACAAAACTCATTGGGATTTACAGCAAAAACACCACGCTGGGCAATTGCTTATAAATACAAAGCGGAGCAAGCTTGTACGCGTTTACTTTCTATCTCCTATCAAGTAGGCAGAACGGGAGCCATTACACCGGTTGCAAATTTAGAGCCCGTATTGCTTGCAGGAACAACTGTTAAACGTGCATCCTTACACAATGCCGACATCATTGAAAAATTGGATGTGCGAGTGAATGATTATGTGTTTGTTGAAAAAGGTGGCGAAATAATTCCTAAAATAATAAGTGTAAACCTCGATAAAAGAGGAAGTGATGTAGGAGATAAAACCCAATACATTCAAACCTGCCCTGAGTGCGGAACAGAACTTGTACGAAAGGAAGAAGAAGCAAATCACTTTTGTCCGAATGAAGCCGGCTGTGCTCCTCAAATAAAAGGAAAGATAGAACATTTTGTTGGACGTAAAGCGATGAACATTGACAGCATTGGAGCTGAAACCATTGATCAGTTATTCAATGCCGGCCTTATAAAAAACATTGCTGATATCTATGAATTGAAAAACAAAAAAGACGCATTACTGCAAATGGATAGAATGGCAGAGAAATCTGTAAACAATATATTGCAAGGGATTGAAAACTCAAAACAAGTGCCTTTTGAAAGGGTTTTATTTGGGTTGGGAATACGACACGTAGGAGAAACAGTAGCAAAAAAATTGGCACGATACTTTAAAAACATAAATGCATTGGCTACCGCTAGTCGAGATGAACTATTATTGGTAGATGAAATTGGAGATAAGATTGCAGATAGTATTATTGACTATTTTTCAAAGAAGGAAAACAAAGAATTAATTGAAAGATTTAAGTCTGCAGAACTACTATTGGAAATAAACGAAACTGAAATAAATCCACTTAGTAGCAATAAACTGGAGGGCAAAAGTTTTGTTGTATCAGGAGTATTTGCTCATTTCTCAAGAGATGCTATAAAGGAATCCATTGAATTGAACGGGGGGAAAAATGTAAGTGCAATTTCAGCCAAAACAGATTACGTTGTAGCAGGTGATAAAATGGGACCCGAAAAATTAAAGAAAGCAGAGAAGTTGGGAATTAAAATTATTACTGAGGAAGAGTATATTGAGATGGTTAAGTAGAATCAAGAGTCAAGATATAAGAACCAAGTGTATATTAATTTTACTCTATATATTTTGGCATAATTTTGGGAATAAAATCATAGTATGAAAAAAATTTTACCCTTCATTTTAGTAGGATTGTCTTTTGCTCTTGTAAGACAGAATTGGTTTATTTGAGCGTAAAAGAACCTGCTCCTATAAGTATACCGATGCATTCAAAAAAAGCAGGTATCATTAACAGAAGTAATGTTTCGGATGAGAATAAAAAACTAGATGAGATAGATCAGATATTTTCTGCCGAAGGAAAAAACATAGACAAAGATGGGAGCTTAGAATGCATTAGAGGTCTCAATGATGAACTTCAATCTATTAAACGCTTTGATTATGTAAAAGTATTAGACAAGGTTGATTTAAAAACTTCGGGGGCAGGATTTTTTCCTACAGAACTATCTTGGGATGAAATTCGAAAGATATGTTTTGAAAATGAAGTAGATATTCTTTTTGTTGTTGAAATGTTTGACACAGACTCGAAAATAGCCTATTCATTAATACCAACTACAATTAGAACACCTTTAGGAGATATACCTGCCACCGAACACCAAGCAAGTTTGGCAACAGTTGTTAAATCGGGTTTCAGGATTTACGAACCTAAAAACAAATATGTAATTGACGAAAATACCTTAACAGATCAAATAACAATCAGCAAAAGAGGAATAAGTCCACTAGCTGCAGCAAGAGCATTGGTAGGAAGAAAAGAAGCCGTTAAAGCAAGTGCTTATCATATTGGAAAAGACTATGCAAAAAGTATTGAGCCCTACTGGATTAGGGTCTCGCGTGATTATTATGTAAAGGGAAATGATAATTTCAGAACAGCTACACGTCTGGCACGTACGGGCAATTGGGACAAAGCAGCTGAATTATGGAAAAAAGAAACAATGAATGTTGATGGGAAGCTAGCAGGAAGAGGCTGTTACAATATGGCCATTATAAGTGAAATAAACGGGGAATTAGATATTGCGATTGAATGGGCGCAAAAATCCTATGAAAATTACAACAATAAACTTGCCCTACAGTATTTGAGGATTTTAAAAAACAGAAAAGCCCAAAACAATAAATTAAAAAAGCAACAACAGGAATAAATCTTAAAAGGGATTTGAAAATTTAGGGTCCCGGATAAACGACTCGTCTGTAAACGTTTTCATAAATGCCACCAAAGCTTTCTTCTCGTCCACTGTTAAATTTAACCTCGCGGGTACCGCATCTTCTTTGCTATTGGTTTCACCTAGTTGCGATAACATTCTACTTAAATTGGGATGATTCACAATATTGTTGTTGTAATGTTCTATCACATCTTCTAAGGTTTTAAATCTTCCATCGTGCATATAAGGTGCTGTTAATGCAATATTCTTCAAATTAGGTGTCTTAAATAATCCATTTAAACTGGCATCGTTTGTTAATGCCCCAATTCCATTGTCCTTGTAATCCATTTCTAAACCTATGTTTTCGGAAGGAGGTGAATACAAGCCAAGATCAGCAGTTAAATGACAAATTCTGCATTTCGCTTTTCCAACGAATAAAGCAAAGCCCTTATTTTCTTCTTCGCTAAATCCTGCAAAATGAGTTGCAAGTAAAGATGTCTTACTTCGTTCAATATCAAATCTTGAATTGTTAGGTAAAAGCACTTCACAAAAATCAGCCAATGCCGTTTGAATCCTCGCCAATGTTACTTGAGAGTCGCCATACGCATCCAAAAATAATTTATCGTAATATTCAATCAAAGATAGTTTAGATGGCAAAGACGATAAATCTTGCAACATTTCATTGTGACTTGAAAGTGGACGTAACACCAAGTCTGATAAGGAAGTACTTCTTCCATCCCAAAACAATTTTGTTGAATTTCCTGAAATCGACAAGGTATTTCTGGTTAACACATTTCCGTAAACTCCATTATGAAACTGAACATTATCGGCAAATCCCAGTTGTTGCTTGTGACACGAACCGCAAGAAATAGAATTATTGAATGAAAGTGCCTTGTCATAAAACAATACCCTTCCCAGTGTTACACGCGTATCGGAATGATTAAAATCATACTTATAGGGTTGCTCCGGCAATTGAGGTACACCTTTACCTGATGCTACATTTTTTTGTTGTCCTTGATCCTTTTTACAAGCCCAAACACAAAATAAGAGTACGACTGCTACAGATATAACTTTAAATGATTTCATTTCTGAATTAAAATCTTAAGTATAAAAATATAGTTAGTGGAACTTTTATCTCACTTCTTGTTGTCTTGGATTTTGTTGAAGTATTCTGTGTTACAGTAGAAATAACTCCAGAAAAATCATCTGTAGTAATTGTTTCACCTGTTTGTGAAGAGGTTTCCATAAAATAATAAAACGAGCTTTCTGTCCCGATTGAAAATTTAGGAAGAATAAAATACTGAATACTAATAAACGGTCCTGTTCCTACCGAATTATTATTAACCTTTAATTTGCTATCAGAGGTGGTAATTGCATTAGGCGAAAATGAAGTAAAAAGGACCGTTTGAATATCTGATTTAAAACTTGAATACACAAAATCAACACCGGCATTTGCAACAAGTCTTTTTGTAAGTCGTTTATAATAAAATAAGCCACTTCTAAAATCGACACTACTGCTTTTTGTATCATTCGTATTTGTTGGACTAACACCAGCTGTACTTGAATTATCGTCTTTGGTGCTTGTATTATTCTGCATAGCATTTATTCCATAGCGAAAACCAATGTGCTTGTAAACTAAATTACCGGTAAGTAAATAAGGTAGATTGGAAGTAAAAGTAGAATTATTAAAACTTATGTATTGTTTTGCAAACTGACTAAAACTGATACCTTGTTCGTAAAAAAATTTCTTGTCGGCAAAAGCAGAATCCTTCGCAGTTAATGCTATTTGAGCATTAAGTGTGAGAGAACTTAAAACAAATAAAAATAGTAATGACTTTTTCATATGATAATCTTTAATAAAATTAAACTTTTTTATCGTAATACCCAACAAACGCAAATATTCTGAATTCAGTATTGAAAACTACCTTCTGTAAAATACACCATCCATTTGAAGTAATCGCCCCATTGATTCGGTAGTATGATGCGGAATAAAGTAACAAGGCTCAAACCCAAAGCTTTTTACCAATCTTAACATATCTTCAAACGAGCTTTCATTTTCGTACAAAGGTTTTAATGAAAATTCCAAATGCACCCCTTGTAATTTAGGCATAATGTTAGCCGCTCCCAATAATACTTTTTCCTCATATCCCTGCACATCAATTTTTAAAAATGGACGCTCCGCTTTTTCAATAAAAGGTAAAGCCGCATCCGAAAGGGTTTTTATTTTAACTTTTTCAACCGAAACATAACGTGTTGCCGGTGCCGTTTCTTTTACATAATCGGTAAGGGGTAATATGGAACTACTCACAGAATTTTCTGATATGTTAATTTCTACCTCTCCATTATAATCACCAATAGCGGCCTGTGGAGCAACTATCCAATTGGAATTTGAAGCGGCTGCCTTTTTTAGCACCTCATACTCTTTACTCATTGGTTCAAACGAAACGATTTTCCCTTTATACCCTATTTTAAACAAATCGGATGCATATTGTCCTACATTAGCACCTACATCTAACACCATATCCACCTTGTGATTGTTTAATAATTTTAAATAATCAAGCGAGGATGTTATGTCGGTATAAGGATGCTTAACCAAATCCAATCCTACAGAACGAAACAGTGATTTTATGATATTCTTCATTTACAATAACGGTCTAGTATGCGTTTAAGTACAGCCGAAGTAGAATAACCGTGACTGCGGTCGATATAATAAATTTCCATTCCCAAATCTGCACCGGTAATTGGTTTGTTTTTGTAATCATCTCCTAAAAACCTTACATCAATGGACGATGTTTTTAATAGTTTCTCTAATTCATCTTCCGAATTATACACCAATACTTCGTCTACATATTTACAGGCTGCAATTATCTGTACACGCTCTTCAATTGAATACACAGGAGTGTTTTTATCTTTCGAAAGATTCTCGGCTTTATTGATAGCAACAATCAGCTTGTCGCAATTTGTTTTACAATCCTTCAGCATTAGTACGTGACCAAGGTGAAACAAATCGAAAACTCCACAAGCAAAACCTATTTTCATTGTATACTTTTTTTCACATAGTCCTCAACAGAATGTTCAGGAAACCATTCCAATATTTTCTTTGCTTTACTAACATCTGCAAATGTTATGTCTGCCTCCCCTTCCCTTTTGTCAATAAACTCATAATTAGGCGTTATCATTTTGGCTAAATCCAACACACTTATAGTTGTTCCATTGCCAATGTTAAAAGCAGTATTGATACGTTCAGGATGAATAGCCGCTTTGTAATTTGCTTTGGCTAAATCCTGCACGTGAATAAAATCGCGCTGCTGACTGCCATCACCTGTAACCAATAGCTTTTCTCCTTGTTTAAAACGATATAAAAATATGCCTACAACACTACTGTAAGCATTGAACTTATTATCGGGATTAAAACTACGTGGACCATAGGGATTAAAATAGCGTAAGGTTACATAGTTAATAGGATAGCGCGCAGAGAGAAGCTCAAGGTATTTTTCAACTTCATACTTTTGAAAAGCATAAGGACTTAAGCAATCTATTTTTTCTGATTCAGGAGTAGGAATTATTTCAGGAGTACCATAAATAGCACTCGAGCCGCTGTAAACAAATTTTGGATAATGATTCTCTTTAATCATTAATTCAATAAGGTGAACGGCTTCGTTCACATTCGCTTTTACGTGTTCGTTTACGAATTCAAAACTGGGCTGAATGCGAGGCAAAGCAGCCAAATGAAATACGCAATCATAATTAAGAAGCGAGGTAACCTGCGAGCAATTTTTTTCAATAAACAAGAAACGTTTATTATTTAAATGCTGTTCGATGTTTTTTTTATTTCCTGTCGAAAAATTATCAACCCCATCAATTTGCCAATCGGTTTTCTCCAACAAATAATCCAACAGGTTCGAACCAATAAATCCGGCTACACCTGTTATTAAAACATTTTTAATCATATTGCCTCATTCATATTCTACAAATATAATGATAACAATTAAAAGAAAAGACTCCTTAACAAGAATGCCTTAAAACAGAAAGGAAATAATGATAAATTATTTTACCAAAGCAGGTATTCTTTGTTGTGTAAAATAAAATGCACCAAACAAGATGGCAGAGTAAAACAAATCGCCTATAATGCCATAACCGTAAAAAGGAAGGGCGAAACCATAACAGGCCATTAATCCGCTTACATCTTGTGAATAAATTAAGGGACTAGCTGCAAAAACTGCGAAATTGGTAATTAAGAAAAACAAGGTTGAAGATATTAGCGAAGCAATTGCAACAGAGCCTACTTTAACATTATTCTGAATAAACATTCCTAATACAACAACCAAAGTAAAAGATATATATACCGACAAGGCACTGTATGAAGTAAAGAAAGCAGACAAAGTGGTGTATTTATAATTGATGAGCAGAACAGTTAGTATATCACTCAAGAATAAAGCAATCAATGGAACTATAAAAGCAAATTTCTTATCCTTCAAATACACTCCCCCAAACAAAGCCATAGCTGCAACTGGCGTAAAATTTGGCAAATGCGGAATCAAACGCGTAACCGCTGCCACTAAAATGGCAATAACAACAAATATTAATTTTTGAGAAGAGCTATTTTTCATAATGAGATTTTCTATTTATTAAATGCAAAAGTATAAATAAGTAATTAATTACAAACGAACAGCTTTAAAACTTACGCAAGTATTGCTGTTAACTACTTTAATAAGATAAATACCCGAATTTAGGGATAGCTGTTTGAATTGAAAATCACCTTTCGTTTCAATGGTTTCATTGGCAAGGCACTTCCCTTCTGAATTGTAAATTGAGACTTTGTTAATACCGTTTTCAGGAATATACAAGGTTATTGGATGCGCATCATCAAAATAAGGAGCATTTAACATTTTCACTCTATTATTTGCAGCATCCATTTCTGAAATGGAGTTGGCACAAGAAGGCACCAAGCCTCTTGTAAACAATCGATAACAAATAGGGGAATAGTTTGCTCCGCCATTCAACGCACTGTCAGCCTGAATAAGTAAATGTGCTGCTGCAGTCATAGACATACCGCTAGAATAACCAAACATACTTTCAATAACAAGTTCATCAATTTTTTGCCTGCCAATATCACCCCAAATTTCCATCATTGTTGCCGACCAAATTTCGGCATCGGAATACAAATTATTTGCAATGTTTTCAGGGTAATGCTTGTTACTTTTACTGGTTCTACCAGGCCAAAATTCATTGTGACCATCCCAACTGTACACATTTTCCCAATTATAGGAATTCAAAAAGCGTGAATAGGATGATGCAAAAAAATCACCGTTGGCTTCATCCAATGCTTGTCGTTGTGAACCATTATTTGTGCCAGGGGCAGCGCTATATGAAATTGCGTGACCATATTCGTGAAGAATCACATCAGCATCTTCGGCATCATCTACACCACCCTCACCAAAAAATAATTCGGGAGGAAAATTGGCGGGTGAAAAAATGGAATTGTCTTGATCATTAAGGGCGTGTGTATCAATTTTAATTTGATAGTTCATAATGGTATTAAAACCAAGTGATTTAATATAAGTATGAAAGGTTGTAATATGATAAAATGTATTTACATCCTCAAACTTACCTACCGAACGTGTAAAATGAAAATTAGGAGTTTGGAAAAACCAAGCAGGCGGTGTTGTATCGGGTGCAGAAAACTGGGTGATGATAACATAAGGGCTCTTTAAAGCAAATGTATCGTTGCTGTAATACACTTTCATATTTACACTTACCCGTTGATTATTTAATTGTGAAACATCTGAATCGGAATTATCGGCATAAGGGGCACCGTACACGACACCTGCAGTGGTTATCGGGTCAGGTAAAAACACCGATGCCGACACAGTTGAATCTGGCAATGCATCATAATAGCTATTTAAATCGTGTAAATACAATAAATTGCCATTCATATCTATTATATGCTCTTTGTATTCCGAATCAAATGTTGAGATTGTGATTTTTTGACACTTTACGAACTTTTCATTTCTAAAAAAATAAGCTTGTACATTTTCACTTTTCTTTACATTAAGAATAGACTTGATATAGGAATCAATGGTGTTTTGGGCTGGAAATGAACCTTCAATTAAATCGTCAGAAATAATATAGCTATTATCCAAAACAGAAGTAATTCTACCTTGCTTATTTGTATTTACTTTCACCTGCCCCCTGTAAACAGGAACATTTTTATAATGCTGTTGAAACAATACGTGATTGCCTCCCTTGCTTTCAATGCTACTTAAAACACTTATATCACAATTTTTAAGGTTTGAATTGTTCTTTTTCAAATAATCGGCTATTGCACTGTCCGATACATTGCCAATATAAATAGTAGCAAAGGAGCAAACGGCCAATCGAAGATCAACAGGGTCATTAACAGAAACCGTTGATTGCTTTTGTGCAAACAACAATAAAGGTAAAAAACAAAATAACAGTATCTTTTTCACGATTCGAATTTATCTTAAAGGTACAAAATTATTCTTTAGGAACAATGGTCTTTAATACATCCACCCCTACATTTTCGGCAGAAATCTCTGTTCCTGAATAAACAGGAACCGGCACTCCTGTTTTCAATTCTAATGGTGCAAT
>CAIMGI010000155.1 GCA_903840505.1 uncultured Bacteroidota bacterium
CATTTCTTCTAAAGCCTTTTCACGAGTAGTTTGTCCTGAGCAGATTAATGTGGACAAATGTGCCATCCTTTTATCAATATTAAATTTTTTAGGTAATATATAGGCTTGGAAAAATCTCGTGAAAATACTCTCATAATGTTTACCACCATAGTATTGCCATCCCAATTCATTTGTAATAACTCCCATTGCCTCTGCTTTATTGTATGGCATATGGTTTAATAGCCTTATCATTTTAATACCTTTAAAATAAGTATAATAAAACTCTTTAAAAAAACCTAAACGAGGATATGTATCAAATTTTACTTTTCCAAACCTATTGTGAATTGCATTCAAATGTTTAAGATCCTTCGCATTATACCCCCAGCTTTTAGGAAGAATACCTTCCGTTACAAAATTACTTCCACTCAAAATGTACTTAATTTTATACTTGGCACATAGCTGATAAATTGCAGCAAGAAATGCATGATCAGTTGGAATTTCTGCATTTGCTACAGATGCTTTCAAAAATGAAATTTGTAAATCCTTAAATTCTTCCCAATCAATTACCCACGTTTGGTAATCATAATTAAGCTTTGTAACAATGTTTTCAATATTCTTAACTGCCATTTCCGAATTCCAACCATTATCAAGATGGACAGTCAATGCTCTTAACTCCAATTTTTTTGCCCAGTAAGCAACATAAGTACTATCAACTCCCCCACTTACGCCAACAATACAGTCATAATCACTACCTTTTTGATTCTCTTTAATTTCGGCTGCAATTTTCTTTAAATTTTCCAACCAATTATCATTTGTGTGTAAATATGTTGGAGCAAGCTTGAAGTAACTATTACAATGATTGCAATTACCTTTTTCATCAAAAACGATTTCCTCATCCGTTGTATCCATAATACAACGATTGCACATTTGATAGTTACGCATATTTATTTCCTAAACTAAATTTATAAGACAAAAGTAACTCAATTATGTATTTAATACAATAAACACAAGTAAATAGAAGAATTGCAACAAATGAACTGTCAAAGAAATGAAAGCCGATATACAAACCCAAGCATAAACTTAAAAATAAAATAAACTGAATAACAAAATCCAATTTTTGCTTTTCGGCAACATAAAACATGTTACTCAGAGGACTCACAAAAAACTGAAGAAAAAACATTGGTGTCATTAGTTGTGCATACTCACCTGCTATTCGCCACTCTTTACCGAAAACGAATTCAAAAATAACTGGGGAGTATATGAATAGAACAATAAAAGGTAAAATTGAAAGAAAAAATAATTTTTTAAAGGTTTTTGTAAACAAGTTTTTACAAGAACCATTTTCAACATACTCTTTTGTTGCTTGCTGCCTAAAAACATCGCCAAATGCCCTTGCAACAATCCCGCTAGGAGCACTTATAACTCTTTGTGACAATGAAAATAAACCGACAAAATTATTGCCGAAAAAATTAGCCAGTAAAATTATCGGAACTTGTCCTGATGATTTTTCCAATAAACCGGAGGGAACATTAAACAAAGGAAAATGTTTGTATCGTATTGCTAACATTTTCATCCTATTAATATCTATACTATTTTTAAATACGTTTAATAATTTACTTGATCTAAAAAACAAAAAAACAGTTGCAATAGCTTGTCCAATAGTATCACCCAATATTAAACCATTGTTACCGGTTTTGAAAAAACCCATTAATAAACTAAAACCCGAAGTGTTGATGGAGCGAGCAAATCGACTGAAGGCCAACGTTTTGAATTGTTCGTGTCTTGAATTTAAATAATTTAGGCTTTGGTAAAAACCAATGACTAATACTGTAACAGGTAAAAGCAGAAGCCAATTTTCAATTTCCTTATTTTTTAATGCTTCAGCTATTCGTGCCTTAAAAATATAAATAACAACAAACAAAAGAGCAGACACAATAACTGTAATAGAAATTGACAGCTTCGTAATATCAACAGCATCCACCTCGTCTTTTGGAAGCATAATTGCCATTTCATACCTTCCCGTTACAAAAACACTCAAAATCATACTAATGCTAAAATACAAAGCAAATAGTCCAAAATCGCTCGGTGAATATATCCTTGTTAAAATAGGAGAAATTGCAATTGGAATAGCTTGAGACATAACAGTGCCTACCAACAATATTGCAACATTTTGATTGAACTTGTTGGTTAGCATTTTACCAAACATTGGCTTTTCGTTGACTAATTATTAATGAGTACCTTTTTATAAATTAAAAACAGTAGAATTGTTAATCCCCATCCACCTGAAAATAGGGTAGTTGAAATGGCCGCAGAAGTAAGCCACAAAACAAACAAGCCATTAAATGAAACTATCCAAGCAAACTCATTATTAAATATTTTTTTAATTATTATCAAAAATAGAGCTAATAAGAATGCAGATATAATTAAACCTAAAATACCAAAATTGGCATAATCGTACATAAAGCAAGCCACTGTAACGGTCCCTTTTAAGCCCTTTTTAGACTCCTTTATATAAATACTATCATAAATTATTCTTGAATAATCGTATTGATCATAATCACAGCCTAATGCAGGAGCCAAAAAATGATAACCACACCCCTTTGCATATGGCAATTTACTTGGAACAGCATCAAACCAATAGCCTACAATTTTACCCGTAGTTAAAAACACACGTTGATACAATGCATCACCTGCAATATTAAGTTTGTTACTTAGGTTTGCTTCTGCTACAACAGTACTGTCTATTTTATACTCAGTCTTATTTGCGACTAAATAATTATCTATCTCAGATTTATTTGCTCTTAATTCAGGATTTGTTACAAAAACTAACAAATAGTTTCCTGCCAAAGGGATTAATATAAAAACTAACACCTTCTTAAAATCAAAATTTACTAGATAATAAATTATGCATGGAATAAAAATTCCAACTATGTAACTTTTTTGCATCATTGCCAACGCATAAAAAACAGAGGGTATTAAAAAGAAATAAAATAATTTTTTGTCTTTGATTAGAAGTAATAATAAGTAAAAAGGGATTATTGCCTTTAACATAAAGGCACTAAAGTAATTTATCAAACTGGAGTCGATTTTAGTTATACTTTGTCTAATAAGTGCTATATTATAGTAATCTAAACTTAAGTAGGAAGTTATAATAGGAACGTGTCCTAAATAAAACAAGTGTCCAATAATAAAAAGAACAAATACTATCAGTGCAATTGGCAAAGTTCTCATCAAATCCTTTTCTGAAAGAGAGACTTTTTCAACTAAATGTGAATAATCCAAGTTCACTTTTTTGAAAATAAACTTTAATAGAAAGTAAATTGAAATAAAAACAGAAATATAAAGTGTTATTGGAGCAATGTATTTATTTCCGTAATAATGATGTAATCCAAACAAAACTAAAAGTAAGCTAACAAAATAGCAATACACCAGTATATCCTCTTTAATTATATTGATGAATTTCCTTACCATGTTTAAAAATATACCTGTTCTTTTAATTCCTTTTGACTTGGAAAATTAATTAATACACCTCTTAATTTTCCTTGAAACACAAACATACTACCTGCGGCAACTGCAGAAGCACCACCTTGTTTTACTGCTAAAGAAAAATCATTCACATTTGAAGCACCTCCACAAGCAATAACCGGAACTTTAACAGCTTCGGTTACCTTTTTCAACGTTTCCAAATCATATCCCAACAAAGTACCATCGCGCTCAATACTGTTAAGTAAAATTTCACCTGCCCCAAACTCCTCCATCCTTTTTACAAAATCAATAACATCAAACTTAGTCTTATTTTGACCGTTAATTGCATAAACAGTATTGTTCCCTAAAAAAGCTTTCTTATAATCCATAGATACAACTACGGCTTGAGAACCATATATATTTGCAATTTCAGTTATCAACTGCGGATTTTCTATCGCGGCATTATTTAAGGCTATTTTTTCAATACCTAAACCAAATATGTGTTTTGCATCTTCAATAGTATTAATACCTCCACCATAACAAACCGGCATAAAACACTCTGATGCAAATTCTTGTATTAATTTAAAATTAGGTTTCCTTTTTTCTGCACTCGCATTTATATCAAGTACGCATAACTCATCCACCTCTTTATCATTAAAAATCTTTATAGCATTTATTGGATCGCCAACATATTTAGGGTCTTTAAACTTTACCGTTTTATAAAGTCCATTATTTTTCAATAACAATACAGGTATAACTCTAACCCTTCCCATTAACAATTATCAGCAAAATTTTTCAACAATTTCATCCCATATTTATGGCTTTTCTCTGGATGAAACTGTGCACCATAAATATTATCCTTTCGGATGCCACAAACAAAGTCATATCCATACTTTGTGGTTAATAAAACATCTTCCTTTTTATTGCATTTTATATGGTATGAATGCACGAAATAAAAACGAGGCTCATCATACATATCCTCAAACAGTTTATTTGGTTTCTCAACTTTCACTTCATTCCATCCCATATGCGGAACTTTGAAAATTGTTGTATCCAAATCAAACTTAACAGTTTCCGCATCAAACCATCCCAAACCATTCAAAGAACCTTCATCACTTCTTTTTGTCATCAGCTGCATCCCTAAACAAATCCCCAATATTGAAATTTTTTCGGTTAAAACCTTTTGATTGATCGCTTCAACATAACCTGTATCATTGAGCATTTTCATTCCGTAATCAAAGGAACCTACACCGGGTAAAAGTAGTTTCTTTGCATCAATTACATCATTTATTGATTGCGTTAGCTTCGCCTCAACCCCAATCTTTTTGAACATATTGAGGATGCTACCTAAATTACCAACCCCATAATCAATAATTGTAACCACTTTATACTATCTAATTACTTCGCATACCCTACAGCTCTCGTCTCACGGATAACCGTAATTTTAACCTGTCCGGGATATGTCATTTCTGTTTGTATTTTTTGCGAGATATCAAATGCTAATGTTTCGGCATCTTTGTCCGATATTTTTTCACTTTCAACCAACACGCGTAACTCTCTACCGGCTTGAATTGCGTAGGTTTTTAATACTCCCGGATAAGACAATGCCAAGGCTTCCAAATCCTTCAATCGTTTAATATACGATTCCGCAACTTCTCTTCTTGCACCCGGTCGTGATCCCGATATAGCATCGCAAACTTGTATGATGGGAGATATTAAACTTGTCATTTCCACCTCATCGTGGTGAGCACCAATGGCATTACAAACCTCAGCATTCTCTTTGTATTTTTCAGCCAACTTCATACCCAATACCGCGTGTGGTAATTCAGGCTCATCATCGGGAACTTTTCCTATATCGTGCAATAATCCGGCTCGTTTGGCAAGCTTCACATTTAATCCTAATTCTGCAGCCATAACAGCACATAAGTTAGCTACTTCTCTGGAGTGTTGCAATAGATTTTGTCCATATGATGAGCGGTATTTCATTCTACCTACCATACGTATCAACTCAGGGTGTAAACCGTGTATTCCCAAATCAATGGTGGTTCTTTTTCCTGTTTCAATAATCTCTTCTTCAATTTGCTTTTTTGTTTTCTCAACCACTTCTTCAATACGAGCAGGGTGTATTCTGCCGTCCGTTACCAACTGATGTAAAGCCAATCGAGCAATTTCTCTTCTTACAGGATCGAAACCCGATAAAATAATTGCCTCGGGTGTATCGTCCACAATTATCTCAATTCCTGTAGCAGCTTCCAAAGCACGGATGTTTCTTCCTTCTCTACCTATTATTCTTCCTTTTAACTCATCGCTCTCAATGTTAAAAACCGAAACCGAATTTTCAATGGCGTGCTCTGTTGCAACACGTTGAATGGTTTGTACCACAATCTTTTTGGCTTCTTTGTTTGCGGTAAGCTTTGCCTCTTCCATAATGTCTTTTATGTGCGACAATGCCTGTGTTTTTGCTTCCGACTTTAATGCCTCTACCAATTGAATTTTGGCTTCTTCGGCTTTTAGTCCGGCAATAGTTTCCAACTGTTCTACCTGACGCTTGTGTGCTTTGTCTAAATCCGCTTCCTTTTTAGCAATAGCCTCCAATTGAGCCTTTAGCGTTTCCTTTGTATTCGTAACTTCCTTGTCCTTTCGGTTATAATCCTCAGTTTTTTGATTCAAGGTCTGCTCCTTTTGCTTAATGCGGTTTTCGCCAGTTAAAATGGCTGCATTTTTTTCATTAATCAGTTTTTCGTGCTCACTTTTTAACTGAAGAAATTTTTCCTTTGCTTGAAGGATTTTCTCCTGTTTCAAAACTTCTGCCTTTGCTTCAGCATCCTTTATTAAGTCGCTGCTGCTTTTCTCAATACTTTTCTTTAATACTGTTGATGCTATTACATATCCTATTATTAGGCATACGAAACCAACACCCAGCACTATCATTATATTCATTGTATCCATTTTCGTTTATTTAATTAAATTGTTAAACATAAAAAAACCCGCATCCGATTGAACAAAGCCTAAGCCTTTCAATAGCGATACGGGTATATAAAATGTGTTGCCAAAAGCCACACACGATAATTTAAAGAACTTATCCTTTTTTCAAATAATCTGAAACGAATCTCTCTACTTCAATTATTCGGTTCGACAATGCACTGTCAACAGCAACCTTTCCCTCGTTGCTCAGCGACTGTGAAGCAAACTGCAAGGCACACATTGCCAACAAATCCTGCTTGTCTTTTACCGTATAATTTTCCTCAAACTCCTTCACCCTTTCATTAACAGCAAGCGCTGCCTTTTTAACCGACTCCACCTCTTCACTTTTTACAGTAAGAGGATAGTCTCGGTTGGCAATGTTTACTTTTATTGAAAGTTCGTTCATCTTATTTTTTAGCTTAAACCTAGGCTTAAACTTATTTATTTAAAAAGGACACACATTTATCTATTTCCCGCACTAATTCGTTTATCTTTAATTTAACATCCGACATTTTGTCATCGGATGGGGCTTCGGATAAACGCGAAGCCAATTTCATTATTTTATTTTTATCTTCTAATTCGTTAATTTTTAATTGCTGCTGCTCAATACTATTAATTAATTTTTGCTGCTGCTCGGTTAATCTGCTATTTTCCTCCAGCGACTTTTTATGCAAATGTATCAATTTTTCTATTTTCGACTCCAAACTGGTAACTACCATTTCTAAGTTTTCCATTCCTATATTGATTCAAATGCTTGTTATTGGCACAAAGTTAAGCCAATACCAAGAATATGCAAATTTTTGAACGTTTGTTTGTGTAAATCTTTGTGGTAAAGCTATTGCTTACCAGCATTTGAAAAATGAATATTTACCCTTTATATACTATTAACATTGGCACAAAAAGGCTTTTTTACACTTTTTCTTCATTTTTGGTGCCTCGTATGCTTGGCTCAAAACCCCTACCCAAAAGATTATTTTATATCACCCTTAGACATTCCACTTACTATGTCGGGTAATTTTGGAGAAATAAGACCCAATCACTTGCATTCGGGAATCGACTTAAAAACCGAAGGGAAAGAAGGACTTCCTGTTTTTGCTGCTGCCGATGGCTATATATCCAGAATAAAAGTTTCGCCCTTTGGGTATGGAAATGCGCTGTACATAACACACCCTAACGGCTATGTAACTGTTTATGGTCATTTACAGAACTATAACGCTAAAATTACAGAATATGTGAGGAAAGAACAATACAAGAGAGAGTCGTTTGAAGTAGATCTTTTTCCCGCACCGAATGAACTAAAAGTAAAACAAAAAGATATTATTGCACTTTCTGGAAATAGTGGGGGCTCTGAAGGTCCGCATTTGCATTTTGAAATTCGGGATGATAAATCGGAATGGCCCATAAACCCCCTATTTTTTGGTTTAAATATTCCCGATACCGTTAAACCATCTATTTCCCTAATTGAAGTATATCCTCTAAACGAAATTAGTTTTGTGAACAACCGTAACATCCCTAGGAAAGTAGAAGTTCAAAAAGACAAAAAAACAGGTATATTTTCGCTTTCTTCAAAAGACACCATTAGGGTACACGGTATAATTGGTTTTGGATTGATTACCAACGATACCGAAAATGGCAGTTCCAATCCAAATGGCAGCTACTCGGTTGCACTCAACATTGACGGACAAACAATATACGAACACAACATTGACAAGTTCAGTTTCGACCAAACGCGTTATGTAAATGCACACATTGATTATGCTGAAAAAATTAAAAACTCTATAAAAGTTCAACGAAGTTTTATTTTAGCCAACAACAAATTGCCCATCTATAAAATTAAAAAAAGGAGAGGCATTTATGTTTTTAACGATGATTCCATCCACAGAATTAAGTACACAGTGAAAGATATTTACAATAATACAAGTGAACTTAATTTTTTTGTACTGAGCGATTCGAAAGTAAAAATGAGAGAACTTGCAGTTTCCTCTCCAAATTACGCTGCAACTTTTCATTTCGACCGTATCAACACTTTTAAAACAGAAAACATTTCAATTGAACTTCCACCAAATGTATTGTACGAAGATTTGAAATTCGATTATTTTATGAGCGACTCCATCAAAGGGGTTTCGCCAATTCACCACATCCACTATGAAACGGTACCATTGCACGGGAGCTTTAGTTTATTCATAAAGGGAAATGTACCTGATTCACTTAGAAAAAAAGCACTTATTGTTTCATTGGATGAAAAAGGAAAACCCACAAACGAAGGGGGAGAATGGACTAAAAATGGAGTGCTCACAAAAACGCGTTCATTTGGAAATTTCACCATTTCAATTGATACAGTTGCCCCCACCATAAAAGCAATAAACATAAATGCCGATAAAAATGTAAGCAAAAACAAAACGCTTGAAATGAGTATTTACGACAATCTTTCAGGCATAGCTTCTTACCTAGGAACAATGGATAATAAATGGGTATTGTTTGAATACGATGCAAAGGAAAGAAGGCTATTTTATACCTTTGATGATAGCATAAAAAGTGGTGAGCATACATTGGAACTTACAGTTAAAGACAATAAAGGAAATACTTCCAAATACAATGCGATTATAAAAAGATAAAGGTGCATTTTACAAACCAAGAACTATTTGAATTGCTGGAAGAAAAGGCAGACCTCTATAACCGTACTACTTTTATTGAAACCGATCCCATTCAAATCCCGCATCAATTCACAAAAAAGGAAGATATTGAAATTGCAGGTTTTTTAGTGGCAACTATTGCTTGGGGGCAACGCAAAAGCATCATCAACAATGGCAACAAGCTAATGAAGATAATGGGAAATAGTCCACACGAATTCATAATGGACTTTACCGGAAAAAGTAAAAGCCTTTCATCTTTTGTACACCGCACTTTTAATGGAATTGATTGCAACTATTTTTTTGCGGCACTTAAAAACATTTACCAAAAACACGGTGGACTCGAAAATGTGTTTAGCAAAAACATAAACAAAAAAAACCTCGATTTAAAAGAACAAATCATTTATTTCAGACACCTGTTTTTTGAATTAAAACATCCAACACGCACACTGAAACACATTTCCAATCCAGCTGATAATTCTGCGGCAAAACGCATCAATATGTATTTACGGTGGATGGTACGAAATGATAAACGGGAAGTTGATTTCGGATTATGGAAAAGTATTTCCCCTTCCCTGCTCTCTTGTCCGTTGGATGTGCACTCAGGAGGTGTCGCGCGAAAACTGGGAATATTAAAGCGTACTCAAAATGATTGGAAAGCTGTTGAAGAGTTAACAAATGCGCTTAAAGTATTTAATCCAAAAGACCCTATTAAATACGACTTTTCACTTTTTGGATTGGGTGCATTTGAGGGGTTTAATAAGTAATTTCTGTGAGGCTTCGCCTCACACTCCAATTACTTTTTTTCTTGATAAAAAAAGTAATCAAAAACCCCGATAGCTATCGGGGCAAGACCAATCGCCATTTTCAGTTATTCATTTGTCGCACAAGGCTTACGCGTCCGGGGCCATGAAAACTGCAAATCGCACCGTTTGCTCTTTAGCCTCCCACCCATTTAATAATGATTTCGGAATCTTAATTTATATGGCGCGTTGGCCCGAACAAAGGGCGGGCGTGTGTAAGCTATGTGTGGTGGCAGCTTCCTTTGTTCTTGACTTTTAGGTTCCTTTGTGTCAAGACAAAGGAACTAGGCCTAGCGGCCATGAGCGGAAAATAAGAAATGAATATGATTCTCTTCTAATTACAAATTATCAAAAGTCCTCTAAAATAAAAAAGCAGATAGAGTTTTACTTCAAAATCTCTCTTGCAATAACCATTTTTTGAATCTCAGAAGTTCCTTCTCCAATAGTACATAATTTTGAATCGCGGTAAAACTTCTCCACAGGAAAATCCTTTGTATAACCGTAGCCACCAAAAATTTGTACAGCATCGGTACTCACCCTAACAGCTACTTCTGAAGTATAGTATTTAGCAAAAGCACCTTCTTTGGTAACTTTCATTCCTTTATTTTTTAAGTCGGCAGCTTTAAAAGTAAGCAACTCCGAAGCATCTATTTCGGTAGCCATATCAGCCAATTTAAATGCAATGGCTTGAAATTTTGAAATAGGTTGACCAAATTGTTCACGCTCCTTTGAATATTTTAATGCCGCTTCATAAGCACCTTTCGCAATACCTAAACCAAGCGATGCAATTGAAATCCTACCACCGTCCAACACCTTCATTGCCTGCACAAATCCATCCCCTACTTTACCTAACACTTGCGATTTATGAATTTTACAATCGGTAAAAATCATTTCGGCAGTTTCGGATGCACGCATTCCCAATTTATTTTCTTTCTTTCCTCCTGCAAAACCCGGTGTACCTCTATCTACAACAAAAGCCGTAATTCCGTGTGAATCCAACAACTCACCTGTTCGTGCCAATACAACAGCCACATCACCTGTAATACCGTGCGTTATCCAATTTTTTGCTCCATTTAAAATATAGTAATCGCCATCCTGCTTAGCAGTAACTTTCATTCGCAAAGCATCCGATCCGGTATTTGCTTCGGTTAGTCCCCAAGCACCAATCCACTCGGCAGTAGCTAATTTTGGCAAATACTTTTTCTTTTGTTCTTCGTTTCCGAATTGAAGAATATGTCCGGTGCACAAAGAATTGTGAGCTGCCATTGACAAACCAATAGAGCCACATATTTTTGACAATTCAGTAATTGCTGTTACATACTCGGTGTATGAAAAACCAGAACCTCCATACTCTTTTGGTACCAATACACCCATCAAACCCAGCTCACCTAGTTTCTTAAATATATGAACGGGAAATTCTTGCGATTCATCCCATTCCATCATTTTAGGACGAATATGCTCATCACCAAATTTTTTAATCATATCAGCTATCATCAGCTGATTCTCTGTCATTGAAAAATCCATAATCATATATTTCTAATAGGTCACTAAGCTAACTATTTTTTGTGAATATTTACTCAATTTTTGTTTGCCTTCCAAAAAAGAAAGTTCAACCAAAAATGAAAAACCAACCACATTTGCTTCCTGTAGTTTAATTAATTCTGCTGCTGCTGCTGCTGTTCCACCCGTAGCCAATAAATCATCGTGCACCATAACGTTCCAGCCCTTTTTCAAACTATCCAGGTGCATTTCTATTTCGGCACTCCCATATTCCAAATCATATTTGTATGAAATAGTTTTATAAGGCAATTTCCCCTTTTTACGCACCGTAATGAAGGGTATGTTCAATTTAGAAGCCAACATCATTCCAAACAAAAAGCCACGACTCTCAACACCAACAATAGCATCTATCTTGGTATCGGAAAAAGAAGAAGCGAATTCATCAATGATATCCCGACACAGAATAGGATCTTCCAAAATGGGCATAATGTCCTTGAACAAGATTCCCGGCTTTGGAAAATCAGCAACATCGCGAATAGTATTTTTGATTCTCTCTTTTATCATTCTTCAACAGTTAAATAGGGTGCAATTTTACGGAACAATTCCTCATTTACCAAAACACACTTTTTTATGTCTGCTACACTTTTAAATGTTCCGTGTGTTTCTCTATATAGTACCAAAGCCTTTGCAAGTGCAAAACGTATATAGGGATGCTTCTTTAACTGATCGATTGTCGCATAATTTATATCAAATTTTCGAATATTTTCGTTGTTCAGACTAAGGTAAGAAATCATTTTATCGTACAATACGGTATCCAAATTTTGAACTTCCTTTAATTGTTCTTTGTTATAAAACCCACCCAACATACTTCTGTATTTAATAATATTTATTGCTGTAATGGAATCTATTATCGGCACATACAATAATTCGTATGCATTTGCACTATTTAATTCTATTTCTCTTTTTGTAATTGTTGATTTTAAACTTTTTTCAATCTCTATTTTAACGGTATTGATATGAATGTAGGGCTCAATGGAAGCGTACATTTCGGGACTTATACTATACATTTTTTTGACATCTTCTTTATCATAAAAGCGTCCGCCTTTGGCTTCATAGTTCTTTATGCTTTTAATTTGCTTATCGGAGAAACCCAATCTTCTCCAATCGCTATCGGGCAAATTGTTGGGATCAAATTCAAACAATTCCGCTTTTACATATACTTTTTTGTCCTTTTCAAAATCAACCACATTTTGTCGACTATATTCCTCAATAGTATTTTTATCAGACTGTTGAAGTTTTTTAAATTCTGCAATTTCCTTTTCAAAATCAGCTACATTGCCAATTTTTACACTGTCACGATTCGATAAATAATACAGGTATGTTAACAACAATAAACAGATAAAGCACAACACAAGTGCGCCATTGCGCTCACGCCTATTAAAAGAAAAATAATTTTTTAAGAAGCGTTTCAAAAATTCGATTTTTATTTCCGTTGTGTCAGGTAATAAATTGGAATACCCAATAACACCAATGCTAATCCCATTGTAGTGTTTCTTGTATCATAAATTAATAAGGTAATGCAAATAGCAAGGGTAACTACAATATACAATGCCGGAATTATGGGATAGCCAAACGCTTTATAAGGTCTTTCAGTTTCAGGCTCTTTTTTTCGAAGAATAAAAATACCAACAATACATAAGATATAAAATATCAATGAGGCAAAAGTACAATATGCAAGCAAGTCGCTATACTTTCCTGACAGGCACAATATACAAGCCCAAATGCATTGTATGGTTAAAGCATATGATGGGACGTTCTTATCATTGATACGCGATGCTTTTTTAAAGAACAAACCATCTTTCGACATTGCATAAAATAAACGTGCACTGCTAAGTATTGCACCATTGTTGCATCCAAAAGTAGAAACCATAATCAATGCCGCCATGATATAAATCGCATAATTTCCAAAAATCATAGATGCTACTGCAGTACCTACTCTATCGTTTGCGGCAAACTGAATTCCTTGTTCAACAAAACCTGCTCCATTTGGAACACCCTTTAAAGGAAGTAATGATAAGTAGGCAACATTTGCTAAAATGTAAACAATAGTAACAAGTGTAGTTCCTAAAAACAAGCTTCTCGGAATATTCTTTTTAGGATCTTTTATTTCGGAAGCAATAAAGGTTACACTGTTCCAAGCATCGCTGGAAAAAAGTGAATTAATCATAGTAGCGCCCAAAGCACCCATTAAAGCAAAACCAACAAGTGGTACTATCGTTAAGGTGCCATTACTTTCAACAGTTGTTTTGGATGCACTCCACATATCTGTGAAGTTCATAGCAAGTGTATCAGTTTTAAATGCCATCGCTATCCCTAAAATAATAAGGGCAAAAAGTGCAAGCAATTTTGCTGCTGTAAAAACCAATTGAATTGTTTTTGCATTCTTTAAACCCCTGCTATTAATAAATGTAAGAAGGATAATACTCGACATTGCTAAAAGTTGGGCATAGGTAATTTTAAAAACGGTACTTATAGTTATAAAATCATTGTTGAGTGCTGGAAAAAAAACCGAAGTGAATTTTGCAAATGCAACAGCTACGGCAGCTATTACACCGGTTTGGATTACAGTAAAAGCGGTCCATCCGTATAAAAAAGAAACCATTTTTCCATAAGCGCGTTGCAAATAAACATACTGACCGCCAGCCTGTGGCATCATTCCGGCAAGTTCACCGTAGCTCAATGCTGCCGAAATGGTAATGAGTCCCGTAATAAGCCAAAGGAGTAATATATAGCCCGATGAACCCAAATCGCGCGCCATAAAAGTGGTAACAATAAATATACCCGAACCTATCATTGATCCTGAAACTATACTTGTAGCATCAATTAAACCAAGGCTTCTTTTTAATTCGGGCTTGTTTTCTTCTTCCATTTATTTAAAATCTTTAAAAGGATGGAGCTGATATTGTTCTGTACTTTTTCTTGGCAGGCTGCTTATAATTTTTCGGGTATTTTACTGAATAACTCAATATTATTTTTTGCGTTTCTCCTGGTGCCAACTTCAATTTCCAATTCAATTTACCACTCAATTTATCCAAATTTCCTGCTGTTATTTCAACTACAGTTACATCAATGCTGTTATCCTGAGAAACAGGTATTTGATCTTGCACTTCAATATTTACAACACTTTCACGATTATTTTTAATCGTTGTTTCATACAAAAAAGTTTCTTTCACACTGTTTCCTACAATGTGTCTTTCATACGAGTTAACCCGCTTCACACGATTAACAGCAACCTTCTTGTCTCTTCCCAAGGATACCATCAAGGTATCTTCAATATCATTGGTATTTACAAAAGATTGCCCTAAATAGGTTCCGTTGAAATAAATATTTGCTTGCCCCGAAATAAGGTTGCGTTCATTCCATCCTGTAATTTTGGCTACTAAAAAAGCATCATCATCCATCTTAGGAATCGCAAAATGTTCGTACTTAGCAGGAATCTCATAACTCGTTACATCTACTGTATAAGGCTTTGAATCACTGATAATAGTATATGGAGTTGGAATATCAAATTCGGCACTCAACTCACTTACTTCTATTTTTTGGAATTTCACTTTTGATGTATCAGTTGCATTAAAGGGCTTTCCTTTTTGATACGGATTATTACGCAATCCATTCACTGCAATATCTTCTTCATAATTTGAATTTCGTATGTTGCTCTCGTTGCTCAAGGTCCAAGAATCGAGTGTAGGTTTTTCCGCACCTTGTTTCGGGTCGGCAGTAGATAATTTTAATTTTACATCCTTCCAATCAAGTCCGCAATTGTTAAACAACACAGCCCTATATACCAAAGTAATCGGCTTGTCGATTCCCTCTGTTCGAATATCATATTTAGGTGCCCAGCCTGCTCCATCCACAATGTATTTAAATTCAAAAACAGCTTGCTCCTCTTTATTGGAAATTACCACAACAGTTATTTCAGAAGACGGAGGATTAAATACAGCATTGAGTTCACTCAACTGCTTGTTGATATTCCCTAATTCTGCGGTCAATTTTTTTTCCTTCTTTTGAAGCTGAAAAACCAATTTATTTATTTCGTTGTTTCTGTCCCTGAAAAAATCAGCTGCTGCTTCAATCTCCTCAACCAGTATCCCTTTTTGTGTACCTCCAATAGCTTCATTTTTAAACAATAAATCTTTCTCTTTCTGCAATGTCTCTCTTTCGTTGGCAAGCATCGTTAACTGATCAGTAATACTTTCCGAAGAGTCTCTCAGCATTTTAATATTGGGGTTATCCACCTTCTTAACCAAATAATTTGTTTTGCTGTTTACCGACAAAATGGTAACGTCCTTCGGTAATACATCCACAGAAATGCTTTTGCTATCGAGCTTAGGTGATAAACTTGTGAAGGTTATTGTATTTTTCCCCTTCGATAATTTCACCTTTGCATTGTGGTGAATTTCGGCACCACTCATATAAACAGTTACAGATGTCACTTCCGACTTAACACTCCTTTCTACGTCAACTGCCCAAACAAAGCAATTGAATGCAAATACAAACAACACGAACAATCTAAAACTGCTTTTTACCATCACCTATTTTATCTCACTGTTATACTTCTCCTCTTTCATCAACAATCCAATATCTGTTATCAGCTTATCAACTTCCTGCGGACTCGTGCCATCATAATATCCACGTATGTGCTTTTGCTTATCAACAAGCACAAAATTTTGGGTGTGTATAAAATCATCCGGACCGCCATCTCCTTCTGCTGCATCTAAAAAATAAGATGTGCGTGCAATATTGTATAAGTGCTTTTTGTCGCCTGTTAAAAAATGCCACTGCTCATTATTTGCACTGTGCTTTTTGGCATATTCAACCATTACCTCAACGCTGTCAGTTTCTGGATCAACGGTATGGGAAAGTATTACAACTTCTTTGTTTCCTTTATAAGCAGCTGCAATGCGTTCCATTTGTGTACTCATAACCGGACAGATACTATGACAGGTAGTGAAAAAATAATCTACCACAACATATTTCCCTTCGATATCTTTTTGCGTAATATTTTTATTCGCTTGGTCGGTAAAACTAAAATCGCGTATGGTATGAAAAACAGTATCCTTGTTTGCATTCACTGTTGATGGACCATAATAAGGAAAATAACGCAATGGTTTTTTTGTATCAATGCCAAACAATGCGTAAGCTGTAATAGCAGCAACGGCAATTAAAATAACTATAGATGCAATGGAATTTCTATTCATATACTAAATGTAATATAACAATGGGTGAAAAACTATTTCTTTTTCGGAGCACTTTTCTTTTTATTTGTAGGTGCTGACTTTCCTTTTGTTTCAGGCTTTGGCGTAATCTTAGGAATTTCGATTTTTTCCATACGAATATCGTTACCATCATAATTCAATAACTTACATTCAATCCTTCTGTTAAGTTGTCGACCTGCTTCATTGTCTTTCCCTTCGGGAGTTTCATTTGGTGCAATGGGTGTTGACTCGCCATAACCTACTGGACGCAATCGTTTAGGATCTATTTTTTGAGCTACCAAATAGGCAATCATAGAATTGGCTCTTTCTTGCGATAGCTTTAAATTTTTCTCATCACTTCCCTTGGCATCAGTATGAGCACCAATTTCCAATGCTATTTGAGGATTCACATTCAACACACGTGTAAGTTTATTCAATTCCAATTTTGAAGCCGCTCGCAAAGTAGAACTACCAAAATCAAAGAAGATATTTTTTAAAATCAACTTTTGTCCCACCTTAATGGGTTTCATTTCTATCGCAGTATTTATTATTTGATACGCACTGTTTGCAGGTACATCTAAATTTTCTGACTGAAATAAGTAAGTAGAATCGCTGGCTTCGTAACGTATGTTATAATTAATACCCGGTGTTAAAATAAATAAATACTTACCTGTTTGTGAATTCGGTGTATACACCCCAACCAATTCGGCCGTTTCATTATTAAATATACTAATCCGCATTCCTTCAGGAACTTTACCGTAAATATCCTTTATAATACCTTTGAATACAGTAACCTGCGCTTCTTTTTGTTCAGGGAAAGTTAACAAGTAAATGTCCTTTTCTCCAAAACCACCTTCTCTAAAAGAAGAATAATAAGCTCCCTTTCCGTTGGTTGTTGGAGCATAAAAAATATCATCGTCACTTGTATTTGTAGGATACCCAACATTTACGGGTGCACCCCATTTACCTGTAGAATCTAAATTACTCACAAAAATATCAAAACCACCCATTGATTTATGCCCTTTGGAACTGAAATACAATTTTAAACCATCCGGATGAATAAATGGAGAGTCGTCCTCTTGATTTGTATTAATAGACTTGCCAGCATTTTGCGCCAAGCCCCATTCTCCACTTGGAAGTCTTTTACAAAAATAAATGTCCCTACCACCAAAACCACCTTTACGATCACTCACAAAATACAAAGTACTTCCATCGGGAGACATCGTTGCGTGTGTTTCCCAACTTTTTGAATTGATATTAGAACCCAATTTTATTGGTTGGGTCCAAGTTTCACCCAATAATTTACTTGAATATATATTACCGTCACCATTATCATCCTTGTATATAAAAAGCTCTTGAGCATCAACCGATAATCCAATTGAAGCCTCGTGGTAATATGAATTAATGTTGTTTGCAATACCCATAGGTTTAGTCCAAACACCATCTTGCTTTGATGATATATATATGTCTTCATACGATTTCCCATCTTCGGTTGTTAATCTTCCTGTTCCTGTAGGTTTACGTGAAGTAAAAATTAGCGTTTGTTCATCAGCAGATATCACCGGTGCATATTCAGGATACTCGGAATTAATTTCGGGACCCAGGTTTGTCAATAAAATGTTTACCGGATTTGCTACCAACTCTTTCCCCGTTTTACACATTTCTATCTTTAAATTGATAGAAGAAATTTCTTGAACATTAGATGGAGCATATAAATTCTTCAACTTTTCATAAGTTGCAATTGCTTCGTCAAATTTATTGGCCAAATGGTAAGCTTGTGCGAGGTATTGAATGGTTATATCAGGAGCCTTTGTTTCTTTATAATCATTTTCGCTGAAATTCGGATTGATATTCTCCGCAGCTTTTTCTAAAAAAGGAATCGACTTATTTTTTTGTAATGGAGAACTCAAATAACACATTCCCATTTTAAAGGAAATATTAGCATTGTTGGGCTCCAACGCATTTAATTCTGTTAGAATTTTTAAGGCTCCAACATAATTCTCAACAATGATACTGTCTTCGGCAGCTATGAATTTTTTCTTAAAACTTGCATTGTCAGCGTGCAGTGAAAATGAAATGAAATAGCCACAGAATAAGGTTATCGTTAGTGCTAATTTTTTCACAACATTCAACATTTCTATTTTCTAAATGGTTCTATTTATATCGAATTTTTCTAAATAATCAGCCACCCTCCTTACAAAACTTCCTCCCAATGAACCGTCTACAACACGGTGATCGTACGACAATGAAAGGAACATCATGTGACGAATACCAATGGTATCACCCAATTCGGTTTCAATTACTACCGGTTTTTTCTTGATGATCCCTACTGCCAAAATAGCCACCTGCGGTTGATTGATAATGGGTGTTCCCATAACATTTCCAAATCCACCAACATTTGTTAAGGTAAAAGTCCCGCCTTGTATTTCATCGGGTTGTAATTTATTTATGCGTGCACGGTTGGCCAATTCATTAACCGACTTGGTTAAGCCCAGTAAGTTTTTTTGATCAGCATTGCGAATTACAGGGACAATTAAATTACCTGATGGCAATGCTGTTGCCATACCAATGTTTATATTTTTACGAACAATAATATTTGTTCCATCCACCGAAACATTAATCATTGGAAAATCTTTAATGGCTCTTGCTACCGCTTCAATAAAAATAGGAGTAAACGTAATTTTTTCATTCTCACGTTTTTCGAAAGAGCCCTTAATTTTATTTCTCCACAAAACCATATTGGTTACATCGGCCTCTACAAAAGAGGTAACGTGTGGCGAAGTGTGCTTACTCATCACCATATGGTCGGCAATCAGTTTACGCATCCTATCCATTTCTATTATCTCATCACCGGCACCTACTGAAACCGCAGGTTTGGATGGTACAGTAACTTGCGGACTTATAATTTGCTTCGTTTCGGTAGCTTGTGCTACAACAGGGGCTTGCTTACCTCTGTTTGCAATGTATCCCAATATATCTGCTTTGGTTACTCTTGTATCTTTTCCGGTACCGCTAATCGACTCCAATTCAGCGAGTGATATTCCCTCTTGCTTGGCAATATTTTTTACCAAAGGAGAATAAAATTTATTGGAATTTGTATAATCGTTTTTTGTTTCAGCTACAGCAACAGGAATATTAACAGCTTCTGCAACAGGTTTAGCACTTTCAACTTTTGCTGCCGTTTGCGGAACCACATCTGCCACAATAGCAGCAGCTCCATCTGTCCCTATAATGGCAATAACAGAACCTACTTGTACTACATCACCTTCTTTGAATAAACGCTTTAGTAAAATACCACCATTTGAAGCAGGTACTTCCGAATCTACTTTATCTGTGGCTATTTCCAATACCGACTCATCGGCCTCAATTTTATCTCCCTCCGCTTTCAACCACTTTATAATGGTTGCCTCGGCAACACTCTCGCCCATTTTAGGCATTATCATTTCAAACTGCGCCATACTCTTTTCTTGATTCTAAATTTTCACTAAATGTAACTCGTTTTAAGGAGGAACAAAAATAATTTAATATTTCGGATAAACAATTCTCGGCCCATTTGGTTTTCTTATAGAAAGAGACTACATTTAATCCTATAAAATTCAATAAAACACTATGTTTTCTTCTAAAAAAGACACTGTATTTATTATTTTGGCTTGTTTTTTTGTCACCAATGCTATTGTGGCCGAACTTATAGGAGGAAAATTGATTCAAATTGGACCTTTTACGATGAGCATAGGCATACTTCCTTGGCCAATAGTATTCTTAACTACCGACTTAATAAATGAGTATTTTGGAAAATCAGGAGTAAGAAAACTTACCATCATTACCGTTTTTTTAATCATCTATGCATTTATTGTTCTTTATGCAGGTATGCAAGTAAAAGCAACCAGTTTTTCACCAGTAAACGATGAATCATTTAGGACAGTTTTTGGGCAATCGATGTGGATAATTGTGGGTAGCATCATTGCCTTTTTAGTATCGCAACTGGTAGACGTATTTATATTTTGGTTTTTGCGAGACAAAACAGGCGGTAAACATTTATGGTTGCGCTCAACAGGTTCAACGGTTATTTCACAATTAATAGACACTTTTGTGGTATTGGGTATCGCCTTTTGGTTACCGGGTAAAATAAACGGAACACAATTTTTAAATTTAGCATTAACGGGTTATACCTGTAAATTAATTATTGCGGTGCTCTTAACTCCGGTAATTTATGCCTTGCATTATAGTATTGGGAAATATATTAACCGAAGTTCGGAATAATTTTTAATTTGTATAAATAAAAATGTTTGTTTGTGAGACTTTGCCTCACACTCCAATTACTTTTTTCCTTGACGAAAAAAGTAACCATAAAAGTCAAGAGCAAACGCCATTTTCAAGTCTTCGTTTTGTCGCACAAATCCCCACTATCCATTTCCACGAAACTTGAAATTCGCACCGTTTGCTCATTTGCTCCCCACCTTTCTAACAATAAACTCAAATCATTTATTATTAGGGCAATAAGCCCAACTCAAGTTATATAAGGAAATAAAAAGAGTGAATTTGGAAGTATCTACTTCGAGCAAATCATCTTTTTTGTCTTCACTACTTTACCATCCAACACTAGCCTATAAGTATACAAACCGCTACTGAAGTTGTTTGCATAAAGGGTAATTTGTCCTTTCCCCTTTTCAGTTAATGTAACCGTTTTAACTGTGTTGCCTTTGCCATCATACACTAATATTTGTGCCGCCTTTGTATTGGTTGGAATTGAATAACTAATAACTGTTTTTTCGTTAAAGGGATTTGGTGTGTTTTGATTGAGCGATATCGCTTCTTTATTATTCATTTCAACTGCCGTGGAATACCAATATTTGGCAGAATCAATAGATGTGCAATTGGAGATACTATCTGAAACGGTTAAAGTAAACCAAGTGGTTTGGTTGGGCATTGGATTTGCAATTACTTCCATTTGATTATTCAAAAGCCCTAAATTGGGTATAACGGGATTAGCAACCCAATTGTAGGAAAATGGATTTGCAATAGTATGAGCCTGAATAGCATTAGCTTGATTAAAAGTATAAATGGAAGCTCCTTGTGGCGTACAACTAAAATCAACTATTGGAATATTTATTGGACCAGAATTATAAGTATAAGAAAATTGACCGCAGGGTGAATTATTAACAAAGGAAATAGAAGCTTTCGTTAGGGTTCCAACATCTGAAGCTACGCAATCATAAATTTGAACTGCCCAACCCGGGGATAATACATTACAACCATACAAAGTATCCCAAGGATTATTTGATGCGTAATTTCCAGAAAGGTTATGTGGGGCGGCAGGCACACAGCCATTAAAGGGATTATTATAAGAAGTACCAAAACATAAATTTATCGCATCATCACCTGAATTGCAATTATTACCTCCATTTGCAAATGCAATTACATTTCCAACGGCTATCGTTGGACTTCCACAACTACTTGGTCCAACAATAAAAAAGCCAAGGTCAGATATATATGTATGGGTTGCATCAAAACAAACTTTAATTGTAGTATTTGAGTCAATCAAAAAAGATGAAATAGGTGGATCCCAATACATAAATGAACCAGCACTATATACTTGAGCATTTAAGAAAATACTGTCTAGACGAGGAGCGATAGAATCTACAATTACAACCAAGCTATCAATAAATACCCAACACCGCATACATTGTACAGCTCCATTGGAATCGGTGGCTATAACATTGTATCCACCCGATTTTAAACTATCTTTAGTGGAATTCAAACCTATATCATTCCAAAAATTAATATAGGTATGGGTAATTGTATCGTACTTCTGCCAATCAAATGTAAAAGGCGGAACACCTACATTGGGTAGCGCATTTAAAGTAGCAAGTTTTGCATGTTGGTTCACATCCTTTTCGCAATACACATAAATAGTATCGTTCGGGCTTATGTAATTATAGTTTGTAAGCAACTTTTTAGTACTGTTTATACCAACAAGCTGGGCAAAATTTTGGTTGGTAAATAGAAAGAAGAATAAGATAACAATACTTACTTTTTTCATATTGTACAAAAGAATAATATATACTAAAGGTAGTTAATTTTTATTAGCTCTTCAACTTCACCCTCTCAAATGCATCGATATAGCTTTTTTTGCTTGCATTGTAAATAGTAGCTCCTATGCGTTGAGCATAGTCCTTTAAAAAATAATAACCTAAAAAGCCCAAGTATATCTTACGCAAAATATCGTGTATTTTAAAACTGCTTCCATCCATTTTCATCATTCCAAAACGCGATGCAGCTGCTTCGTAAAAATGTTGGTGGTTAACGGTAGCAATGTTATTTTCATCTACTCTCAATTCTTCGTGCCAGGAATGGTCTGCACCCACTATGTATATTTTTTTAAAGCCCATATTCAATGCCACAAAAATACCGGGTACCAATACATTATGCGGACGGGGCATTCCCAAATTAAGTTTGTACAATAAGCAGTTTATACTACTAAAACCCTCCACAGGTGTACTGTTATAAAAACAAACTGTCACATTTTTATTCGCATTCAAATACTTCTTCCAAATAGCCGAATTCTTCGCAAACGAAGGAATAAAAACAAACAAAGGCCAAGTTGTTTTTTCGGCAATGCCCGTAAATATTTCTACGCGGTATTTTTCGTGCAAGGCACTTACAGGTTTTTCACTAAAATATTCAGGGGCATTTAATATATAATAACGCGGCTGCAATTTTTCGTATTCATTGGATGTTACAAAAAGGTTTACGCACATTAATTTTTTCGATTGCAAAGCGGCATAATCTTCAGCCAATGTTTGGTTAAAAGAAGGCCCGTTGCCCAATACCACACACTCGTCTGTAACCAAAGCTTTCTCAGGCATACGCACAAAGTACTTAGAAAGCAGTATTATTTTAATAACACTCGCCAGTGATTGAAATGCATTATTAAAGAAAATCGATATTTTTAACAACATAGCTTTAAGCCTTTAAAAAACCAATGGTGGCATACCATCGGATAAACAATAAATAATAGCCCTTTGAAAATTGACCGTGTAAAGAATACCAAACAGCCAATACAATACCACCCACATTTTTGTACATATACTCCACAAATTTCCTAAACTGAGGAATGGCACCGCGTGTGCGTGTCATAATACGTTCGCTGGCACCATTGCCTGTAACCTGATTGCGTACATATTCTTTAGTAAGTCTGCTATCATCAATGCTATGGTAAACAATCAATTCAGGTAAATACATTACTTTCCCTCCTGCCAAACGTAATTTATCGAACATATCCTTTTCCTCACTGCCCAAACCTTTGTTTCCAATTCTCCCCAATTGTGTGTTAAAACGACCTATTTTATTTAACATTGCTGTTTTTATAGACATATTACTGCCAAAAGGATACCTGCCTGCTTCGTATTCAAAAATAGAATCGCCATAATCTACCTCACCTACCAAGGCCATAATGTATTTCGACAACCATTCAGGTTTTTTATTCAAAAACTTTGCAAATATCTTTCCCCCTACCGCATCTATTTCAGGATGCTCTTCCATATAGCTAACTGTCTTTTCCAAAAAATGTTTTTCAATTACAGCATCATCATCAATAAAAGTAACAATAGGTGTTGATGACTCTTCAATGCCCCTGTTTCTTCCAAAAGACAAGCCTTGATTGTACTCTTCGCAATATATCACTTTTAACTGAGGATTATCTTTCTGAAAGGCCAAACTGATTTCTTTGGTCTTATCGGTTGAATTATTATTCACAATAATTACCTCAAAATGTTCGGGCGACAAGGATTGTACCCTTAAACCCTCCAATGCCTCCGGCAAAAAACGTTCACGATTATAAGTTGCTACTACTGCTGATATTTTCACACCAAATTATTTCATTTTAGCCAACAATGTTTTACACTGTGCATCGCTGTTCCTGTCATCATCACTTTGAGTAGGCAATGCCAATGCCTTATCAGCCCAAACTTTTGCAGCAGTATAGTTATCCAATTCATAATATGTGGCAGCTAACTCATATTGATGCAACTTATATTTAGGTTCATTTATTACTGCATTGGTAAACGATTTAACAGCATCTTCGTAAGTGGCTCCTGCAGGCACTCCACCAAACAAGGCATTCACGGCTAATTTTTCAACAGCATTAAATCCAGCAATCGTTCTATTCCATCTACCCAAAATATGCCAGGCACCGGGATGCTTTGGATTTAATTTCAAAGCTAAGTCAATTTCGCTTTTTATCAATTTCGAACTGTTTATTTTTTGTTTCGAACCTGCATTCTCATTTATTCTTCCCAATGCCATCGCGTACACATAGTGGCTTTCAGCACTTTTAGCATCCATTTTTATTGCTTTCTTGGCAAGCATTTCAGACGTTTTGTAATATGATTGCTTAATCGCCTCAGTGGCTTGTTGATAACCATACTTCGAATAGAAATAACTTCCATTCTGTATATAACTAATATTACTTGAATCGGCTTTCATTAATTTTTGAAAAATAAAAAAACCTTCTTTGTAATTTCTCTCTTCACGGTATTTTAAGCCTTTCGTGTATAGTTCATCGTTGGTTTGTGCATCAACGGAAGTGAAAGCAGTCAGCAAAAGTATCACCGAAAGTAAAAGTGCAGATTTTGTTTTCATTTTTACAAATATTAAAATTTATGTAAGCAAAATTACGAATATTTAATTAGCTAATTCACAATAGAGTATTGATAAGTATATTTTACTTGTATGGTTTTAAAAGCATAACTTTGTGTCCGCTAAATTAGCGATACCAATATGTACGCTTTATTAAAAAAAGAAATAAGTAGTTTTTTAAGTTCCCTTATAGGCTATATTGTTATTACGGTTTTCCTATTATCGGTGGGATTGTTTATGTGGGTATTCCCAGGCGACTCAAACGTACTCGATAATGGGTACTCCAACATTGATGGCTTGTTTGTAGTTGCCCCTTGGGTATTTATGTTTCTTATTCCTGCCATAACAATGCGTTCTTTTGCTGACGAGAAAAAAAGTGGTACAATCGAACTATTGCTTACTCGCCCATTAACCGATTTGCAAATAATACTTTCTAAATACCTTGCCGGATTTATATTGGTTTTGTTTTCATTAATTCCCACAGTTATTTACTATGTATCTGTTCATTTTATGGGAAACCCTCCGGGGAATATTGATACGGGCGGTATGTGGGGTTCGTATATTGGATTACTATTTTTAGCCTCGGTATTTGTGAGCATTGGCATTTTCGCTTCTTCCATTACCGAAAATCAAGTAGTGGCATTTATCGTTGCTGTATTCCTTTGTTTCTTTAGTTTTATTGGATTTGATTCCATTAGTGGTCTTGACCTTTTTGGTAAAGTTGACACACTTATTATGAGCTTGAGTGTTAACGAGCACTATATTTCAATGAGCAGAGGTGTTATTGACACACGCGATGTATTTTACTTTTTAAGTGTTATCGGGATCTTTATATTATTTACAAAAACAACGCTCGAAAGCAGAAAGTGGTAAATGAAAATAGGAAGCAATAAAAAACAAAGCCTTATTCAACTATCAATTACATTGATAAGCATTATATTGCTAAATGTAATTGGCTCCTTTGTTTTTAAACGCATTGACCTTACTTCCGAAAAACGTTACACATTATCGGAGGCTACTAAAAAATTGCTTGTGGACTTAGAAGATGTAGTGTATATAAAAATATACTTAGAAGGTGAATTCCCTGCCGGTTTCAAACGTTTAAGAAACGAAACGAAAGAAATGATTGATGAGTTTAGAGCCTATGGAGGTGATAATATTCAATATGAATTTATTAATCCGAATGAAAGCAGTGACGAAGCTCAAAAAAAGGAATTGTACAAACAGTTATACGATCACGGTTTAAAACCAACGGATCTTCAAGTAAAGGGAAATGATGGTCAATCGCAACAAATTATTTTTCCGGGTGCTTTATTGTCCTATCGTTCACGTGAAGTGCCTTTGCAACTTTTAAAAAGTAGAATTGGCGCACAACCCGAAGAAATGTTAAACAATTCTATTCAAGGATTGGAGTATGAAATTTCCAATTCCATTCGCAAACTAACCAACAACAACAAACCCAAAATAGCATTTATTGATGGTCACGGTGAGTTAGATACGCTGCAAACCTACGACATAATGAAATCGCTGCAAGAATATTACATTGTAGAAAGAGTAACCTTGAATGAACAATTAAATAGTTTGCAATTATTTAAAGCTGCAGTTATTGCAAAACCCGACAGTGCTTTTACTGAAAAAGATAAATTTATCCTCGATCAATTTATTATGAAAGGTGGAAAAGTACTTTGGCTCATTGATCCGATGTTCGCGACCCTTGACAGTTTAAAATCGGATGGCAGCACATTAGGAATTTCAAACCCGCTGAACTTGGATGACCAATTATTTAAATATGGTGTTCGCTTAAATTCAAATTTAATTATGGATATACAAGCTGCCCCTATTCCAATTGTTACAGGCCAAACAGGTAATCAACCGCAGCAACAATTATTTCCTTGGTACTATTACCCCTTGGCATTTCCAACAAGTAGTCATCCCATTGTAAATAATTTAAATGCCGTTCGATTTGAATTTGCGAGTTCCATAGATACTTTGGGGAATAAAGGAGTAAAAAAAACAGTACTATTGGAAAGCTCAAAGTATACCAAGCTAAAAAATTCTCCTGTAAATATTTCTCTCGGAATTGTACGCTTTAAACCCAAAATGGAGCAATTCAACAAACCTAACCAAGCAATGGCAGTATTGCTGGAAGGCACTTTTCAGTCGGTATTTAAAAACAGGGTTACATCACAAATATTAAACGATAGTGCCATCCAATTTAAAGGTGAAAGTGTGGCAAATAAAATGATAGTAATTGGTGATGGTGATGTAATAAAAAATGAAGTAAAAAAGGGTTCCAATTTTATAATTCCTTTAGGAATAGATAAATACACACGTGAAGAGTATGGCAACAAAAATTTCATTTTAAATTGTATGAATTACTTGTTGGACGACTCAGGATTAATATCCGTTCGTTCCAGGGTACTTAAATTAAGGTTGTTAGACAAAGAAGCAATCGAAAAATATGCCTTACAATTAAAAATTCTAAATACTGTTTTCCCAATTCTTTTTATAATACTCTTAGGGCTTATTCAGAATACAATGCGCAAAAGAAAATATGCCAGATAAATTGATGTATGAAAAAAAATAAAAACAAAATTGGAATCGTGTTGGTAATTTTATTGTCGGCCATTACCTTCTATTTTACGACTCAAAATAAAAAGGGTACATTAAAAAAAGAGCTTACAAATTTTGCTGTAAAAGATACTGCCTCCATCACCAAAATATTTTTAGCAGATAAGCAAAACCATACCGTTTTACTGGAGCGTCAAACCAACGGTGGCTGGGTGGTAAATAAAAAATTTCAAGTAAGGGAAGATGCTATTAAAACACTTCTTCTAACTATAAAAGAATTGAGTGTAAAAGCCCCCGTAGGTAAACAGGCATTTGAAAATGTTGTAAAACGTCTTGCCACATCTGCTGTAAAGGTTGAAATTTACACCAACGATGAATTAAATAAAGTATATTATGTGGGGCACTCTACGCAAGACTATACCGGTACTTTTATGATGTTGGAAAACTCCTCAACTCCTTTTATTATGTGGATACCTGGTTTTGAAGGGTATTTATCGGCTCGCTACTTTACAGATGAAGAGTCGTGGAAATCAACCGTGTTATTCTCACACCCATTGGCAACGATTAAATCCATCAAAATAGAATATCCTCAAAAGCCGAATTTTTCTTTTGAAATAGGC
>CAIMGI010000156.1 GCA_903840505.1 uncultured Bacteroidota bacterium
GTCACCGCTTGCATCGGTAATCACATTTCCTTCTAAAGGAGCTCTTCCATCACGGCTGGTAACTTTAATGGCTACCAATTGTAAAAACTTTTCATCTTTATCAAAAGCCTTAACAGTCCACAAAGTACGTAAGTTGCGTGGCAATAAAGCCCTTACTTGCGGAATGCTCAGCATTGCATTAATTTTAGCAGTATCTTTTATAGCTGCAGTTCCAATTACAGGACCTTCAGCAGGAAAGTATCCGCCTTTCTCGTCTTGACGAACAGATAACTGCATTATATCACGCAAAGGAGTTTTGGTATCCTTCTTTAAAGAATCAGCTTTAGCGGTTTCTTTGCTTTTCTTATCGCCTAATTTACCTACCAAAGAAGCACCTTCTTTTGCGGTATCCTCGTTTGCTTTTGCAGCAACCAAAGCAGTATCTTTTACTTCTGTTTTAGCAGTTAAAGAATCCCCTTTAACGGCCGATGAATCTGTTACAGCAGCACTTGTATCAACATCGTCCTTTTTACCTGCATATAAATCACCTAATTTAGTATCAACATCAATTAATTTCTGAACAATTTCAGCGTTCTCGTAGGTTTCCCAGAACTCTAAATTCGCAGTTCCTTGCAATAGTTTACGAACACGTTGTTTGTCTTTTACACCCGGTAACTCCACCAATATACGACCCGAAACATCCAATTTTTGAATGTTTGGTTGTGTTACACCAAATTTATCGATACGAGTACGAAGAATATTGAATGAGCGATCGATTGCATCGTTTGCTTCTTTACGAATTACTTCAATTACTTGTTCGTTGGTTGATTGGTAATTGATTTTATCTTTTAGCTCAAGTGTATTAAACACAGCAGCCAATTTTGCATTGGGGTCAACTGCTTTAAAAGACTCTGCAAATAAGGTAACAAAATCTTTTTGGCTATTTTTTTGACTTGCAACCGCTTTGCTGATGGCACGGTTAAAAGTACTGTCGGTACTGTAGTTCGACATAGAACGAATAAGATCGACAACCGATACCTCCAAGGTAACGTTCATACCACCACGTAAGTCCAAGCCCAGGTTAATTTCCTTTTCCTTACACTCTTTGTAAGTATAGTTTTTAACCAATACGTTAAATACCGGAACAGTACCCAATGAATCCAGGTAGCGCTTTTCGTACGCTTCAATTACCGAATCTTTGTTGGTAATAGAGGCAGCGGCTAAGCTTGCTTGGTTTTTGGTATACAGTGTTTGAGCATATTCTTTCGCTTTCTTTTCAACCCTGTAGGTTATAAGCGTAAACGACAACTGAAAAACACACACAATTGCTAAAGCAATTGCAAAAAATCGAATGGCACCTTTGTTTTGCATAATACGGTTTAATTGATGTTCAAAAAATTAAGGGTGCAAATATAGTATAACTAAGGGTAATAAACAAACCTATCAATTAAATTGATTATCAAAGGAATAGGTATATTTTTCTATTATTCTTATTTCACAATTTATTTTACATTTAATAAAACAATTATGAAAATACTATCTGTAACAAAACCGCCTTTTACCTTATAACATATGGTTATTGCAAA
>CAIMGI010000157.1 GCA_903840505.1 uncultured Bacteroidota bacterium
AATATCTTGGCACTAGACTTATATAAAAAAATAAATTTTAAAAAAGGCATTGCAAGTGCTGAAAGCTATATCGGAATTTCGTATAAAAACATATCCGATTATTCAAATGCATTAAAGCATCAGCAAAACTGCCTCAATATAAATTTGGAATTGAAGAATATGCAGGAAATTGCACACTCTTATGCAAATATTGCAGTTGTGTATCAAAGATTAAATAATAGCAATAAAGCAATAGAATACTTGTTTAAGGCTTTGAAAATAAATGAAGAGTTAAAGAATAAAGAAAGTATACTTAATAATTACACAGCGATTGGTGATTTTTATTTAAATCAAAAAGAAATTGAAAGGGCGTTTGAATTTTATAACAAAGCGACTGTAATTAACTTGGATGTAAATAACAAAGAAAAAAGTGCTGCTTTATATGCAAATTTAGGTGGGATGTATTTAGAGATTAGAGATTACAAAAAGGCTATGGAATTTTTAAATAGGGCTCTCAAAATAGACGAAGAGGTAAAAGATAAAATTGGAATAGCATACGATTATGGAGGGATTGGTGCGACACTTTTAAGTATGGGGAAATACAATGAAGGCATAGAGTATATCCGAAAAAGTGAAATTTTAGCAAAAGAGGTTGGTGATTTAGAATTACAAAAAAATAGTTACAAAAGTTTATATGGTACCTATCAGAAAATGTCTAAGCCAGATTTAGCTTTGAAATACTTTCAATTATTTATCGCAATAAAGGATAGTATTGAGGGTGAAGCAAAGAAAGAAGAGATTGCCCGACAAGAAGTTAAGTTGGAATATGGCATAAAATCTGTTGCAGATAGTGTATCTCTAGTTAATGAAAAAAAGTTGAGTGAAGAAAAACTGAAACAAGAAGAAACCAAAAGGTATTCACTTTATGTAGGGTTACTTTTGCTAATACTGTTTGCTGGTTTTATGTTTAATCGCTTCAAAGTAACACAGAGGCAGAATAAAATTATTGAAAATCAAAAGCACATTGTAGAAGAAAAGCAGAAGGAAATAGTAGATAGTCTAACGTATGCAAAACGTTTGCAGGATGCAATTTTACCGCCCGGAGAATTTGTTTCAAAACAATTTCCTGAAAATTTTATTTTATATCTCCCTAAAGATATTGTAGCAGGTGATTTTTATTGGATGGAGCAAATCGATGGGTTTGCTTTCATTGCTGCTGCAGATTCTACAGGTCACGGTGTACCGGGGGCAATGGTTTCGGTTGTATGTTCAAATGCACTTAACCGCGCTGTTAAAGAGTTCAACTTGAGGAAACCAGGTGAAATATTGGACAAAACACGTGAATTGGTGTTAGAAACGTTTGAGAAATCAACTAATGATGTGAAAGATGGAATGGATATCTCTTTACTATGTTTTGATAAAAGCAACAACAAATTATCCTGGGCTGGAGCAAATAACCCATTATGGTATATTGACAAAGGTGAGTTGAAAAAAATTGTTGCAAACAAGCAGGCCATAGGAAAAGTAGATTTTCCTGCTCCTTTTACAACACACATAATAGAGAAGGCAGATAAGCAGTCAATTTTCTTTTTATTTACGGATGGTTATGCCGATCAGTTTGGCGGAGCAAAAGGGAAGAAATTTAAATATAAACAGTTGGAGGAAATTCTATTGGTAAATAATAGTAAAGCAATGGCAAATCAAAAAGATATTTTGCTAAATACTTTTAATGATTGGAAAGGTGATTTGGAACAGGTGGATGATGTGTGTATAATAGGTTTAAAAATATAATAATGAAAAATGTATTTAAATGTTTTTTGTTTGTAATAGTAAGTTGTTTCTGCACTTATTCTTTTGCAGACAATGATAAAAAGATCGACAGTTTAAAGGTTTTACTTACAAACGCAAATGATTCTACTAAGGCTGATTTATATAATAAAATTGCCCGATATTATAGGTCTGATACAACTAGTTTTAATGCGGCTATCTCAAAATCGATTGAATATGCTGTTAAAGCCGGTGCTATTAATATTCAGGCATTGGCAGTTGAACAAATCGGGCGAAAATTTCATGCTAATGGAAATTTTGAAAAAGCTAAATCTTATTTTTACGAATTTCTTAAGCTTGGTAAGAAATCTGGAGATCTTAAACTAATTTCTTCAGCATATAGTGATTTAGGGAATATTAATTACTTCCTAGGTAATTTTGATATAGCACTTAAAAACTATTTTCTTGCTCTCACCATAAGTGAAAAATTAGGAAATAAGACGACAGTTGCAAAACTGTACCTTAACATTGGAAACAATTATCTTGATTTAGATGAGAACAAAAAATCGCTTTTTTTTCAAAAATTAGCATATCAACTTTTTGAACAATTAAACGATGAAAGTGGAATGAGTTATTCGTTGTCGAATTTGGGTAAACTATATAAAATTCTAAAAAATAATAATAAGGCAATTGAATGCTACCAAAAAGGACTTAAGTTGTTTTATAAAGTGGATGATAAATATGGAATTGGACTTGGTAATTTAAGTTTGGCTCAATTGTATTATGAATCATATTCCGATAAAAGAGCGTTGCAATTTGCTCTTAAAGCTTTAGAAATAGAATTAGAATTGAATGACCCATTTCAGATAGCAAACTGTTATATTGTTTTGGGTCAAATTTATGACGGCTTGAAACAAGACAAAAAGGCTTTAGACTATTTAAATAAGGCGTATTTGATAGGGGGGGAGTTAAATGCGAGAACCGTTGTTCAGTTGTCGCTTCAAGCCTTAGTTAAGGTTTATAAAGCAAACTCTGATTTTAAAAATGCATTTGAAACCCAAGAGAAATTGATAACAGTTACAGACTCGATTAACTCTCGAGAATCTAAAGACCGTGTTGCCGAAATTACAGGTAAATATGAGTCTGTAAAAAAGGAAGAAAAAATTAAATCCCTTGAAAAAGATAAAAAAATACAAAAACTTGAGATTGCAAAAAATGCTGCAGATATGCGCAGACAAAGGTATATTTTGGCTTTGGTTGGTGGAATACTTATTTTGATGGTGCTATTTTTATTTTCACTTTATAAAAGTAATCTGCAAAGAAAACGGGCAAATGCAAAACTTCAAAACGCTTATAATGTGATTGAGGAAAAGAAGAAGGAGATACTAGATAGTATTACTTACGCAAAGCGATTGCAAGATGCCATTTTACCTCCTCAGGCTTTTGTCTCAAGTCATTTTAAAGAAAATTTTATTCTTTATTTACCAAAAGATATTGTGGCAGGTGATTTTTATTGGATGGAAGATTCAAATGGTATGATTTTTATTGCTGCCGCAGATTCAACCGGACACTGTGTTCCGGGTGCAATGGTCTCGGTAGTTTGTTCTAATGCTTTAAATAGGGCAGTTAATGAGTTTAAGCTAATTTCTCCGGGGAGTATTTTAAATAAAACCCGTGACTTGGTGCTCGAAACTTTTGGAAAAGCAAGTAATGATGTAAAAGACGGGATGGATATTTCCTTGTTATGTTATGATATAAATAGCAATAAGGTTTTTTGGTCGGGTGCAAATAATCCTCTTTGGTATTTTGATTCAGGTGCTTTGAAAAAAATAGTTGCGAACAAACAGCCTATTGGTAAAACGGATTCTCCTACTCCTTTTACTACACACGAAATAGTGGCTGCTAAGGGAACAACTTTCTATTTGTTTACAGATGGTTTTGCCGATCAGTTTGGAGGCAGTAAATGGAAGAAGTTTAAATACAGGCAATTGGAAGATTTTCTTACGAAAAATGCAAACGACCCAATGGAAATGCAAAGGGGAAAGTTAATAGAAGAGTTTGAACTGTGTAGGGGCGATCTGGAACAAGTGGATGATGTTTGCATAATCGGCATTCGTATTTAATATGCTGTAATTTCTTTCTTAGTATATTTGCAATCAATTTTCTAATTATGGCAATTAATTTAAAAGGAACAGGCGTTGCAATTGTAACTCCGTTTAATACCAAAAATGAAGTAGATTATGCTTCATTAACAAAACTGTTGGAACATATCATTACAAACAAAGTAGAATATGTAGTAGTACTTGGTACAACAGGTGAATCGGTTACATTAAGCAAAGAGGAAAAGAAAGGAATTGTTAAACACGTTGTACTTACAGTAAATTCAAGAGTTCCCATTGTGTTGGGCTTAGGCGGTAATAATACCGCAGAAATAATAGAGGCTCTTGAAAATACCGATTTTTCAGGCATATCGGCAATCTTGTCGGTTTCGCCTTATTACAATAAACCAACTCAGGAGGGGATTTACCAACATTATAAATTGATTGCCGAAAAATCACCTTTGCCAATAATATTGTACAATGTTCCCGGTCGCACAGCTTCAAACATAACTGCAGCGACTACTTTACGTTTGGCAAATGATTTTAAAAACATTATTGCCATCAAAGAAGCGTCAGGTATTTTAGAGCAAAGTATGCAAATAATAAAAAACAGACCATCTGGTTTTTTGGTAATATCGGGCGATGATAATTTAACTTTACCTATTATGGCAGCAGGAGGAGATGGTGTTATATCAGTAGTCGCCAATGCTTTTCCAAAGGAGTTTTCCGAAATGGTACGCAAATGTTTGGCAAATGATTTTAATGGTGCCCGTGAATTACACTACAAAACATTTGAAATTACAGAGCAGCTATTTGCTGACGGAAATCCAGGTGGAATAAAAGCTGCTTTGAAATTATTAAATATTTGTGAGGATGCAATAAGACTTCCTTTGGTTAAAGTCAATTCAAACGTGTTTAATAAATTGGAAGAGCTGGTTAAGAAAAATAGCTGAAAACTAATTGTTTAAAAAGCGAACGGTTTTCTCCATTTCTGTGAAAAGTATTTTATCTTCCTCTATAAAAGCTACTTTTTTACGGTAATCACTAACTAGTTTTTCAACTATTGAAGATGATTTTAAAGGTCTTCTGAAATCCAATGCCTGAGCTGCAGTAAATAATTCTATAGCCAAAACCCGTTGCGTATTTTCAACAACTTTATATGCTTTTGTTGCAGCATTTGCTCCCATACTAACGTGGTCTTCTTGTCCGTTTGACGAAACAATTGAATCGACTGATGCAGGTGTACACAACTGTTTACTTTGACTTACGATTGATGCTGCCGTATATTGTGGTATCATAAAGCCCGAATTTAAACCGGCTTTGGCAGCTAAGAATGGTGGTAAGCCACGTTGACCGGAAATCAGTAAATAGGTTCTTCGCTCAGATATACTTCCAAGTTCAGCTAAAGCTATACACAATAAATCTAGTGCAATAGCCAAGGGTTGTCCGTGAAAATTGCCTCCCGAAATGATTTCATCTTTATCAGGAAATAGTGTTGGGTTATCTGTAACCGAGTTTATTTCAACTAAAAATACCGATGCACTGTATTCGATGGCATCGTATGAAGCTCCGTGAACTTGCGGAATGCAACGGAAAGAGTAGGGGTCTTGAACTTGGCTTTTTTCTTTTTTTGTTATGGCACTTCCTTTTAAATTTTCTCTGATTTTTTTAGCCGTAAGCATTTGTCCTTTATGCGGCCGTATACTGTGTATATGTTCCTTAAAAGGATCAATTCTACAATCAAAAGCGTCCAAAGAAACACTTGCAATAAGGTTACTTTGTTCGATGATTTGTTTCGATTTTAAGATACACCAAGTCCCATAGGCACTCATAAATTGTGTGCCATTTAACAAGGCTAATCCTTCTTTTGATTTTAGTAGGATTGGTTTTAATTTTAGTGCTTTGTATAAATCGACAACCGCTTGTTTTTTTCCTTTGTAGTAAACTTCACCCATTCCCAACAGTGGTAAGGATAAATGTGCTAATGGTGCTAAATCGCCCGATGCACCCAATGAACCCTGTGTGTAAATTACAGGTAAAATGTCATTATTGAAAAAATAAATAAGTCGTTCAACGGTTTGTAATTGCACTCCCGAATTTCCATACGACAAGGATTGAATTTTTAACAATAACATCAACTTTACAATATCTTGAGGAACTTCGTCACCGGTTCCACAAGCGTGCGACATTACTAAGTTTTGTTGTAGTTTTTCTAAATCACTATTCGATATTTTGACATCGCACAATGAGCCAAATCCCGTGTTAATTCCATAAATAGGGGCTTTTGAAGCAGCTAGTTTTTTTTCTAGAAAAGTTCTGCAATTGCTTATTCTTTTCTTTGCTTCAGCCGATAAACTCAGCGTTTTTTTTTCAGCTAGTATTTCCGAAATAATTTCGAATGTTAATTGTGCAGGGGATATATTATGACTTTTCATTTTCGAACTACTGATTCAAATGTAGCGAATTTATTGTTAAACAGCTTTGTTATATAAACTTGCTTTTAATTCTTTTATTGATGGGTCCGAAATGTACTCATCATAACTCATTTTTCTATCAATTATTCCATTGGGCGTTATTTCAATAATACGATTGGCAATAGTTTGCAAAAACTGGTGATCGTGTGAAGCAAACAATAAATTGCCTTTAAAATTTACCAATGAATCGTTTAATGAAGTGATGGATTCCAAATCCAAGTGATTCGTAGGTTGGTCTAATATCAAAGTGTTTGCACCATCTAACATCATTTTGGCAATTAAACAACGCACTTTCTCACCTCCTGAAAGTACTTTACATTTTTTTAAAGACTCTTCACCTGTAAATAGCATTTTTCCTAAAAAACTACGTATCCAACTCTGGTCTTTTTCTTCAGAATATTGAGCCAGCCAATCAATTAAATTGTAGTCAACATTAAAATAGTGACCATTGTTTTTGTTGAAGTAGGATTGTGTGCAAGTTCCACCCCATTTAAATTCGCCATTGTCGGGCTGGGTTTCTTCCGTTAAAATATCGAAAATGGTTGTAACAGAAAATCCATCTTTACTTATAAATGCAACCTTATCTCCGCTTTCCAGCGTGAAGTTCATGTTTTTATAAAGCTCAACACCGTCAATTTTCTTTTTTATATTTTTTACTTCAAGTATCTGGTTTCGCGAAGCTGATTTGGGAGTAAATACAATGTATGGATACTTTCGTGTGGAGGGTTTTATTTCATCCAACACTAATTTTTCTAACAATTTTTTCCTTGAAGTAGCTTGTCTTGATTTTGATGCATTTGCACTAAAGCGGGCAACAAATTCCTGAAGCTCTTTTCTTTTATCATCCGTTTTTTTGTTTGCATCTTGCTTTTGCTTGAGTATCAATTGACTTGATTCATACCAAAAGGAGTAATTCCCGGTAAAGACATTTATTTGGTTAAAGTCAATATCTGCAATATGTGTACAAACAGAGTCCAAGAAGTGTCTATCGTGGGAAATTACAATAACTGTATTTTGAAAGTTGGCTAAAAAATCCTCCAACCACATAATTGTTTCCACATCTAAGTTATTGGTAGGTTCATCCAATAACAATATATCAGGGTTTCCAAACAAGGCTTGTGCCAACAAAACGCGTACTTTTTCACTACCGCTTAACTCCTTCATTAATTTGGCGTGTAGGTTTTCTTTTATCCCTAAACTGCTCAACAGCTCAGAAGCATTTGTTTCCGCATCCCAACCATTCATTTCTACAAATTCATTTTCTAATTCGGCCGCTTTTAAACCATCAGCATCTGAAAAATCTGCTTTTGCATAAATTGCTTCTTTTTCGTGAATTACTTTATATAATTTTTTGTTGCCCATTATTACAGTATTCAATACCATAATGGAGTCAAATTCATTCTGATTTTGGTTTAGTACCGATAAACGCTCTCCAGGTGTTATTGACACTTGCCCAGCCTGTGGCTCAATTTCCCCTGAAAGTATTTTCAAGAAGGTTGTTTTTCCGGCACCGTTTGCTCCAATAAGACCATAACAGTTTCCGGCAG
>CAIMGI010000158.1 GCA_903840505.1 uncultured Bacteroidota bacterium
AATAAAAGCGGTTTTCATTTGGTGCTCCGCCTCTAATAATGATATCGTTGCGAAAAGCAGCACTGGAAGACACACCCGGCAATGATTGTATTACCTTTGAAATATCACGATTTCCACCCGGGTTCCTTTCAATTTCAGAAGTACCGATTGTTATTAAGGAAACAGGGCTCTCCTCTGTTTTGTTATAGGGCGAAGCTTTTATTTCAATTTCTTTTAAATTCTTTATGTCAGCTTCCAAAGCAACGTTCACTATAAAGGGTTTTACATTTGTAATTTGCAATTCATACACTACTTTTTTCTTGTACCCCACAAACATTATTTCAAGATTGTATAAACCCGGCACTAAATTATTCAGTATAAAGTTACCATCCAGATCCGATTGGGTTGCGGTTGTTGTTCCTTGTATTGCAATGGTTGCAAAAGGAATGGCTTCATTGTTGATGGCATCGTATACTTTGCCCTTTATAATCGCATTTTGTGCTATTCCCGATGAAATTAATAATGAAAAGATAATTGAAAAGATAATTTTTTGCATGGCGAATTTGAGAAGAACAACTGATAAACAATTGTATCTAAAAAAAGTTTAAACTAAATAAAAAATTATCCCAATAAGGTTTTCTTGGCTGCTTCTAGTATTGCAAAAGCTTTTTCTTGAGTTGAAGACTCGGCATAGGTTCGCAAAACAGGCTCGGTACCTGATGCACGTATCATTAGCCATTCATCATCATTGAAGAAGTATTTCCAACCATCGAGGTCTTCCATACGAAGTACTTTATATTCTCCAAAGCTATTATAGCTTTTGCTTTTGCAGTTTTCAACGATTTTGTTTTTTACTGCATCGTCTAATTGCATATCAATTCTTTCAAAGGCAAACTCTCCGGTTATTTCGTAAACTTCCTTTATCAATTCCTTCAAGGATTTACCCGATTTTGCCATATATTCCCATATAGTGAGTCCCATCCAAATACCATCGCGTTCAGGTATGTGGCCTTTAATTGCAATGCCCCCACTCTCTTCGCCTCCAAGTAAAACATCTTCCTTAATCATTATTCCACAAATGTATTTGAAACCTATTTTTACTGTCTCCAATTCAAGTCCGTAATGTTCACACATTTTTTTAATTTTTACCGTAGTTGAAAAGGCAGTACATACCTTCCCTTTCATCCCTTTGTATTTCACCAAGTAATGTATCAACAATAAAATAATATGGTGTGAATCAATAAAATTTCCTTCATTGTCAAACAAACCTATCCTGTCGGCATCACCATCAGTAGCTAGTCCACAATCTATATTTTCGGCTGTTTTAATCATCTCCGAAAAAGGAATGAGGTTTTTGTAGATTGGCTCAGGAGCCTGTCCATCAAAACTTGGATTGTAATCGCAATGCATAAAAGTGGCATCGGGCAACAAACGTCTTATCACATTTTGACCTGAACCGTACATTGCATCGTAAGCAAGATCCAATCCTGAATTGCGAATTAACTCTAAATCAAAGTTCTTTTCAACGTGATCACAGTACATTGTTTCTAAATCAATGTACTCCAAAAGTCCACTTTTTTCTTTGCTTTTTAAATCAACAGTCTTAAAATTTTGGGAAGGAACTTCTGGAATTAAATTTTCAATTTCCTCTATTTTGTCAGGTAATAAAGGACCTCCGTAACTACCTTTTAATTTAAAGCCATTATAGCTTGGAGGATTATGACTGGCAGTAATGATGATCCCTAAATTCGCGGTTTTTTGCAATGCACCCAACGAAATCATCGGGGTGGATACAAAATCCTTTGCTAAATACACTTTGATATTATTATCTGTAAGTACCTTTGCAACCGTTTCGGCAAATAGTTCACCGGCAAAACGGCAATCGTGCCCCAGTACAACCGAAGGCGATGCGGTTTGTTTTAGCAACCATTTAGCGCTTGCTTCAGCTACCCGAGCAACATTCTCTACAGTAAAATCTTGAGCAATTATTGCACGCCATCCGTCTGTTCCAAACTTAATTTTATTCATTGTGATTTATTTTATGATACAAATGTATTATTTTTTAATAAATGGTATTTCAAAAACAGCAATAAAAACAAGTCTTTTAGAAGATATTTATACTTTGGCACATAAATTGGCTTATCCACTACAAAACAATTAATTTAAAAAATAGGAGGAAACACATTATGAAAAAATTCACTACCACAATGGTTTTAGGGTTATTCCTCGTAATAAATGCTAAAGCGAATCACTACAATGCTCAATTAAATTTGAAATTGTACGACAATGCTCCCTTTACAATCAGCATTGACAATGTAAACTATGCTAATCCAAGTTGTAAATTCAGCACATCGAATATTTCTCCGGGAAATCACTATATAACCGTAACAAAACACATTATAAATCCTTATGGATATTATGGTAACACTTGCATAACAGTATTTAAAGGTTATGTTAACCTTCCTGTAAATCAACAATTGTATGCGCAAATTGACCATTGCAACACTTTTACCGTTTACAATCAGGTACCATTGTATAATAACTATGGCGATTATAACTCTTACAATAATTGCAATGAAAGGAAACACAATAAATACGATCGCGATGACCACGGTAGATACAATAATAATAATGATTGTAGAAAGCCGCAAAATGAATGCAGAGGGATGAATATGGGTACTTTTAATAGGTTGAAAATGATGATGAACAATACACCCTTTTCTAGCAGCAAATTAAAGTTAGCTAAACAGGCAATTGCGGCAAACGGTATATCAGCAGAACAAGTAGAAGAGCTTATGAAACAATTGGATTTTGAAACCGATAGGTTAAATCTTGCAAAGTTTGCTTACTTGCATACTGTAGATAAGAACAACTCCTTTATAGTAAACAATGCTTTTGATTTCGATAGTAGCATTGCGCAATTAGACAGATACATTGCAATGATATAATTTTTGTGGGGTTGGGGTTAGGTTCGCAGCGAGGGAAACCTCGCTGCGTTTTTTTATAATTACTGTTTCAATTTATCCAACACTTCGCTTCTTCTTCTTCTTGAAACAGGGTGCTTTCGTTCGTTTTTCATAACAATAATAATTGGAGAGCCTTTTTCATAATGATCGCAAAAAGTAAGGTTAATTATAGAGCTTTTATTGATTCGAATAAAATTTGGGTTTTCTGCCAGCAGTTCCTCCCACTCCCCAAGTGTTTTAGGAACATTTATTGTATCGGCATTTTCAGAAAACACATTGGAATAATTAGAGTCTGCCTCTACTTCAATAATACTTTTCACCGGCAATAATACAACATTCCCCCTAATGTGAATAGCAATTTTTTGATCCTCTAAATTTGTTTTTAAGGTTTGAATTTGTTGCGAGTATTCTTCGCTGCTTCTAGCAGAACCACTTACTTTTTTAAACTTTTCTATCGCCTTTTTTAAATCAGATTCTTCAACCGGTTTTAACAAATAATCGAGTGCACTTGCTTTGATAGCGTTTAGTGCATACTGGTCGTAACTGGTGACAAAAATAACCTCAAAAGTATGTTTTGTGAATTTTTCTAATAGTTCAAAACCACCACCACCTGGCATTTTTATATCCAAAAATAAAAGTTCAGGATTGTGTTTTTGAATTAAGGTATAAGCCTCTTTAATATTGTCGGATTCAGCCACGACATTAATTTCAGGACAAAACAATTTCAATAGTGCCTTTAACACTATTCTGTTATCCGATTCGTCATCTACAATAATTGCATTGTAGGTTTTTTCAGCATTAGTTGTCATCTAATAATTTTAAAGTTAATACTATTTTGGTGCCCGTAGCTTGTTTATCGTTGTTATATAAATCAATAATTTCAATCGTAGAATCTACTAAGTTTAACCTCTCCTTGGTAATGCTAAGTGCCAATGATTTAGGTTTATTCGCAGTCTTGTTTATTTTTTCAGCTTCTGCACGCCCGACTCCATTATCCTCAATAACAATGGTCAAATAATTATCGTCTTTATTATCAATGCGCAGCCAAATTTTACCTTTTATGCTTTCGGGCAAATGGCTTACTCCGTGCCAAATTGCATTTTCAATATAGGGTTGTATCATCATTGTTGGAATGCTTGATAGCTCTAAATTAACTTTTTCATTCGGAATTATTTCAAACTCAAATTTATTTTGCAAACGTATTTGTTCAATTTGCATATACAAGTCTAGGAACTCAAGTTCCTTGCTTAAACGAATATAGTTATTTTGTGATGTTTCCAAAACAAATCGGATAAGCTTTCCAAACTTCGCCAAGTAGGAATAAGCTTTTTCGGGATTATTTGTAAGGATATATTTTTGAATAGAATTTAATGAGTTAAAAATAAAATGAGGATTCATTTGTGCCTGCAGTGTATTCATTTTATAATCTGCAATTAGTTTTTGAACCTTAATTTGCTTTTCGGCATTTCTCTGAATGCTTCTTGTTCTAATATAAATTATGAGGGCAACAATAATAATCAGGCCAAATAAAACGCTTAAAACAAACCATAATTTTTGCCAATAAGGTTTATCGATTGTAAAACTTACAAAAGCACCCGACTTGTCTGTTACTGCTTGGTTCATATAAGCAGATAAATGGTTTACCCGAATGGAATAAGTGCCCGACTTCAACTCTTCAAAAACAAATTCATTCCCACTAGTATACTCACTGTTTTTTTTGTCGTGAATGAGTGTGTAGTGATATTGAATATTGTCGAAATTTTTGTACGAAGGTGATTCAACAACCAAAGATATTTTATTGATGGTGTATTTGAATAAGGTTGAATTGGCGTTGGAGTATTCTGTCTGACTTGAATCGGTTATGAATTTTGCCAGAATGGGTTGTACCGAAATTTCCTTTTTTATGTCGTTTGTTTTTGCATAACACAAACCTTTGCTTGTACCTATAATTAAGCTATTCTTAAAAAGCAGCACTTTATTTATTTCATTCGACAATAATCCATCACTTTCAAGGTATGATTCCAATGAATAGTCGTGTTTCTGAACTGAATTGAGGATTATTCTACATAGCCCGTTATTGGTCCCTATCCAAGCAGTATCGTGCGAAGTGGTGATACTTGTTGCAGTAAAGGATGGGAATTTATCATTTTTATCAATCAGCAAAAAATCATTTCCGTCAATGATTCCAATTCCATATCCTTTTATAGAAACCCAATACCTGTTTTTGTAATCAACATGAATGAGGTCAACCCTGTTTGTAAGTAATGAGTGTGTTTTTGAAAAATCAACAAGCGTTTTGTTCTTATAAATAAATAAACCCCTGATCCCGGCAATTAGTAAATCACCATTTTTATCCACGTCAATTCCAAACGATTTTATTTTTAGTCCGGAAATTCCATTCATAATATCGTTCGAGAAGCAATCTATTATACCTGAATTAATATTCCCATACACAATATCTTTACCTATTGCCATTGATTTAATACCACCCCCCATTTTATCAATTGAACTAGCCGAAAGTGTTGAATTATATGCAAGTGTAACTTCAGGGAAGCAAGCATACAGCTTTCCTTTTATACTCTTTATAAAAAGCAATCTGGAAAATTTATTTTCAACACTTTTAATCATTTTAATTTCGTTGTTAGATGCAAATTCTAAACTCATTATACTTCCTTTCCTAGTCCCAACATAAAGTTGGCTTGAAGTAGTATCAATACATGTGATATTTTGTGTTTCAATTCCAGTATTTTCAATAACCTTAAAAACCTTGTTTTGTGAGTAAAATATACCATTTTCAAGTGTTCCCAACCAAATACCATTTTCATTGTCGGAACAAATAGACGTAATCGTATTGCCCTTGAGCATACTCAATGGTTCACTATTGATATCGCCTTTCTTAAAATATTTCACTCCATAATTTACCAAACCTATCCACAAACAATTTTCAGCATCCAGTAATACACTAGCAATATCCTTTTCAAAAACCTTTTTAATATAGCTGCCATCCTTATTTAATACAAAAAAACAATTTGCAATGCTGAAACCTATATCGCCATTGCTAAACTTTACGGATTTAACATTTAGGTTATAACTGTTTACACCGGTTAAGTTAAGAATGTACTTTTTTTCAATTGTATTGGTCGTTACAATTACCTCCATCTTTTTTACCGGGGAAATTAACTGAGTCAATAAAATATTATCATAACTGCACAGAATACTACCCGAAGAATTGATAAAATGAATAGAGGATTTAAGGTATTCATCGTGGTACAAAGAAAAATCTGCATCATTTGCCTTTTTAGAATATAAGCCGTGATTGTAATTTAACCAAATAGTACTATTTCCGTCAACTGTACATTTATTTATTCTATCGGAATAATCGTTTGAATACTTAATTGTTCTTATTTTATTTGGTTTATCAATGCCAATTTTCGAAACACTCATATTGTAGCCTGTAAGCACCAATTCGCTTTTACCTAGGGGAACAATGTGAAAAATGGTATTGTCCAGCAAACCATTTATACGTGAAAATGTTTCTATTTTACCGTTTGAAAATCTTCCCACACCTTCATCGGAACAAAACCAAATAAAACCATTTTTGTCTCTCTCAATATCGTATACCTCTGAACTGGGCAAACCCTCTCTTGTAGTGTAGTTTTTAAAATTAAAGGATTGTGCTTGCAAAAGTGTGCAAGTAGCAAGCGAGACTAAAAAAGAAGCAATAACCTTATTGAAGTGCATATATTGATTTCAAAAATACAATAAAGTGGCTAATAATTCCGATATGGAATGGAAAAGATGAATATTAAACAGATTATTAACTTTACAGCAAAATATGAGTATAGAACAATTGTCGAAACAAGAAATAGAAAAAGGGAAAATGCTTCCCTTAATGGAAGAGTTTTACACCATTCAGGGAGAAGGCTATAATTCGGGTAAAGCTGCCTGTTTTATTCGGATAGGTGGATGTGATGTTGGTTGCCATTGGTGTGATGTGAAGGAAAGTTGGGATGCCTCCATTCATCCTTTAACATTAACAGATACGATTGTATATAATTGTAACCAATACCCTGCAAAGGCCGTAGTAGTTACAGGAGGAGAACCATCGATGTATCAATTGGATTATTTAACGCTGGAATTAAAAAAGAAAAACATACTTACCTATGTTGAAACATCTGGCGCGTATTTATTGACCGGTGAGTGGGATTGGATTTGTTTATCGCCAAAAAAAACAATGCCACCCTTGTCTTCTATCTTTGATACAGCAAATGAACTAAAAGTAATAGTGCACAATAAAAATGATTTTGAATGGGCCGAGAAAAATGCTGCATTGGTGAATAAAAATTGCAAGCTTTACTTACAGCCTGAATGGAGCAAACAGGAACAAATAATGCCTTTAATAGTGGATTATGTAATGAATAATCCGAAATGGAATATCTCCTTACAAACACATAAATATATGAACATTCCTTAATGGTATGTTTGTTGTATAAAACAATTTATATGAAAAAAATAGTTTCTAGTCTTTTAATGTTTGTTCTCCTTTTTGCTAATTGTTTGGCGCAAACACAAATAGTAAGCACAAGCTCGGCAAAAGCCAAAAAATTGTATTTGAAAGCCAAAGAAAATTATGAATTGAGAAAAGACGATGAGGCTGCAGTAGATTTAATAAAGGCAATTCAAATTGATTCTATGTTTATTGAAGCACACGTTTTATTGTCTGAAATATACGCTGAACACAACCAAGTTGATAAGGCAATAAAAGAATGTAAGGCAGTGATTAATATTAATCCTACTTATTATCCCAATGTAATGTTTAACCTTGGCACCCTGCAAATGAAAAAAGCGGATTACACGGCTGCTGCCGAAAATTTCGCCATGTTTTTGAAGGCTAGAATTTCTCCCGATCAACGTTCAAAAACAGAACACTTATTGGCTTCGGCACGTTTTGCTGATAAAGCAATTAAAAATCCTGTTCCATTTAATCCACAAAATTTGGGTGCAGGTGTAAACACCAAATTGAATGAATACCTACCAGCCATCACAGCCGATGAGCAAACATTGATATATACTGTTCGTGCTCCTCGTGATGGAAATTTAAACTCTACCGATTTAAATAATCAACAAG
>CAIMGI010000159.1 GCA_903840505.1 uncultured Bacteroidota bacterium
CACTCTTTCCCTACACGACGCTCTTCCGATCTTTAACTTGCCAAAGGAACTTTTGGCAGAACACCCCGCAAAAAATCGTGACGAATCAAAGTTGATGGTCATACACCGTAAAACCGGAAAGATAGAACACAAAAAATTCAAAGACATTTTAAAATATTTTGATGATGGGGATGTAATGATCCTTAACGATACCAAAGTATTTCCTGCCCGTATGTACGGAAATAAGGAAAAAACGGGTGCTAAAATAGAAGTGTTTTTATTGAGAGAACTTAACAAGGAAAGTCGTTTGTGGGATGTGTTGGTTGATCCTGCACGTAAAATAAGAATCGGAAATAAGCTGTACTTTGGTGATGATGATAGTTTGGTTGCAGAAGTAATTGACAATACTACTTCTCGTGGTAGAACCTTGCGTTTCTTGTTTGACGGTGATTACGAACAATTCAGAGCAACATTACAAGCCTTGGGACAAACACCGCTTCCAAAATACATTAAAAGAAAGCCTGAGCCGGAAGACGAAGATCGCTACCAAACTGTTTTTGCAAAGAATGAAGGTGCTGTTGCTGCTCCAACTGCAGGATTACACTTTAGCAAAGAGTTGATGAAACGCTTGGAAATAAAAGGAGTAAATTTTGCGAATGTTACTTTACACGTAGGTTTGGGAACTTTCAGAACCGTTGAGGTGGAAGATTTGACCAAACACAAAATGGATTCTGAACAAATTGTTATTACCCAAGCACAAGCAGATATTGTGAATGCTGCGAAGGAAAAGAAGAAAAGAATATGTGCCATTGGTACAACAACAATGCGTGCCATTGAAACATCTGTGTCTTCGGTTCATACATTGAAACCATACGATGGTTGGACAAATAAATTTATTTTTCCTCCTTACGATTTTAGTATTGCCAATTGTATGGTAACCAATTTTCATATGCCTGAGTCTACTTTATTGATGATGGTTTCGGCTTTTACCGGACACGATTTGTTGATGGAAGCATACAAAACTGCCATCAAAGAAAAATATAATTTTTACAGTTATGGTGATGCAATGCTTATTCTTTAATAACTGAAATTTTTAAACGATGAGGAATGTGATTCAGTTTACATTCCTCATTTTTATGTAAATGAAACGATACGCAATAATAGTAGCAGGTGGCAGTGGCAGCAGAATGAATGCTGATATACCTAAACAATTTATATTGTTGAAAGGCTTACCTATATTAATGCATACAATAAACCGTTTCTATAATTTCGACAACGGTATACATATCATATTGGTTCTTCCACAATCGCATATTGCGAAATGGGAGGAACTTTGTAAGGAGCACAACTTTATTTTAAAGCACCAAATTGTTTCCGGTGGTGAAACACGTTTCCATTCTGTAAAATACGGACTGGATGCAATTAGCGAAACAAATGTTGTTGTTGGTATTCACGATGGAGTTCGACCATTTGTATCCAATGAAACATTGAGTCGTTGTTTTGAAGGAGCTGAAAAATCAGGAAATGCAGTGCCGGCAATTCCTGTTCTCGATTCGATGCGGATGGTAGAAAATTCTGAAAACACTTACCTTGATCGCAATCAAGTGAAAATTATTCAAACACCACAGTGTTTTAGAATAGACTTACTAAAAAAAGCATTTTTACAAAACTATTCACCTTCCTTTACCGATGATGCAACAGTAGTGGAGGCTATTGGTGAGAAAATATATTTAGTGGAAGGCAATGCTTCAAATATTAAAATAACTACTCCTTACGACCTCAAAATTGCTGAGGCAATACTTTCCTCTTTATAACTATCCGTACCAGTACGCACATTAAAATGCCCATTAATACGGATTGATTCCCTCTTCGTTCCTATGCACTTTTGTATGGTAAACCACATACATCATATAAAATGGAAACAACGGGTAATTATGGTAGTATCGCAGGTACTTCCCTGTAGTAATTAGCATTAAATAAACGCTCTGCAGTAGTATTATTGTAGGGCGTTTAAATTTTTTCAGATAGCTCTAACCAACGCAAAGATTTTTCATCAATCAGTTGTATTAACTCACCAATGCGTTTGGTGCAATTTGTTAGTTCTTGATGGTCTTCAATATTGCTCTCCAATTTTTTTTCAAGCAATTTTTTCTCTTCTTCTAATTCAGGAATTTCTTTTTGCAAGGCATCGTGTTCAAATTTTTCTTTGAACGTAAGTTTTTCTTTTTTATCACTTATCGGTTCTGCTTTAGCTACCACAACCGGAGCTTCTTTTTTTGGAATGGCACGTTTAATTTCCTTTTCCTGCTCAATCATCTTGTCGCGATAATCGTTGTAGCTACCATTAAAGTCGCTTATAATTCCATCGCCTTCAAAAATAAATAAGTGGTCAACTAACTTATCCATAAAATACCTGTCGTGTGATACAATCACCAAACAGCCTTTGAAATTCGACAGGAAATCTTCCAATATTCCCAAGGTCAATAAATCCAAATCGTTGGTAGGTTCATCCAGAATTAAAAAATTCGGATTTTTCATCAAAACAGTAAGCAAGTACAGTCTGCGTTTTTCACCACCACTTAATTTAGAAACATAGGTGTATTGAATATCGGGTGGGAACTTAAAAAGCTGTAAAAACTGCGAAGCATTTACCTTTGAGCCATCGCTAAGTGGAATTACATCCGCAATATCTTTTACCACTTCCATCACACGCTTGTCTTCTTTCAGCTCTAATCCTTTTTGAGAGTAATAACCAAAAACAACAGTTTCACCGACATTTATTTTTCCTGAATCTGGTTGCTCTAATCCCATCAACATATTTAGGAAAGTCGATTTACCGATTCCGTTTTTCCCCACTATACCTATTCGTTCACCTGTTTTAAATGTGTAGTCGAAACCTTTTACGATTGCAACATCACCAAAACTTTTGTATACCTTTTTTAGTTCAATTATTTTTCCACCAATACGACTCATCTTTACATTCAATTCCATTTCAGTTTGCACTTTTCTTCCAGTAGCTTTTTCTTCTAAGTCATAAAAGGCATCAATACGCGATTTCGATTTTGTGGTTCGTGCTTTTGGCATTTTACGAATCCATTCTAACTCTTTACGCATAAGGTTTTGCGCTTTGTCAACTTCACGTCCTTCGTTAAATTCTCGTTCTGCTTTCTTTTCCATAAAGTAGGAGAAGTTGCCCTTGTAACGGTATAATTGTCCGTTTTCCAATTCCAAAATTTCATCGCATATCCTGTCCAAAAAATAGCGGTCGTGGGTAACAAGTAAGAGTGTTGTATCTTTTGAAATTAAGTACTCTTCTAACCACTCAATCATTTCTACGTCCAAATGGTTGGTTGGTTCATCAAGTATTAAAAAATCTGGATCATCAATAAGAACCTTGCTAAGTGCCACACGCTTCAATTGTCCGCCCGATAAGGTTGATACAGGTTGCAAGAGATTAGTAATTTGAAGCTTCGACAAAATTTGTTTCACCTTGCTTTCATAATCCCAGGCATTTAACTCATCTATTTTCTCAATAGCGTTTGTAAGCAAATCGGAATTTTTCTCGGTAGGATCTTTTTCACATTGCTCCAAGGCATACTCATATTCTTTTACTGCAATGATGGAAGGGTTTGACCCGCTCAATGCAGCTTCCAACACACTGCTGTTTTTGTCAAAAAGAGGCTCCTGCCCAAGAAAAGCGACACTAATGCCATTGCGCATTACCACATTACCGCTATCCGAAATATCGTTACCGGTAAGTATCTTTAACAAGCTCGATTTGCCTGCTCCGTTGCGCGCCAGCAATCCTATTTTTTGTCCCTGATCTAATCCAAAACTAATGTTCTTGAAGAGCACTTTTGTGCCATAGCTTTTGCTAACATTCTCAACCGAAAGTATATTCATATCGGGTGCAAATGTACTAGTATTTGTGTTTAAATGGTATTCTTAATTTATGTTAATATCCTTGAGGTATTTAAAAGCATTTATACATTTGTTTAAAAAAATAGAAAAATGAGAACCAACCACGAAATTGATTACAAAATAATGGGGGAAGAAATGCAATGCATAGAGATTGAACTCGACCCTCAAGAAACCGTCATTGCTGAATCAGGCAGCTTTATGATGATGGAGAATGATATACAAATGGAGACCATATTTGGCGATGGTTCTAAAAGTAGCGGAGGATTTATGGACAAACTTTTTTCTGCAGGAAAAAGACTCCTTACAGGTGAAAGTTTGTTTATGACAGCCTATACACATATGGGTTTAGGGAAAAAGAAAGTAACTTTTGCAGCACCCTATCCTGGTAAAATTATTCCAATGGATTTAAGCAATATGCAAGGAAAAGTGATTTGTCAGAAAGATGCTTTTTTGTGTGCAGCCAAAGGTGTAAGTGTTGGAATTGAATTTCAAAAGAAATTGGGAGTAGGTTTGTTTGGTGGAGAAGGTTTTATTATGCAAAAGCTGGAAGGTGATGGAATGGCTTTTGTACACGCAGGAGGTACAGTTATTGAAAAGACCTTATTGCCCGGTGAGATGCTAAAAGTGGATACAGGTTGTATTGTTGCCTTTACAAGCAGTGTAGAATATGATATTCAATTTGTGGGTGGAATAAAAAATACTTTTTTTGGTGGTGAGGGTGTATTTTTTGCAACCTTGCGTGGTCCCGGAAAAGTTTGGATACAATCACTTCCTATTAGTCGTTTAGCAAGTAGAATTATCAGCTATGGAAGTGTGGGTGGAAGAAAAGAGGAAGGTGGAATATTAGGAGGATTGGGTAATTTGATTGATGGAGACGGAATATAGAATAGAAAATAACCAACTACTTATTAGTCTTTTTTAGCAAATTAATTTCTTCTTTTAATTTTTCAATCAATTCATCTTTGGCTTTAACCAAGGATTGGTATAAGTCCTTCTCATTTTTTATTTCTTGGTAATTAATGTTGTTGCCTTGATTTCCTTTTTCTTGTTTTACATTAAAATTAAATATGTTACCCGAACTAAAACTCAATAACTCTTCAATAGAGCAATTAAAAATGGTGCATATTTCAAACAACCTTTTTACCGTTATACTGCTTTTGCTCGATTCAATGTAGCTGTATGTTCTTGTGTCAATGCCTAATTCATCGGCAACAAATTCTCTAGTTAAGTTTTTCAACTCACGTATGTGTTTTATTTTACCGTGTAATTTTAATTCTTCGTACGAAACCATTTTGCAATAATAGAAATAATATTTCAATATTAGAAGACATTGAACTCTATATCCTCACTAATATAAAGCAACTTTGGTAAAAACCAAAAATAAAATATAATATATGAAAAAGCTACTTATTGCACTGCTATGTTTTAGCAGTTACCATTTATTTGCACAAGAAAGTATAGTTGAGCCATCCAGTATCACAAATGCATCGAGCTTAAGTGTAGCTCAAAAAAGTTTGTACGATAAAATTGTGTCACACAATATGTATACAAGTATTAATTTTATTAATACAAAAAACATTAAAACCATAGCAGCAAACCGTACTTTAAAAATTAGCTTACCTTTTTTATCCTGCAATAATATGGTATTTTCGTTAAGCTATATAGACTATACCAACGACAGTAATTTTTATTGGATTGGAAAGTCAGAGAACCCAAACGATACAGTTTGTTCGGTTGGAAATTTTACTTTAATGAAAAACGATAATAAATTTATTGGCCATTTAGCGCTTGAAAACCGCAGTTACGAATTATACGATTTAACAGGTGGAGTGCAAGTATTGTGCGAAACTAATTTTAGCTCGGAAGCTTCAAGTAAAAATTGCGGCAATAACAATGTAACCGCACCAAGTGCGGCTTCACCACTGTGTGCGATTCCCGGTAATTGTACCGATAATGTGACAAAAATTTTGGTGTTGTATACAACGGCAGCAGCAGCTATAGAATCAGATATGACTGGCAAAGCAAATTTAGCGATTAATCAATTAAACCAAATTTGGGCCAACAGCGATATAAACAACAAAGCTATTTTAGCCTCAGTACAACCTTTAAATTTTACAGAAACAAGTGTTATGAGAGATGATGTTGATGCTTTAGCGGTAGATGTTTCAGCAAATGCCTTACGAAGCCAATATCAGGCAGAAATTGTAGTTCTATTTACTAAGGATTACCCAGATTTTGCTGGCATGGCAAAAAATATCGAGGTAAACTGTAATGAAGCCTTTGCAATTGTAACTGTTAAAAATGGCACCACCAGCAAATATACTTTTGCACACGAGATAACACATTTGTATGGTGGTCGACATAACGATGATGTTACTAACAATGCAAAAGGATTTCTTTTTAAAACGGGCGTAGGGTTGTTTGGTTTTGGTGGAAAATATAGATCAACATTAATGAATAAACACGATCAAAATGGTAACCTAGTAACTGAGCGAATTGAGCAGGTGTCAAACCCTCAAGTAAGTTTTTTAGGAGTACCTACTGGCGATGCTACACACGATAATGTATCAAAAGTATCGTCATTTATTTACAAAATAAGCGATTTTTATCAAGACCCAATTCCCAATGCTGTTTTTTGCAATTCCAACCCAGTAGGTAATTGTAATGGAAATAACCCAACTATGTTTAATTTTAATGTAATTTATTGCAACAGCAGTGTACCGGGATTAACATACACTTGGTACACTAGTTATGGCGGATTTTATTGGATTCAAAAAGCAACCGGAGTAAGTGCTAATTTTTTAGTAGGAGTATCTGATCACATTGTAAAATGTGAAATTAGAAATTGGCAAGGACTAATAGTAGAAAACATAAAGCAATACAGAAATAATCCCATTGCCGGGCAAGGGTTTTATTGTCCAAGCTATTCGCGTATGGGGAATAGCAATACCGAAAATGTTATTGTAGAAGACGAAAAATATGAAAACTCTGCTACTATTTTTCCTCAGCCTAGCAATGCCAATTTTTATATTACATTATTTAGTAACTTTAGCGATGTAATAACTATTAATATATTGGATGTTCAAGGCAAGTTGGTAGAACAAAAAAATAAAGTTGCTATACATTCAGGCTCGAGTACAATCGATGTGACTACCAACTTAAAACCAGGATTATATATTTTAAAAATAGAAGGTAATTCAAATATGTATACAAAAAAGCTACTTATAAATTGATAATTTAACCTATGAAAAATATTGCTTTCAAAATACTGGCACTTGTATTCATATCAACCCTTTTATTCTCTTGTAAAAAGAAATATGTATGTTATTGTTCCGATGAATTCGGTGATTCAATACCTTTTGAAATATATGCTACAAAAAAATCGGCCAAACAGATATGCAATGATTTTGGGTCTGAAAAACTTCCTTGCGGATTATTAGAAAAAAATATTTTTGGTAAGGTGAAATAACGATGAAGTTAGTTGTAATAAAAATAGTAGTAGTTGTATTTTTGTCAACCTTTCTATTGTCTTGTAAAAAAACATATACGTGTAGCTGTAATTTTGATAATACATATAATGTCGAATTTCCAATTTATAACACAAAGCGGGGGGCAAAAATAACTTGTAAGCGTTTTGTTGAAAATGGCTATATTAGTTGTTTACTTTTAAGTAAATAGTAAAATTACGTACAAGATAAATATTTTAAATGTGGAAATTTGTTGTTCTAAAAGTAGTAGTACTTGTATTTATATCAACGTTGTTGTTATCGTGTAAAAAGACATATACATGTAGGTGTAAATACGGCTATAGAATTGATAAAGATTTTGAACTGTATAATACCAAACGAAGAGCTAAAATAACTTGTAAAAGTATTCTAAACAACAGGGGATTTGATAGTTGTACCTTGCTAAGTAAGTAGTAAAATGAGGTGTAATGAACCATAAAAAACAAGGCTAAATTTATGGCTTTGTTTTTTTATGTCTAAGAAAGGTTACTATTTGCACATTTACGGTACTACGGAAGTGTAGGTGGAAGAAAAGAGGAAGGTGGAATATTGGGCGGACTGGTTAACTTGATTGATGGAGATGGAAAATAAGTTGTACATTTATTTTAAATGAAAATATTTCTATTCCTCTTTTATTTTTTATTAAGTGTAAGCAATGCATCGATGGCGCAAACAAATGAATCCATAAACGAAATTGAAAAAGTGCTGAATGCACAAACACAAGCGTGGAACGATGGAGACATTGAAAAGTATATGGAAGGCTATTGGCACTCCGATAGCCTTCTATTTATTGGAAAAAATGGCGTAACAAAGGGGTGGACAGCTACCTTGGAGCGATATAAAAAATCGTATCCGGGTAAAGAGGGAATGGGCAAACTTGATTTTACGATTCTTTCGGAGGAAAAAATGGGCAACGAACATTACTTGGTAATTGGTAAATGGCATCTTCAACGAGAGAAGGATGAACTGGGCGGACATTTTTCATTGATATGGAAAAATATAAACGGTAAGTGGGTAATTGTTACCGATCATTCCAGTTAACTCTGATTTTGGGCATGGGCTTGTGCTCCCGATAGCTATCGGGATAACAACCAACAACTAACCCCCGATAGCTATCGGGGCAACAACTAAAAGGAACAACCAATTTTTATCCCGCCCCATCCGTGCGGCAAACCTGTTTTGAATTCTTTACTCAATAAGCCTCTGGAATATTCCATGTAAAGCCTTCGTATTTGAAATGCTACTCCATAATTATGTTGTAGCGTAAAGCGTGATAATTGTGATGAACTAATTGTATAAGGACTGCTTCTGTTAAACATCCCTCCTTGTAAGTTTGCATCATATCCTATTACACTCACTACAGACTGACCGTAAAAGTGAAAACGGAAATCAGGATTGCCACTGATTCTGCCGAATGGATTTTCAAAGTATCCAAGCAATACGTTAAGTCCAACACCGACCTTATCATTTAGGGTTCCAACTCTGGCATTTACGTTTGTACTTACTGCAACAAGTTTTTTATAGGACACGAGTAATCTTTCATATTGCATCGAATAATTGATAGCAACATCGCTTCTAATTTGATGTTTCCACCCTAAAGGTTCAATATTATCTAACCAACGATGAATGGAAGTTTGCATATCTGCTCCTCCGGCAACGGTACCCAATACACCAATACTGAACGAAGAGGTCGTTCTACTTTTACCCAATGAATCAAGAGCGATGCAAAAAGTATTCAGCATCCAATTGGCACTATACGGGCGATCATTCAAAAAGATTTCACGGTGCCGAATACTGGATGGAGTATATACATCGTGTACCATCGCTATTCCATATTTTACATCGCTATTTTTGGAATGCAATAATATTTTAGAAAGTGGGAATTTTTGAATACTCGGATGAACTATTTCTAAGTTTACGCCTTGTGAATAGTATCTGTCGGTTGCCGAAAAAAAATCATTATCGTAATGTAGCCTTGCATAACTGTTATTGTTGATATTTCTATAGGATGCAGTATTGTCAATGGCTTGCGCAAACGATAAACTTGTAAAAAGTAAAAAGCAATAAAAAGCAATAAAGAATTTGTGCATATTATTACATACGAAGTTCGTTCATAAAGAGTTTTCTTTACATTTACTGTGTGCTATTAATTAAACGAATATCTGTTGTTGCATTCATTCTGGCAACACTTTGCCTCTTTTTATTCTTAAAAAGAAATGAATACTTGTGGCTGCAACGAATAAAAATGCATTTTACCGATCAACGTGCTGCCTGGATTTCTACCATCAATGATGTTGTTATTAAACCAAACGATTATTATTCCGAAAAGCACGAATACGAAATTTTATCACCGGTATATCATATTGATAAAATTTATAAATCAATGATGGGTCCTTCGGGTGTATTTTATACTAATCTCGACAATGAAGGAAGTCCACATTTAATTTGGCTTACCGATTATTCTATTGACGTGAGTGACGCAAGCGGCAATAATCCGATGTCGAAAGATTTTATGTGCCACAATAATTTAGATTTTTCAGTACCTGAATATTTGCAACATTTTTCATTGAGCAATCGCGAACAATATTCAAACTCCCGTTTTGCAACACTTACAGAGGGGCAAGCAGAAATACATTTTCCGGAGGGTTTTGGTATTCCGATTTTTTCAAACGACAAAATAAGCATTGGAACTCAGGTGCTGAATCAAAACATTGCAAATCCATCCATAGATGTTCGCCATAGGATCAAAATGGGTTTTGTGCGTGATAGTGAATTAAAGAAACCATTAATTCCTTTGTTCAAACAAACCATACACATAGTTGTTCCTATTGATAGTACTTCAAAAAGACCTTCGGGAGCTTGTTCCATAAAACAGGATTGTCGCCCCGTAATGGCTTCTATATCGAATATGAAAACCTTATTAAACGGAAAGGAATATACAGGGCATTGGATTGTAAAGGAAGGAATTGATACGGTTACTTTGAATGTTACTGATATGATGCATTTGCCCTATAACACAACTTTGCATTATGCCAGCGTACACTTACACGCCTATTCACAATCATTAACATTAAAGGATATTACAGCCGATTCTATTGTTTTTACTTCTTATGTAAAAAATTATGTGGGCAAAACAGGTATGGATAAAATAGATTGTTTCTCTAGTACAAAAGGTATTATGTTATTCAAAAATCATCAGTATGAATTGGTATGCATTACCAATAACGACAGTGGAAAGGAGCAAGATATGATGTCGGTGATGTTGCTTTATATGCGCGATGTGGAGCTAGAAAAGAATATTTCGGAGATGAGAAAAATACCTGATTCGGAATAGTTATAAATTTTACGACACCTTACTCCAATTCGTTTTTTCTTTGTTCAGTGTAAGCAAGTGGTCTGCTAAGGGTTTGTTAATGGGCTGTACAAGTGTAGGGTCCTCTTCCATTATTTTTTGAGCTACATCTCTCGACAGTTGAACCAAAGGGGAATCTTTACTAAGGTCGGCTAATTTTAAATCGAGTACACCGCTTTGTTGAGTACCCGCAATGTCACCGGGGCCCCGCAAACGAAGATCTGTTTCAGCAATTTCAAAACCATCGTTGGTGCGTACCATAGTCTCTAATCGTGTTTTTGAATCATTCCCCAATTTGTTCGAGGTCATTAAAATACAATAGGATTGATCGGCACCACGACCAACTCTCCCGCGTAACTGGTGGAGTTGAGACAATCCAAAACGTTCGGCACTTTCAATTACCATAATGCTGGCATTGGGAATATTTACCCCTACTTCAATAACCGTTGTTGCAACCATAATTTGTGCTTGTTTTTTTACAAAGCGTTGCATTTCATAGTCCTTGTCGGCAGCTTTCATTTGTCCGTGTACAATGCTCACATTGTATTCAGGCAAAGGGAAATCACGCTGTATGTTAAAAAATCCATCCATTAAATTTTTGTAATCCATTTTTTCCGACTCTTTAATAAGCGGATAAACTACATACACTTGTCGACCTAATTTTATTTGCTGTCGCATAAAACCAAAAACTGCCAATCGTGATGAATCATAGCGGTGTGTGGTAATAATGGGTTTACGTCCCGGAGGCATTTCATCAATTACCGAAATGTCCAAGTCGCCATATAAGGTCATTGCCAATGTACGTGGAATGGGTGTTGCAGTCATTACCAACACGTGTGGCGGTGTAGTGTTTTTTGCCCACAATTTATAACGTTGTTGTACACCAAATCGATGTTGCTCATCAATTACCACCAAACCTAAATTGTTAAATTTAACCTTGTCTTCAATCAAGGCGTGTGTACCTATAAGTATATGTAATTCTCCCGATTCTAATTTTTCGTGAATCTCTCTGCGTTGTTTTGCTTTGCTTGAACCTGTGAGTAATGCAACATTCAGCCCAAGTGGTGTTAACAATGGTAAGAGTGTTTCGTAATGTTGGTTCGCTAATATTTCGGTGGGTGCCATCATACAAGCTTGTAACTTGTTGTCGATTGCAATGAGCATTACCATCAGTGCCACCAATGTTTTTCCACTACCCACATCGCCTTGTAACATCCGGTTCATTTGTTTGCCCGAACCCATATCGATGCGAATTTCTTTGATCACTCTTTTTTGTGCTCCCGTTAATTCAAAGGGAAGGTATTGTTTGTAAAAGCTGTTGAATTTATCGCCTACCGTAGCGCAAATGGAGCCTTTCACCGTTGCATTTCGGGTGCTTTTTATTTTCTGCATTTTTAATTGCAGAAAGAAAAGTTCTTCAAATTTTAATCGCAGTTCAGCTTTTTTTAAAGCTTCTATTCCCGAAGGAATATGAATGCTCGTTAATGCTTCTTCGCGTGAAATCAGTTTTACCTTTTCAATTATTTGTGTTGAAAGATTTTCGGGAATGTTATTGTGAATAAGTGGAAGCAATGTACGTTGCAGTTTCATAATCCCTTTGCTATCCATTCCTCTTTTTTTTGTATGCTCGTTCGAAGAGTACATTGCCTGCAAGGAACTATTCAACAAGGGATTTGATTCTTTGCTGTATTCTAATTCAGGGTGTGCAATATTATAGTGCGATTTATACAAAGTAGGTTTTCCAAAAATGATACAATCTTCGTTGAAACGTAAGGTGTCTTTAATCCATTTATGGCCTTGAAACCAAACCAATTCAAGCGAAGCAGTTCCATCGGTAAAGGTTGCTACCAATCTTTTTGTTTTCATTTCACCTACAGTTTCTGCCGAAACAAGTTTGCCTTTTAATTGTACGTAAGGTAAATCTTCGCTTATTTCGTTCACGTGATAAAACTTGGTTCGGTCGATGTAACGGAAAGGGAAATAATAAAGCAGATCGTGATAGGTCTGTATACCCAATTGCTTTTTAAGGATGTCTGCCTTTTGAGGACCAACACCTTTTAAGTATTCAATGGGGGTATCAAGTAAACTGTTCGACACGATTATTACAATGGTTCAGTACAAATTTACATATTTAAGAGAAGGATATCAGCGAGATAATTTTTTTTATTTGTAAATTCGTAGAGATTGAAAATCGATATGGAAACAGAACAAATAGCGAAAACCTTAAATCTTACAGCGCAACTGATGGAGTTGCACAATGCCAATCCGTTCAAAACAAAAACGATTGCCAATGCGGCTTATCGTTTGAAAAAATCGAGCATCGACTTGAGTGGTAAAAGTAAAGAAGAGCTTGAAAAAATAGAAGGAATAGGTAAAAGCATTGCGCAAAAAATATATGAACTGCAAACCACAGGAGAGTTATCGGAGTTAAACGAATCACTTGCTATTACACCGATTGGAGTGGTAGAGATGATGGGAATAAAAGGTATTGGTCCGAAAAAGGTGGGACAATTGTGGCGTGAATTGGAGATAGAAAGTATCGGTGAACTATTGTATGCTTGTAATGAGAATCGCTTAATCACCTTAAAAGGATTTGGTGCCAAAACCCAAGAGCAAGTAAAGAAGCAAATAGAGTTTTACCAATCGAATATTGGAAAGTTTCATTATGCATCAGTAGAAGAATTCGCATTGAAATTGCTTGACTTATTAAAGAAAAAATACAACACGGAGTTGGTTTCTCTTACAGGGGCGATGCGCAGAAAATGTGAAATAATTGAGGAGATAGAAATAATTATCGCTCACGAAGGTGCAGTTAATGTGAATGAAATTGAGAATCACAGAAGCGTAAAAGTTGAATTGATTTGTTGTTCAGAACAAGATTTTTATCGTAGACTTTTTGAAACAACGGCAACAAGTACTCATTTAGAAAAGCTTCCGACATCCAACATCCAACATCCAATATCTGAAAAGGAAATTTATGAGGGGCTAAGTATGCAATACATTGAACCCGAATTACGCGAAGGCTTAGATGAAGTGGCATTGGCGAAGGAAAATAAGATTCCTAAATTAATTGAACTCAAAGATTTGCGTGGAATATTGCACAACCATAGTACTTACAGCGATGGAATGAATACCTTAAAGGTAATGGCAGAATATTGCATGGAATTGGGTTATGAGTATTTAGGAATATGCGATCATTCACAATCGGCATTTTATGCAGAAGGTTTGAAGCCTGACAGGGTATTCGACCAGCATTATGAAATAGACGAACTGAATAAAAAGTTGGCACCTTTTAAAATTTTTAAGGGTATAGAAAGTGATATTTTAAACGATGGTTCCTTGGATTATGAGGAAGACATTTTGAAAACATTTGATTTCATTGTAGCATCCGTTCATTCCAATTTAAAGATGGATGAAGAGAAGGCAACAGTCCGTTTAATAAAAGCAATCGAGAATCCATACACTACCATATTGGGACATCCAACGGGGCGTTTATTGTTATCTCGACCGGGCTATCCTATCAACCATAAAAAAGTGATTGATGCTTGTGCAGCAAATAATGTGGTGATGGAATTGAATGCACATCCGTATCGATTAGATGTTGATTGGCGTTGGATACACTATTGTTTGGAAAAAGGCGTTATGGTATCCATCAATCCCGATGCACACGAAAAGGAAGGTTATCACGATATGTATTATGGCACTTGTGTTGCTCGAAAGGGTATGCTCACAAAAGAAATGTGTTTCAATACAAAATCACTTTCGGAAATGGAATCATATTTTAACAGCAGAAAAAAATTTAATCCAAACCAATAACCAACAACTATCAACTAACAACTAACAACCAACAACTAACAACTAACAACAAACAACTAGCAACCAACAACTAACAACTAACAACTAACAACTAACAACCAACTTGCCTCTACTCAATTCCATAGCGTCCTGGTTTATGATAAAGCGAATGAATCAAATTGATTTGTTTAAACGCTATCCTTTGGAAACACAAGACGAGTGTTTTTTTAATTTGATTGACACTGCTAGGGATACGACTTTTGGAAAAAAGTATTCCTTTGCAGATATAGACAACGTAGATACCTTTAAAGAGCGTGTTCCCTTGCAAGATTATGAGTCTCTAAAGCCCTATATTGAACGAATGCGCAATGGTGAGCAGCAACTGCTATGGCCATCCGAAATAAAACGTTTTGCAAAATCATCCGGCACTACAAGCGATAAAAGTAAATTTATTCCCGTGAGTGAAGAGTCGTTGGAGCTATGTCATTACAGAGGTGGAAAGGATATGATTTCCATTCATTGCAATAATTTTCCCGACAATCAATTTTTTACTGGTAAAAATTTAGCACTAGGCGGTAGTTATTCAACCGATGTTTTTAGTAATTATGAATCGGTACACGGAGATGTATCGGCTATTATATTGCAAGATTTACCTGCTTGGGCAGAGTATTTACGATTGCCAAGCCGAGAAATCGCATTGATGAATGAATGGGAAGAGAAGCTCGAGAAAATGGCGATTGCAACGATGGATGAAAATCTTACTAGCATTGCCGGAGTGCCTTCCTGGATGTTGGTGTTGTTAAAAAGAATACTGGAACTAAAGGGTAAAAAAAGCATCATAGAAGTATGGCCAAATTTGGAAGTATATTTTCACGGTGGTGTAAATTTCGCACCTTATCGCGAACAATACAAACAGTTATTGGGCTCATCAAAAGTTAACTTTTTGGAATTGTATAATGCCTCTGAAGGTTTTTTTGGAATACAGGATGAGAAGGATTCCGAAGAATTATTGTTGATGCTCGATTATGGAATATACTATGAGTTTTTACCGATTGAGAATGTTGAAAATAGTGATGCGAAAACATTGTCCTTGGATGAAGTAGAGTTGTACAAAAACTACGCACTTGTTATCTCCACCAATGCCGGTTTGTGGCGTTATAAAATTGGAGATACCATCCAATTCACTTCGCTGTCACCTTTTCGTTTTAAAATATCAGGGCGTACAAAATCGTTCATTAATGCTTTCGGTGAAGAAGTAATTGTTGATAATGCCGAAAAGGCTTTGAGCATTGCCTGTGAAAAAACAAATTCCTGTATCAGAGATTATACAGCTGCTCCTGTTTATTTTAGTGAGAGTGGAAGCGGTGCACACGAATGGATTATAGAGTTTGAAAATGCTCCCGATAGCTTGGAATATTTTACAGAAGTATTTGATAATGCATTAAAGTCTGTTAACTCGGATTATGAAGCCAAGCGTTACCAAAATATGGTGCTTAAATTTCCTGTGGTATACGCAGCACCCCAAGATACATTTTACAAATGGCTTAAGTCGAAGAACAAGTTGGGCGGACAATACAAAGTGCCTCGTTTATGCAACGATAGAATAATAGTGGAAGAAATGTTATCTTTGATACAATGAAAATTCGAATCCTTTTTTTAGTCTTGTTAATGGCATCTGCAGTTACTTCAAAACCTGTTGGGGGACTAAAAAAAATAGCTACCATATACGTTACAGCCGATTACATTACAACCGACAATTTAGGTTATATATATGTTGTGAAAAGGGATGAACTCCGAAAATACAATCCTGCCGATAATTCTTTTGAGAGTTACAGTACTAAGAATAGTGGTAATATCACTTATGTGGATGCATCCAATTCAATGAAGCTTTTATTGTATTACAAAGATTTTACACAAATAGTTTTTTTGGATAACCGATTGGGTATTACAGGCAGCCCCATTTTATTTCAGGATATTAATTTACAACAAACAACACTTGCTTGCAGTTCACACAACAATGGAATAATAGTGTACAATACCCGCGATTTTGAATTGTCGCGCCTGGATGAAAAATTGGAAACTAGCTTTAAAACAGGCAATATAACACAGCTAACGCACCAGGCTATAAACCCTTCTTATCTGTTGCAATATGCAAATGATATTTATTTATCCAATCCCTTAACAGGTATTTTGGTTTTTGATTTATACGGGGCTTATATAAAAACTATTCCCGTAAAGGATATAAACTATTTTCAAGTGGGCGGTGATAATTTGTATTATTTACAAAACAATAAACTATTTGCTTACAATTTAAAAACTATTACTACTGAGGAAATTGTACTTCCCGAAGCGGGAGTAAAAAGTTTTAGGGTTGAGAAGAACAAACTCTACTTACAAACAGAAAGTGCTGTTGTTACGTATTTGATAGAGTAAAGGTATTTTTAGAAATGTCCTTTTTTCTTTAAAGATTAAAATTGCCATCACACCTATTTCGACAGGCTCAATATGACAGCGCGCGTTGTTATCCGATAGCTATTTTTTAAAATACTCCATATACCAATCACCTTCATTATGGTCTTTTGCTTTTGTATCAATAGGGTGTGTGTTATCTACTTTTGAATAGAGCATTTCCAGACTTGCAAAATCCCTTTGACTAATAACTTTAAAACCGCCTCTTGTGAGCTGTGCGCCACAAACTCCCTTTCCTATTTGGTATATTTTATTTTCAGCATAGCGATTGCCGTCATAAATAACCTGACTTCCGCAAGCCGCACTAATGTCCATCATAACAGCTAATTCTATATTATTCTTTTGTGCTATTTCAAGCATTTTTTCTGAGGCTTTAATCATTCCTTCTGTCCAATCGATGCCTGTGTTTGTTAATACTTTTGCTTTCCCGTTCAATACATCCAATCCTGTTCCACCATATATATCACACATTTCCCTGGGTGTTCCAAAACTAAAATCTTCCGGACAAAATGTAACAATTTTAAGGGTATTGTATTTTAATAATTTAAGAACACTCGGATACTCACCATTGCTATCTCCGCTTACACCACACATTATACCTGTTAAACAAGCACTCACCAATACCCTTAGTGGATTATCTTTTGTTGGAACTTTAAGTTGTTTAAGATAGGCTTTATAAGTCATACAGCTAAGATAATAAAAATCTGTAAAGTTCGCTCTAAGCCCTTTCTCGCATTCTCTGCGTCAGCTTAGTGTTTACTAAGGAAGCAGTTTATATTGTCATTTTGTTAATAATAGAATCATTATGATAATTTATGTTAATTTTGCTAAGTTTAATTACAAATTAGGGTTGCCGAAAACTAAAAAGAGTTAGTTACAAATATATAAAGCCAACAGCAACAATAACAAGAAGTATAAATATTTTAAATAAAACTTATGGCACTTATTAATTGTACAGAATGTAATGCGCAAATAAGCGACAAAGCAAAACAATGTCCAAAATGTGGCTCTCCAATTACTATCAAAGAGACGTTTAAATGCTTTGAATGTGATGCAGAATTGGAAAAGGGTACAAAGGAATGTTCTAATTGCGGAGCAGAGCAGGAAGTGAAAAAGGGAATTAGTGAAGAATCAAAAAATGAAGAAAATGTTCGTACACCTATTTCTCCAATAGTAGAAAGAAAAAGGAGTAAATTGCTAATGTGGATATTAATAATTGTTGGAGCTTTGGCATTGATTATTATTGTTGCAATATTAATTAAAAATGAAAACAGCAGCGATGCTCCTCCGAATGGTGGTTCTACGATAAATTCTAACAGCCTTCCATCATCTTCAGTTATAGAGGCACCACGAGAAAAAAAACCTGAAGAATTAAGAGAAGAATTATTAAATAAGGAACAAGAGAGTCCCTCGGATTATTTAACACTAAGTTATAAATTAGACGTTAAGATCCACCTATTAAAAGTAAGTGAAGACATTATAAACGGCACTATTTATAATTCTGCGACAATGGCAACCTTTAAGGATATTGTTTTAAAAGTCAAATTCCTTACCAATACTGATGCGGTACTTGACTCAAAATCTTATACTTTATATGAATACGTCAGTCCGAATGGTTCTAAAGATTTTCAAATAAAAGTTGTTTCACCCTCAGGCACAAAAAAAATAAGTGCTGAGATTTTTAAAGCAAGTGCTGATAAATAATTAAAAAACTAAAAATGAAAAAAAAATTGCTCTCCACCTTTTTACTCACCTTATTGGGATTGAGTCTTTTCGCACAAGAACAAAAAGGCATACTTGATTTGAGCAAAAAAATTGGAAGTGCAACAAAATCGCAAATGTTTACTTTACAATGCTTAGGTGAAATAAGTACGCCAACTGCTGACCTTAAATGGAAGCCGATTTTGGCAAGGAAATACATTGCATTGGAGCCTAAAGTGCCCAATTTTGAAATGATTGAAGAAATGAAAATTGAAAAATTAAAGCAAAAGAAAATTTCGAATAAAAAAATAAACCAAGAATTGTCGACTCAATCTGTATTGCCAGTTATGGGGACAAATTTTTTAGGTAATATTAATAGTGGTAGTTCTCCTATGGATAATTCTATTGCAGTTTCAAATGGAGGTGTCATTGTAAGTGTTGCTAACACTACACTTGAGATTGACGATATTTCAGGGAATAATTTATATTATAATGATATTCCAACTTTTTTTAATGACCCTAACATAGTTAATACCTGTGATCCAGTCGTTTTGTACGACAAACTTACAGATAAATTCATTTTTTTCTTTCAAGAATGTTCTGGCAACTCTGCAAATAGTTACTTATGTATTTGCTTTTCTAAAACTAACAATCCTGCAACGGGAGGATGGTGGAAATATAAACTCACGGGAAATCCACTAAATGATAATAGTTGGTTTGATTATCCTAAAATGGCTGTTTCTAACAATGAGTTATATATAACAGGTAATTTATTTTATGATGCTGGTGGATTTAATCAAGCTATATTATATCAAATCCCAAAGGCTGCAGGATATGTTGGCGGCAACCTTAATTGGCAATACTGGAATAATATACCTGGATCACCTTTTACATTATTACCTGTAGGAAACGGTCAGGGTTTGTCATACGGGCCAGGTTGTTATTTAGTATCTACACAATCTTCAGGAGCCTCTACAATCAATCTCTATGACTTGACAGATGATATGGCTGGAAGCCCAGCTTTAAATTACTATTCCGTTTCTACAACGGCTTATTCTCCAGCTGCCAATTCATCTCAATTAGGTACTGCTTGTTTACTTGATAATGGTGATTGTAGAACGTTGAGTGGTTTTTATTTAAATGGCATAATCCATTTCGTTTTTCATTCGGATATAGGAAATGGTTGGAATGGCGTTAATTATAATAGATTGACTGTTAATAATACGACAAATCAATCAGTCACATTTGGTTTAGTAGGTAGTTTTGACTATTCTTATCCCTCTGTATCTTCTTATGCTACCTCGCCTACGGATAAATCGGTTATGATTGAATTTGGAAGATCAGGTTCAAGTATTTATCCAGAAGTACGAGTTGTAAATTGTGATAATTCAATGAATTGGTCAGCTTCTACACTTGTTAAATCTAGTAGCAGTTTTGTCAGTTATACAAATGCCGCAACTGAAAGGTGGGGAGATTATTCTGGAGCAGCGCGGAAACATAATAGTCCAACACCATCTGTTTGGGTTAACGGTATGTTTGGAACATCATCAAATAAATGGGATACTTGGATTGGAGAAATACACGACAATGCACCAAATGAAATAACTGAAAATCAAACAACTGTTGACCTTAAAGTATTTCCAAATCCAATTGTTGAAACATTTACAGTTGAATTTTCGCTTTTTGAAAACACTAACGTTGAAATTAGTGTTTTTGACATTTCATTTAAAATGGTGAAGGTATTATACAAAGGAAGGGGACTAAAGGGTGAAAATGTTTTCTCATTTAACAAAGCAAATCTTTCTCCTGGTACTTATTTTCTAATCATTAATAACAATTCAAAAACAATTAAAAATGAAAAAATTATTATTGCTAATTAGTATAGTGTACTTTTGTTTCCTATTAACATCCTGTCAAAATTCACAACAACAAAAGACGGAAAATGCAAATGAATTGAAATTAACAAATGAAGATAAGCTTATTGTACCAGACACAACAAAGGGTGTCCACCAAACTTCTGTTTCAGGATCAGTAGGTTTAGATCAAGGGGCAAAAAAGGACACGGCAAATACAAATGTTAAAATAAATCCTATTATTCATAAAGCACCAGAACAGGAAAAAATTGACTCAATAAAAAATGCAAAATTGAAAACAAAAAAATAATTAATAAATAATATTAACAAATAATCAAAATGAAAATGGACTCTTGTACCCGAGAAGCTCTGTTTCTTTATAAATAAAACAAATACATCACTCTTTAAAAAAATCCTTTTGCGAAAGGTTAATGATGTTTACTTGTTGGAAATAGAAATGCAAAATATTGGTATAGCTGTATCCCTTTCTAGCCATTTGTATAGCCCCTTCTTGGCAAAGCCCCACACCGTGTCCGTAGCCTCTTCCGGTTAATTGTACTTTGTTTCCCATATCGCTTACCGTAAAAAATGCCGATTTTAAATTTAAGTCCAAACGGATGCTTGTGTTTTTTATTCCTGTGCTTTTATCAATGAAATAAACAGCTCTGTTTGCTTGTACCACATTGCACAGTATGCTATCGCTAAAGGTGGCTTTGCAATTTTTTTTGATATAGTTCAACCATTCGGTTTTATCTATTTCTTTTTTCCAAACAGCATTGCGCTGCTTTAAACAGAAGGTATCGTTTACGGAGCGTAAGTAGGAAAGTTTTTTGTTCCACACATCCTCCGAGTTGGCTGTTGTTCCTCCACAGTTGGAAAAAAAAGCGGCTGTAATAAGTTCGGAAGAAGAATCAACCAGCACCACATCTTTTGTTTGTTGTGCCGCAATTACAATAAAGGGATTTCTTTTCCCTACTCCGTTATAGGCCTGGCAATGCACCTTGTCGCACAAATTAAAATTTTCGGTTTCGTGTCGTCTTAGGTGGCTGAGTGCGTAGGTGCGTGTAATAATGCATTGCGCTTTGTAAAACTCTGCCGGTAGTTTACTGCCCACTTCAGCTTCTACCACACCGGCTACATAATCCTCTACGCTTAATGTATTGATAACATTCAAGTAGCCTTTTAATATGTTAATGTCGAAATTGCCCCTGCAAATTTTTTCTTTCAAAGCAGGTTGTATTGCTTTTAATTTTAGCAAAGAACTGTCCGAAATAATTTTCAAAAAAGTATAAGTCCCTATTTTTTTTTCGAAGGTATTCACCTGTATAGAATCATTTACTACAGTAATCTGTAACAGCGTAGTATTGTCTAATAGCAAGGGATGTAAGGAGTCGGAAGTGATTAAGGTGTACCTTCCCATTTCGCTGGTAACCATCAGCGAAGTTATTTTCGACTCGTTGTAAAGTGCAATTTTTATGTTGGAGGCACTAAGCGATAGGGAGAGTAAAAGTGCGAAAAAGGCAAACAGAAAAACAGACTTTCTGAACATTACCAACGTGTCTTTTTTAAGTCGCTCACAATTATTTCAGCGGTACGTTTGGATGCTCCCGGTCCGCCCAATACTTGGCGTAATTTTTTATACTCGTTTAATAATTGAGTACGTCTGTGGTTATCGTGTAAAAGCGAAGCAAGTTCTTTGCTTAAACTTTTTAACGTAAGTTTATTTTGTATCAATTCTTTTACAATTTCCCTGTCCATAATCAGGTTCACCAAGGAAATATATTCCACCTTAATCAATCGTTTTGCAATTTCGTAGGATATAAAACTTCCTTTGTAACATACCACTTCGGGTACATTAAACAAAGCTGTTTCCAAGGTTGCGGTGCCCGAAGTAACTAGGGCTGCCGATGCGTGTTGCAATAATTGATAGGTTTGTTTGTACACAATTTTTACTGTTGCCGATGAGCGTACAAAAGGCTGAAAGAAGCTCAAAGGCAATGCTGATGATGCTGCAATTACAAATTGGTAATTCGGAAAATCATCTTTCACACTCACCATAATAGGCAGTATGGCTGTGATTTCTTGTTTCCTACTGCCGGGCAATAAAGCAATAATTGGTTTTCCGGACAATCCGTTTTTTTCAACGAACTCATCAAAGCTACAGGATATATCGCCTTCGTTTCCTATGGCATCCATCAGTGGATGACCAACAAAATCAACATTGTAATTGTGTTTTTTATAAAATGCTTTTTCAAAAGGCAGTATGGCAAAAAGTCTGTCAACATTTGCCTTAATAATTTCAACACGCTTCTCTTTCCAAGCCCATATTTGTGGCGAAATATAATAATACACTTTAATGCCGATTGATTTTGCGTACTGTGCAATGCGTAAATTAAATCCCGGGTAATCAATTAAAATAATGGCATCGGGTTTATACGATGCAATGTCACTTTTACAAAATTCAATATTGATGAGTATGGTACGTAAATTCATTACTACTTCAATGAAACCCATAAAGGCAAGGTCGCGAATATGTTTGATAATCATACCTCCCTGTTTTTGCATCATGTCCCCACCCCAACACCTAAATTCGGCATTGTGGTCGAGCTCCCGCAGTTCCTTTATTAAATTGGAACCGTGTAAGTCGCCCGATGGCTCTCCGGCAATTACATAGTACTTCATTCTAATCCCAGTTTTAGTGCAAACACAATGATAGCATAAATTATAGTGGCAAATATTACTCCGCGTGCAGCGTAATAAAAGTTTTTATTGATAAAGATAAAGAATAAACCCAAATTTACAACTACACTGAGGCTTAACAAAGGCGTGAAAATATTGCTCACAAACATTTTGAACAAAAAAGTTTGAAGGTGTAAAAAGGAATAATTTATTTGATAATAAATAAACAAGGTGATCAATGGAACCAAAATTCCCATCACCAATCCCACCCATAGCTTATTGTATTTATGCATCATAAGTTCCAACTTTTTAAGGCTTCAATGGTATGGTGTGCTGTCATATCAAATTGAACAGGCACTACCGAAACGTAATTATTGTCCAATGCCCACACATCGGTATCGGTACTTCCTTCTTCAAAATTTACGAACTTGCCGGTAAGCCAGTAATAAGGTTTTCCACTGGGGTCGAATCGTTCATCGAGTTCTTCAATCCAATTCGCTTTTGCTTGTCGGCAAATTTTTATTCCTTTAATTTCATCGAATTTTCCTTTTGGAATATTTACATTCAAACAAATACCGTAGGCCATTTTATGTAACAAAACGGTTTTGCATATTTTTTCAACAATTACTTTCGCAGCACTAAAATCTGCATCAATAGAATAATCGCATAATGAAAATCCAATAGAAGGGACTTCTTCCAAAGCTCCTTCTACTGCAGCCGACATAGTCCCCGAATAAATTACATTGATCGACATATTGGATCCGTGATTGATACCGGAAACAATTAAATCGGGTTTGCGCGATAAAATTTTATTGATGGCAATTTTTACACAGTCTACTGGTGTTCCACTGCAACTGTATTGCTCTGTTACATTGTGTACTTTTTCTTTATTGATGCGTAAAGTAGAGTTGATGGTAATGGCGTGTCCCATACCCGATTGAGGCTTGTCGGGAGCAAGCACCACAACATCTCCAAATTTTTCTACTACTTCCACCAAGGCTTTTATTCCGGGTGCCGAAATGCCATCATCGTTGGTTACCAATATTAAAGGACGCTTTTCCATAAGGTTGCAAAATTAATCAATGTTAACGCAATAAAAAAGATTCAATGCAAATACAATTTCGTAACTTTGATAAATTGAGCTCATTTATGAGAATACTGCTATATCTATTCCTTTTTTTATCCTTTTCTGTGCATTTGTTTGCGCAAAAATTTAATGTAGCTAGTTTGGATGATATTGCAAACTCTGAAGCAAAAGCCGCGAGTGCCAAAATGAATGCAACAGCATCTGCACTAACCGATAACTACAATATTGTATACCATCAACTCAATTGGCAAATTAATCCGAACAACTTGTTTATAAAGGGTTCTGTGACTACTTGGTTTAAACCCCTTGTCAATAATTTTTCTCAAATCTATTTTGATTTATCTTCGGTATTAACTGTCGATTCTGTAAAAAGCAATAATGTACAGCTTGTTTTTGTGCATACTTCCGATATGTTAAGCATTACTTTAGCTGCTCCTTTAGCACAACAACAGCTCGATTCTGTAACAGTTTATTACCAAGGTATTCCGGCAAGTTCCGGCTTTGGTTCATTCGGTAAAGGTACACACGAAGGTGTATCAATAGTATGGACCTTATCTGAACCCTATGGTTCAAAGGATTGGTGGCCTTGTAAGCAAGGTCTTACCGATAAAATTGATTCAATAGATGTTTTTGTCACTTGCCCTACCGGCAATAAAGTGGCATCAAACGGTTTGTTAAAAGACTCGCTCCAATTGGGAGGAGATACCCGTTTCCATTGGAAACATTGTTTTCCGATTGCAACCTATTTAATAGGTATTGCTTGTACAAATTACTTTGCATACAACGATACAGTTCCATTAGGTAACGACACAGTGATGGTTTTGAATTATGTTTATCCTGAAACTGCATTTGAAACCCAACAAAAAACAAAGGACATAGTAGGGGTAATGCAATTATTCTCTTCGCTGTTTGGGAAATATCCTTTTGCTGCTGAAAAATATGGTCAGGCTGAATTTGGCTGGGGAGGCGGAATGGAGCACCAAACAATGAGTTTTGTTGGAGCTTTTGTACACGATTTAATGGCGCACGAATTGGCACACCAATGGTTTGGAAATAAAGTTACCTGTGCTTCGTGGAGCGATTTGTGGCTCAATGAGGGTTTTGCAACCTACCTTACAGGATTAACTTTTGAAAAAATGTACGATGGCATTTATTGGCCTATTTGGAAAAACAATCAGATAAAAGCCATTACCAAGGAGTTGGATGGTTCGGTATACGTTGCAGATACTGCCACTGTATCACGTTTGTTTAGTGCTCGATTAACCTATGCAAAAGGTGCTTATGTGCTGCATATGTTGCGTTGGGTAATTGGCGATACAGCTTTTTTTAAAGGCGTAAATAATTATTTAAACGACCCTCAATGTAATTTTGGATTTGCACTTACTCCATTACTTAAGTCGCATTTAGAAAACACTTCGGGAAAGGATTTAACTTACTTTTTTAACGATTGGTATTTTGGAGAAGGGTATCCTTCGTATAAGGTTCTTTGGAGCCAGGATGCAGATAATGTTGTTCAACTAAGCATAGGTCAAACACAATCGCATAGTTCCGTTCCATTTTATGAAATGCCTGTCCCTATTATGTTTAAGGGAGTATCAAAAGATACTGTAGTTGTAGTCGGTCATACTTTTTCCGACCAGCAATTTGAAATTAAATTGGACTTTAAAGCCGACAGCGCATTTTTTGATCCCGAATTGCATATACTTTCAAATGGAAATTCCATTCACAATTTAATGGATTCAATAAATGATAATGTGCTTGTTTATCCCAATCCTGCTCAGTCGGAATTATACGTAATGGGAGGACTCATTTCCAATCCAATAAAGGAAATTCAATTGATTGATATGTCGGGACAAATAGTAAAAAAAATATTGGTAGAAAGCTATTTACCACAAAATAAATTATTGATAAATGTGAAAGATTTGAGAGCTGGGATGTACGCAATAAAAATTAAAAGAGTGAAAAATGAAGTTATTAAAAAATGGACAAAAATGTAATGTATGGCAGAATTAGTAAGAGCAAAAAAACATTTAGGTCAGCATTTTTTAACAGATGAAAAAATTGCGTATGCAATAGTTGAGTCACTAAAGCATACTGACAAGTATAAGAAAGTATTGGAAATTGGTCCGGGGATGGGTGTTTTAACAAAATACCTATTGCAACAAACGGCTTATGAAACCACGGTGATTGATATCGACTACGATTCAATTGCTTACTTAAAAGCAAACTATCCTGAAATAAAAGATAGAATAATTGAAGGCGATTTTTTAAAATATAATTTTGAAGAATACAC